>BQJN01000024.1 GCA_021604725.1 Lysobacteraceae bacterium | reverse complement strand
CGAAACGGCGGAGGACGGTGCTGCCGGTCTTGGTCGTGTCAAATTCGGCCCCGGGGCATACGATATCGCCATTGTTGATCTGGTTATGCCGGGTATCGATGGCAGGCATATCGTCGAAGAAATTCGCAGGTTGCAACATGGGCCGCAAGTGGTGGTCGTCAGTGGCTACCCTATGCAACAAGCACTAGCTGACTGGCCTCAGAAGTCCAGGCCGGTATTCTTGCAAAAGCCGTTCACCCTCGACTCGTTGAGCAGATCCCTAAAGGCGGCTATCAGTATGCCTGCTACCAGCAGTCCTTGACCTGTCCGGTTCCGGTTTCGCCTTTTTGGCCCAAGCTGTTGAGGGTTAAATTGGCGCACAGAGCATCATTGGCCTGATCACCCTGGGGGGTTGCCGTGATGGTGTAGGACGGGGGGTTGACCACCCGGGCGGTTGATACCAGGTAATGGCCGTTGGCTGTCGGTTCGTTGTCGGCACCGTAGCCCAGCGCGGTCATGTTCGCCGCGTAGGCGTTGTTGCGTGTAAAGAACCGCTCCTGAGCGCCGGCTACTTCCAGCAGCTTGCCGGTCGCTTCCGCACGCCGGGACTTGCGAATCTGGTCGTTGTACGCCGGATACGCGAAGGAAATGATGATCACCATGATGATGATTACAATCATCAATTCGATCATGGTAAATCCGCGAGAAAAGTTGCGATTGTTCATATCAGTTGCCAATCAAGAATAGTGTGATCTTCGGGTTGTATTTTCGCACTTGCCTACCGTCGGCTCGTTGCCCGACTGTTCGTCTGTACCGTTCGTCGGAACAAGCGTGCCGCTAACTCACATCTACATTCTAATCGAAATTAAAAGCAGTTAATGTGAAACCATCGAAATCCAGGTTCAACAACATGTCACGACAAGTTGCGAAGCAGACCGGAGCCTCTTTGTTGGAGGTGATGATTGCGCTAGTGGTGTTCGGTATCGGCATGATCGGTACGGCGGCGCTGATGGCAACATCGATCCGCGACAATAACTCTGCATACCTTCGAACCCAGGCGGTGTTCCTGGCCAACAACATGGCGGAACGCATCCGCGCCAACCTCGATGGTGCGGATGAGGGTGAATACGATGCCATTGCGCTGGGGTCCAGTGGGGGCACTGCGGCCGACTGTGATTGGGACGCCCCGTGTGACTTTGACGCACTGGCAGCCAATGATGAGTTTGAGTGGAAGCGCATGATTAATCAGAGCTTGCCCAATGGTCAGGGCAGTGTCACCGCGCAAAACACAGACCCAGAGGTGTTTCTCATTACTGTGCAATGGATCGAAGCGGCGACCGACGATGGCAACACCGCTGGCACACAGACTGTCGTGTTGGCGACACACCCATGAGGATGAAATTGCACATGACTACTAGCTCTGTTCGCTTGCAACGTGGTTTCACCATCGTTGAGCTGATGCTTGGCCTGGTGCTGGGCGTTTTCTTGATGCTTGGCATGATTACGCTGTTTTCAAGCGTCAACATTGTTTACAACGAAGGTCAGGAGATCGCGCGTCTGCAGGAGAATGTGCGGTTCGCGCTGGAAACAATGTCCAGGGACATCCGGATGTCATCTCACCGGTACTGCAGCTCGTTCAACAATAAACCTGGCAAGCCGGACCTGCGAAATTCACCACGCGTACTTGTCGCCGCTGCCATTGAAGGGGTGCCGACTGACGGCTCAATAGCGGGCATACCTGCCTTGCCGAATACCACTGGCACCAGTTATCAGCTTCCCAACAGCTACTTCATTCAAGGGCATGAGTGCAATTTCACGGACGGTGATTGTGATCCAGTCGTGCCGGACTACCTGGATGTGCCTGATGATCATGGCACTTCTGATGGTGAGCGAGCGTTCGGTACAGATGTGCTGACCATGCGCTATTTCGGCAGTGAAGGGCAGATCCTGGCCGCGGACATGGCCGATCCAACGGCGCCGGTGCCGGTATCGTCGACCAAGCCCAATGGCGCTGCGGTGTCGTACAGCAATGGCGACGTATTGGTGGTTGCGGACTGCGACGAGGCAGATATTTTCGAAGTCAGCAGCACATCTGGCACGGCCCCGGTGTTGATCGATTTTTCTGGGAGCGGCAATGTCGGTAGCCCGCCTTCGCTGTCAAAGGCGTATGGCCGCAGCGAAGATGCGCGTATCTTTGAATTGACTAGTACCAGTTACTACATCGCCTTTCGCGAGGACGCGGTTACCGGTGACAAATACTCAACGTTGCGACGGGTCCGCAATGGCAATGACCAGGAACTGGTCCCCGGCGTTGATCGACTGGACTTTCGTTACGGTGTCGATCGTCGTGATACCTGCCCGGCTGACCCGGTCACCGGTGCCATCATTTCCTGTCAGACGGCTTTTTTGACCGCCGCAGAAATTGAAGACGAGAGCGTCGGCAATTGTGGTTCGGCGGGTTGCCTTTGGCGGCAAGTGGTTAGTGTCGAGGTCAACATTTTGATGTCGACGGTGAACCCGATTGGTTCCGCCACCAACCAGCCTTTCACCTATATGAACACCAACTTCACGCCACCCGACGGCATCCCGCGCTGCGAAGATGACGCGGACGCAGATACGTGTGATGACGACAATCCCGATGGCTTGCTCCGCCGCGAGTTTCAAGCTGTTATTAGCTTCAGGAACATGAACGCATGAACAATCGTGCCCAACCAATCGTTTCGACTCAACGGCAAGACGGTGTTGCACTGATCGTAGGTCTGTTGGTGTTGATTATTTTCGCCATTCTCGGTGTTTCGGCGATGAACACGACGCTGTTGCAAGAGCGAATGGCCGGTAGTTTTCAGGGCTCTGTGATGGCCTTCAATGCCAGTGAAAGTGCCCTTCGTGCCGGCGAGACCTGGTTGCTGGATCTTGAGTGCCCGCCGCCGGACCCTAGCAGCAGTGATCGCATGTGGGACATGCAGGGACTGGACGCCGACCACGCGTCGGGGCAGATCCAGTCATTTTGGTATGACCATGCCTGGCCGACCGGCGTTGGCGCAACCCCAGCCTTCGACTTCGCTGCGGTTACCGGTTCAACGTTATCGTCCAACCCTCGCTATGTTATCGAGGAGCTGCCGCCGCTGTCGTCAGCTGTTGCGGAGGCGCACGGCGGCATCGCCGGTACAGGTGACGTGTCCTATACGCGTTATCGCATCACTGCGCGCGGCACTGGCCCGACTGGCAACGAATACGTATTGACCCAAAGCACTTTCGTTCTGGACTGCATCTCATGATGTTGTTTGAGCAGAAGTCATTTATCCCAAGCTGTCTGGCAGCTGGAGACATGGTATGAAACTGACAATCAAAGGGCTAACGGCGGGACTGTTGTGGGGAGGCTGTGCGGCATTCTCATCGGCCAATGCCGCTATTCTGGATCTATCCGATACGCCACTGTTCCTGAAGGAAACCAAGGTGGCTCCGTTGACCTTGTTGACACTGGGCAAAAACCACAAGCTGTCTTATGAGGCCTACAATGACACGGCCGACCTTGATGGTGACGGTGATCTGGACGTTGGCTATAAGCCCGACGAGATCGATTACTTCGGCTATTTCGACTCCTACAAATGTTACACCTACGATGGTGCCAAGTTCGTACCAGCGGCAACGACCAGCAACAAGAAATGTTCCGGGCAGTGGAGTGGAGATTTCCTCAACTACGTCACCACCTCACGCATGGATGCGTTGCGCAAGGTCATGTACGGCGGAAAGCGTTCGACTGACTCAACCACGGCTACAGTGCTTGAGCGCTCGTTCGTTCCACAAGACGCGCATACCTGGGGCAAAGAGTACAGCAGCGTTGCCAATGACGGCTATGACATCTCCGAATATACACCGCTGGCCTTGCCTGACACTGACAAACGCCACCTGTTTGCCAATGTCACCTTAACCAGTGAGACCAGTCCGCCAATGATGCGCGTATTGGACAATAGTGCGTACCGAGTGTGGGAATGGGTATCAATTGAGCGGCCGGTTGCGGGCACCCGATGTATTCATGGCGGCAGTGGACCGAATTGTGCAACGCCAGCCTCCAGTGGCTCCTATGCCATCGTACCGGCGTCTGATGGCACCAGCTTTGGGCTGGCCAACCTTGAGACCAACGTCTATGACATCACAACCTCGTCGGAGACTACGCCTGACAATGCGTCGGAAGTGGCGACCATGCGCACGACATTTGGTGGCGGTTCGTCCTCTGCATACTATTGCGGTACAACGATGCCAAGCATCATTGACCAGTCGGGCAACCCTGCAGTCGCCGGTGCTTGCGCAGACAACGATGAGTCCGGTCACGCCAAATACATGGCGATCACTACCGGTAATTTAATCGTTCCTGCCGGCGGCGGCACCTACACCTTTGACGTCAATGGTGATGACGCACAGGAACTGAAGATCAACGGCAATATCATTGCCAACTGGTATGGCGGTCATGGCCAAACCAACACCCGTGGATCGCATACGGGCTCGGTCACCCTGGCCGAAGGTATTCACACCATCGAGTATTTCCACCAGGAGTGGACCGGTGGCGATTCTTACGAACTCTACTATGACACCGGACCGACGCCTGCCTCGACAATGACTGACTACATTGTTCGCACGCAGGTCTGTGTTGCCGGCATGCTGGAAAGCGACTGCCTGAAGTACGAGGACGCACTCGGCAACGTGGTCTACAAACCCTCCGGGATTCTGCAGGACTTCGGTGAGAACGAGTCAATGTGGTTTGGTTTGTTGACTGGTAGCTATGAGAAAAACACGCAGGGTGGTGTGTTGCGCAAGAACATCGGCCTGTTTACCGACGAAATCAACGCTGCTACTGGCCAATTTATCGCCCCGACCAACGGTGGCATCGTCGATACCATGGACAAGTTGCGCATTGCGGAATTTCAGTACAGCGGCTACCAATACGAAGGCCCTCCATCGGGTGGTAGTGCCTGGATCACAACACGGGCCATCACTGCAGGTGAGATGCAGGACTGGGGTAACCCGATTGCCGAAATGATGTATGAAGGTCTGCGCTACTTCGCTGGCCAGGCGGCGCCAACCCCGGAATACAACATTAGCGCCACGGGCAATGAGGATGCGGCACTAGGCCTGCCACTGCCGGCCTGGAAAAACCCGTACCTGGACGTCGCGTCCGGTGGCGGTGGTGCGTCCGAATGCGCCAAGCCATTCAACCTGGTGATCTCTGACATCAACCCGAACTATGACTCTGATCTATTGCCAGGGGTCGACTCCGAGTTTGGCTCGGGTCTGGTCGCTCCCACTTCAACGCCGCTGGCGGATATCGATGTCAAGACCCTGGCCAACACCATCTCCTCAAATGAGGGTGACATTGATGGCACGCTGCGTTTTATTGGTCAGTCTGGCGCTACCGAAGACAGTGGCCCAACGCCGAAAACAGTGGCCGGCCTGGGCAGCATTCGCGGCTTGTCACCTGAAGAGCCAACCAAGGAAGGCAGCTACTACTCGGCGTCGGTTGGTTACTATGGTTTGATCAACGACATCAACGATGCGGTAGACGATCAAAAGATCGACACGTTCGCAGTGGCGCTGGCCTCACCCTTGCCGCGGATTGAAATCCCCACCGATGCCGGGACCGTGACCATGGTGCCATTTGCCAAATCGGTTGGTGGTTGCCTTGGCGTCAGCGGCACCGGCCCGTTTCAGCCGACCAATACCATTACCGATTTTTATGTCGAGAGCATTGGACCTACCTCTGGTGCTTTCCGTATCAACTATGAGGACGTTGAGCAGGGCGCCGATCACGACATGGACATGATTGTGCGTTATGCCTATCGCCTTAACGATGACGGCACAGTAACCGTAGGCCTGAACAGCGAATACGCCGCTGGCTGTATCCAGCAGCATGCCGGCTATGTGATTTCAGGAACAACGGCCGACGGCACCTATCTCGAGGTTCGAGATCTTGATACCGGCGCTGGCAGCGACCCTGATTACCGTCTCGACACCCCCCCTGGCGTATTGCCTGGCACGGCTAGTGATTGGGATGATGACGTCGCACTGCCGACCACCACCACGCGAACGTTTACACCGGGCTCAACCGATGGGGCAACCTTGTTGAAAGGACCGCTTTGGTACGCCGCGAAGTGGGGTGGGTTTATTGACTCCAACGACAACAACCTGCCTGACCTGGACGAAGAGTGGGACGAGGATGGCGATGGCGATCCCGACAACTATTTCCTGGTCACCAACGCCTTAACCTTGAAAGAGGAGCTTAACCGGACCTTCCTGGAAATCCTCGAGCGAGTCGGAACAGCCAGTGGTATCTCCCTGGCGACAGGCGTGATTCGACAGGGTGGTACAACGGCGTACGGAACTGGATTTGACTCCAGTGACTGGTCAGGGGCGGTTGACGCGATTCAGGTTGATGAGACCGGACAGTTCGTGGTTGACGACACCACCGGTGATTTCGTCACCGAGTGGAACGCCGCGGAGCTTTTGGATGCCAGGGACCCGGCGACCCGTTTGTTGCTCACCTCCTTTGATGGTGGAGCCAACACCGTAGAGTTTACTTGGTCCAACTTCCCCAGCTTGCTGCAAACCTTGTTCGATGACCTAGATGGTCTTGGTTCGGAGCGCGTCGATTACTTGCGTGGCGACCGCTCAATGGAGACCTCTGCAGGCGGCTTGTTCAGGGACCGTGGCTCGGTGCTGGGCGCTGTGATCCACTCTGAAGCGCATCCTGTGTTCGCGCCTCGAGAAGTCTATCGCGACAGTGGAAGTTTCCCGGAAGACCAGTCCGATACCGGTGCACCAGAGAACGCCAGCGATGATGCCATGTACTCGAAGTTCCGGGCGGATAACGCCGACCGTGCCGGCATGGTATACGTCGGCGGGAATGATGGCTTCTTGCACGCGTTCGATGCCGAATCCGGTGAAGAAAAGTGGGCGTACGCGCCATCGGCCGTTCATACGCGCTTGTTCAATACCACGATTCCGAACTGGACCTACGAGAGCTTTGTCGATTTAACACCTACGACTCGTGATGTCTATTTCGTGGAAACTGGTACAGGGTGGCGCACATTATTGGTCGGTGGCATGCGCCACGGTGGCCAGTTGTACTACGGTATTGATGTGACGGAGCACCCAGGTGATAGCCCGACCGCAGCCGCTATTGGCGCCAAGGTGCTGTGGGAGTTCAGTGATGCTGATGATGCCGACATGGGCTATTCCTATGGCGAGCCCTACATTGCGCGATTCCATGCGCCGCATAGCGACGATGGTTCAGCCGGTAGCGCCAACTGGGGCGTGTTTGTTGGCAATGGTTACAACTCAACAGAACCCGATGGCAATATCGGAAGTGGTAATGCGGTACTGTTTGTCTTGAATGCGGAAACCGGAGAGGTGATCCGCAAGATTGACACCGGAGTGCAGACCGATCCGCTGGGCCTGTCTCGTCCAAATGGACTTAGTGCACCAACCGTGGTCGACTACGACACCGATGACGTTGGTGACATCGTTTATGCGGGCGACCTGTACGGCAATATGTGGGAGTTTGACATTTCATCTGAGAACCCATTGCTGTGGGGTGTGGCCAATGGCGGCTTGCCACTGTTCGCGGCGTCTAGCGATGGTGCCTCTGCAACGTCAACCAACCTTCAACCGATCTTGGCACGACCTCGCGTAGAGTTCTCGGATCTTGGTCTCGGCAATTCGGATTTGATGGTGCTGTTTGGCACTGGCAAATACATTGAGCCAGACGATCAGACACCGTTGATTCCAACGCAAACGTTCTACGGAATCCGCGACCGCAACGTCGGGTGTAGCTCAACGAGTTGCGCTATTGATCGTTCGGATCTCGACCAGCGTACGTTGACTTCATCGGTGACTTTGGGAACCGAGACGGTTCGAGGGTTGACCGATCCAGATGGCGAGGACTTTGCCATCGATAGCTCAAACGATGGTTGGTATATCGATTTGACGGCAGGCGAACGTGTGGTGTCCAACGCCCAGTTCAGAGGCAACCTGGTGTTGTTCCCAACGCTGATACCAAACACCCTCAATCCATGCGAGCCGGGTGGGACCAGTTTCCTGATGGCTGTCGACTACCGCAGTGGCGGACCGGCTGGGACTGGCCCAGATGACCCGAGTAATGTCGATGCACCGATTGATTTCAACGGTGATGGTGTTATTGACAGCGGAGATTTGTTGTCCGGTGGTGCCATGGCGGTAGGTCTTGAGTTCCAGGACGTGGTTGTTGGTGTGACCTCAACGGTTGTTCGTGGTGTCGGAGATGATACGATTCTGATTACCACGGCGGGCGATGGTGATGGCGATTGTCCGGGTGGCGTTTGCCAACCGAAAGCCGCAGGTGTTGAGCACCATCGACGTTCATGGCGTCAGAAACACAACTTCGAATAGGGCCGATGAACATCACAGCAACACATGGCAAGGCGACAAGGCGTTTTCAACGTGGCTTGACGCTCATTGAATTGTTGATCAGTTTGATATTGCTCGGCGTCGTCATCGCCATTGGCGTGCCGAGCTTTGTCACCTTTACCAACAATGCTCAGGTCACCGACGAGACCAATCGTTTCGTCGGTGACATACAGTTCGCCAGGTCGCAAGCGATCAACCGCAGCATCATGGTCAGCATGTGTCGATTTGATACCGTGGCGACCGCATGTACCCAGGGTGGCAACTGCACCTGCGGAACAGGGGCGGCCAATCGTGCTTACGAAGAGGGTTGGTTGATTTATACCAACAACGATACCGATCACATCTTTGAGCCTGCCGAAGGCGACATTTTGCTGCGCGTCGCCTCTCCAAGCTCGGGAAGTGTGACCATTCGTGGCAGCGACACCGGCAACAGACGGTTCTCTTTCGATGCTACCGGCGCGATGCACGTGCAAGATCAGCCTGGCACTGCACATGTGGTTTGCGTAAACAACTCCATCAGTGACCATGACTGTCGAGTGGTTCGGACATCAGCATCAGGGCATGTCGAGACCCGGCGTATTTCGGGATCAACATCGATCACTCCAAACGACCACGATTTCGACTGACATCGAACCGCTCAGCGGCTGGCTGCTCAGGGCGATTCGCAAGCCGATCAAGCGGTGTTAGACTTGCTGCCCATGACGGCACAGAGAAACCGCATCCTTTGGTGGCTGTATCAACCCTGGAAGTGGTTGGTAGCCATTCCCGTGGCCTTGGTGGCTACAGTCGTTTGCGGTACCTTGGTAGTGCTCGGCTCGGCCGTTGTTGGGCCGCGAATTGCCGGCAAGCTTGGACCGGTGTGGGCTCGTATTATCGCGTTTGCAACACCTGCGGCGATTCACGTTGCCGGCCGCGAACACCTGGTCGACGGTCAATCCTATGTCATTGTTGCCAATCACCTGTCGATGTACGACATCATTGCCTTGTACGGATGGGTCGGTCTTGATTTTCGCTGGGTGATCAAAGCAGAGCTTCGCAAGGTTCCGTTCATCGGCTCTGGCTGCGCTGCACTCGGTCATGTATTTGTAGATCGACGCAATACTGACGCAGCTCGCGCCGCAATCGGCGAAGTTCGTGACAAGATTTCAAACGGCACGTGCATTATTTTCTTTGCGGAGGGCACGCGCTCCAGCACTGGCCAGCTTCTGCCATTCAAGAAGGGGGCGTTCAGAATGGCTGTCGATCTGGACTTGCCTGTACTGCCCGTGACCTTGCGGCACACCAATCGTTTACTGCCCAACAAGACGCTGGATCTGTTTCCTGGCCGCGTGGAGCTGGTATTCCATCAACCGATCAAACACGGTGAAGGTAGCGACCGAGCGATTCGCCTGCGAGACCAAACCAGAGAGGCTATTGCGTCCGCGTTGTAGGCGCGTTCTTCACATTTTCTTCACGCCAAATGCGAGATAGTGTGCGGGTTGAAGACGCGTGCTTGAAATTGGGGCATGGCAAGGAGGCCAGGTAGCTGTTCATCAGGGGTGTTTGATGCATGAAGCTACCACCAGGGAGGCAACGAGAGGTTGGTTACAGACCAACCTCTCGTTTTTTTTTGCGCGCAAACAAATGCCCTTGAAACTTTTTTCAACGAGTCCCATCTAAGGTTACGTGGTCGCCTTTTAGGGACCACAGACCGCCCAGCCGAATGTCGGTGGGCACCTTAAAACTTGCTATTGCTTAATTGGAGAATAGTGATATGACTACGTTTGATTTTTCCCCGCTGTATCGGTCTGCCATCGGCTTTGACCGTCTGTTCAACCTGCTCGATTCCGCCAGCCAAGGCTCGGATTCTGGAAGCGGGTATCCCCCATACAATATTGAGCTCACTGGCGATGACGAGTATCGCATCACCATGGCTGTCGCCGGTTTTGCCGAAGACGACCTTGAGCTCACCACTGACCGCAACACGTTGATTGTCACTGGCAAGCGTGAAAGCAAAGAGGAAGGACGCAATTTCGTTCATCGCGGAATCGCTGAACGCGCCTTTGAGCGCCGCTTCCAGCTGGCGGACTACGTTGAAGTAAGAGATGCCAGCCTGGTCAACGGTCTGCTGCACATCGACTTGCGACGCGAATTGCCTGACGCGATGAAGCCGCGTCAAATCGCAATCAACTCTGGTGAGAAGAAGGGCACCCTGTTAGAGGGCAAATCCAAAGCCGCCTAACGGCTTGACCTGACACTCCCACTCTATTGAACGGGGCGCTTGAGGCGCCCCGTTTTTTTTTGAAACTCGTAGACAGCAATGCGTCCATATAAGGCGCGAGGCTGCAATTTGGCGACCTAGTAATACCAGGCCAACTGAATGAAGGCAGCCGGCCCGCTGTCGGCAATGACCACATTTCTGACCACTCGTCGGTATTCAAACCCGCCGTACTCTGAACCAAAGCTGCCAATCGGTGCGGTCACTGAGCCCAATACGACCAGAGACTCCGTTACATCGTAACGCGAGCTGATTTGAGCGACACCACTGCTGTCATCGAGGTTTGCAATCAGAACGGGTGTTAGCGACCAGCGCGGATTGATTTCGGCCCAAGCCGACACGGCGGCGTAACGCCGAGCCAAAGTAAATAATTCGCCACGAACCAATCTGTCGGACAACGGTGGGTTTAGCAGCAAGCGGGTACGACCATAGTTGTTGGCTGCCTGGCCGTAACCCGAGTAATAGTACTCTGCCGCAACAGTTACAGGACGTTGGCCCATACTGGTCGACCAGGTCATGCCAAGTACCGCCGTTGAGATTCTTTCCCTGCCCACCTCGGTGACCGTTCCCTCGCCTCGCCAGATGATTGAAGCCCATTCGGTGGTGATGCCAAATCCCAACATCGGCTCACCGTAGTGTTGTGCTGCCAGAGCATCCAGTTCGGTATTGCCGACAATGGCGTGGTACTTCAGCGCCAGCGTATTTTGGTCTTGGCTGGATTGACCGCTGTCCGCATCGCGTCTGGCAACGGCGGCCCATTGCAAGTCGTCGTCACCGAGTTGCCACTGGCCGGTCAACATGTCGTCTCCAGGCTTGTAATCCCGATCGACCTGTAACGGGTTAAACGGGCTGAACAGATCGAGCGGCGTAAAGATCAAGCCGCTGCCCCAACTCAAGGCCTGGCGCCCAAGTTTGAGCGATACGTTGCCATGGCGATAGGCCGCCCAAAGTCGATCCAGGCGGCCGATGACAGCATGTTTGTCGCCATCTCCGCTCGCCAGGGTGGTGGTCATGTCCCAGTACCGAGCGTCATCGGATGGCAGTGGCGAGGCGAAGCTAAACCGAGGATCGCTGACAGACTCAGACAAGGCCAAAGTGTCCGATTGGACGCCGATCAGTTGAACGTCGCCTGCGAACGACCAGCCAGGTCCGGCTTGCCAGCGCCAGACTCCGCGCCACTCGGTCCCAAAATCAGTGGTGTCAGCATAGCCCTGCTCGGCGATTGCGCTTCTCTCCGGGAAAGTGGCGTGCTGGTAGCGCGCTTTTATAAATCCACTGAACTGCTGATCGCTGGCGCAAACCTGAGGATTGGAGCCGGCCAGCCAAACGGCCAGGCCTAGAGCAGAGCAGCGTCGAATCATGCCTCGGTTTGCCTGCTGTCGCTGACCAACTTACCGTCTTTGATGTTCAGTATTCGCTGCGCCTTTGAGGTGATCCTCAAGTCATGAGTAGAAATCAGAAACGTCGTTCTATCTTCATGATTAATGCGCAGCAGTAGATCCATCAGCTCCGACGCTGTTTTCGAATCCAGGTTGGCCGTAGGTTCATCAGCCAGAATCAAAGCGGGCCGTGAGGCGATCGCTCGGGCCACTGCCACTCGCTGCTGTTGACCGCCGGACAGCTCACCTGGCCGCCGATCTTCCAGCCCGGCAAGACCCACTTGCGCAAGCACTTCTGTAGCTCGTGTGCGGCGCTCGCTGACGGCCACGCCTTGCATCTGCATGACAAATTCTACGTTCTCTCTGGCGCTGAGCACAGGAATCAGATTCAAGGACTGAAACACAAACCCAAGTCGCTGTAGCCGAAGTTTTGACAGCTGCGCCGGTCGCATCGTCTCCAGGTGCTCTCCATCGACAATGACTTGCCCCGATTCGACCTGATCGAGGCCGCCAGCGACGTTTAGCAGCGTAGTTTTGCCCGAGCCCGACGGGCCGCAAAGACATGCGAATTCGCCGTGAAGCAACTGAAGCGATACTTGGTCGAGACCGGCAATGCGGGAGTTGCCCTGGTGATACCACTTGCTCGCATTCAGCATATTTAGAGTGGGTTCGTTCATGCCGATCGGATTGCGTCGGTTGGCTTAAGGCGGCAGGCACTCAAGGCGGGTGACAAGCTGGCCAGCAGACCGCAAAGCAAGACCAGGGCATCGATGATGATGACATCCTTCAATATCAGCGTCGGGTAGAGCACAGGTCGCGAACCAAACGCCTTGAGCCCTTCAGCGAACAGGTCGAACTCGATTCCGCCCTGCATTGGCAACGCGATGGCCCAGGCCAATAGCGAACCCGCGGAAATACCTATGATCAGCAGCATCATTGCTTCCAGCATAACTACCCAAACCACCTGTGAAGGTCGCCAGCCAAGGGCTTGTACCAGACCGAACTCGGCGGTGCGCTCAAATACCGCCATGGCCATTGCATTGATCAAACCAAAGGCCATCGCAATGAACACTATTATTGCCCAAATGATGACGACTGCATTCATCAGTTGCAAAATACCTTGCAGATAGGGGTCTAGTTGTTGCCAGGATATGAAATGAAGGTCAGGACCAAGGGCGGCAGCGAGCCGTTTTCCCAAGCCCTCCAATGTCGAATAATCTTCGGTTTTCACGGCAATGAACGATGCCGAACTCGCAAGCCCAGTGAGTCTTTGCACGGTCGCAATATGCGCAAAGGCATAGCGATTTTCCAGCGACTCGAACAGACCTACGAACTGTCCGACAACCGTAAGGCCGCTCTCAGCCAGATCGCCTCGATGATCCTGGGTGGTGACGACGATTCTTCGGCCAACTGCTGTTTTCAGTCTTTTCACCGCGCTTCGGCCGAGCAATACCTTTGCTTCGTTTGGGTCGACCAGTTTACGCAGCAAATCAGGCTGTTCAGCGAAAAAAGACACCATCGCATCACGTTCGGGGTCGACGCCAATAAGCAACAAAGCGGAGTTAACCCGCTCTGATTGCACCATCACCTGTCGCACAAGCCGTGGTGTCCAGCCGGTGACAGCAGGTTCGGCCTCAAGAAGCTCGAGCAAATCAGTATTGGGCCAGCGCAGGCTGTGTTGCAGCGATGGGTCCTGAAAATATGCGGGTGCCTGAATTTGCAGGTGGCCGGGAAGAATCTGCAAATTGTCTTCGAGCATGTTGTGCGACATCCCTCTGAGCAGTGCCGTCATCAGCAAGGTGGCAGCTATGCCTAGCGCGATCGCCGAGAGCAACAGCCAACTTCGTTGCTGGTTTCGCCAAATATTGCGCCACGCCAGCGTCAGGTGTAACACGGGCCGGATTTCATGGCAGTAATTGGATGCAAGTTTCGAATGCGCTGGGCGGGCCACACTGTGGCCAACAACAATGCCGCAGTCACAGCCACCGGGCCGATCAGGGCTCCGGTAAGGCTCCAGTAGGGATAGAGCCGCGGTGGCAAATTGAATCGTTCGGCCACCGCTTCCAGTCCCGGCAACTGCAGGCCAGTAGCGCTTAGGTAGAGGACAACAGCGCTGCCGATAACGATGCCAATCAATGCCGCGGCAACGCCGATAAACAAACTCTCCAGAATTACAATCCTGGCCAGTTTGCCCGGTGCCAGCCCAAGCGCCAGCGAGACGCCAAACTCTCCGGTGCGTTCGATCACCGACATCATTTGCGCATTCAGAGCGTGGAACGAGACCAGCAAGATCAGAATCAGATACATGATGAAGGATGCTGAGATGTCGGCGAGGATGCTTTGTTTGAGCCCTGGAGCCAATTGGTCCCAGTCAACAATCCTGATCGGCGACTGCTGCAAGTCAACAAAACGCTTTCGCAAAGTGTCAACAAGCTGGGTCGAACGCAGGGCATCATCACCGACGACACTCACCCAATGGCCATGGCCCAACATCGAGAAAGCAAGGTCAAATCGCTCGATCGGCATGTGCAAGGTCAGTCTGTCGATGGAGTCAAAGCCCGATTCGACGATACCGACAACCGTCAACACGTCCGCTGCCAGAGAGTAGTCCATTCCACTGCCCAGTAGCGTAAGCTCGTCACCAATCTCAACGTTTAGCTGTGCGGCCAGCCGAACCCCGATCACCGCCTCGGCTGCACCCGAACGCAGGTAGCGACCATGTTTTATGCGGTTTGGCAAACTGGATACCAGGGACTCGTACGCCGCCTCCTTGCCCAGCACCGGAATGGCCAATGATTGACTCTCGCTAATGACCAAGGCAAAGGCCCGAGCAGTGGCGCTGGCGCGCAACCCGGCTTGGTCTCGAAGGCGAGCTGAGTGGTGAGTGATGTTGGGCACAGACAGCCGAATATCATCGGCATCCTGGCGGTCCTGGTGCTCAATTCGAACGTGGCCGGTGCCGAACCCCAAGGTGCCATCGATGATTGCAGCATAGGTGGCGACCTGCAGCGACATCAGCAACACCAGAACGCCGTTGCAGAACGCCAATGCGAGCAACATCAATACGGTCCGCTTCGGCCGCCGCCACAGGTTGCGCCAGGCCAGTCGGGCAGCCAACGGCATCACCGTCACTGACCAGGCTCCAGGCCAGCACTTGGGTTGCGCAGCTGACTCAAGGTGAACGTGGCATCGTCAAGCATGACGTCATAGTGACCCTCGGTGAGCTCGACCTCAGTCCACTGGTCTTCCCGCTCAAGGCTAGTCATGCGTTGTCGAGTCGAAATCACACGGTTGTCGAACACGCCTGTTTCCAGGCTTTGTAGACGCTTTACCGGCGCTCCTGCCTGATCGAAAAACGTTTCCTCCAACAACACGTGATCATCTCGTAGATGCAGCTCCAACTTGCCCCAGACGACCGGCGCATTGGCGAATGGAATTGCTGCGATGACATGCACCAGGTGCTGGTCGCTGCTTTCGGTCCTTAGCAGGCGCAGTTCATAATGCTCCAGCAACTGGCTTGATCGCGCGATTTCGTTGTTGGAAAAGTCCGAACCCATCCAGTTCTGGCTCATCATTGAGGAAGGCAAGCGAACAACCCGATTCAGGCGTGGGGTGTAGGTCCACATGCGGCCGTCTACCAGCAAAGTGGCATTGCCCGCTTCCTTGGGTGGGTAGGTGACACGTACCAGGGAATTGGTGGTATCGCGGGTCACAATACGCATGGTGACTCGCCGCTCCCAATCCGGCCGGTGAATTCGCATGTTGGTGACGAAGCGCGAGGTGCTGCCATTCCAGTGCGTCAATGCATCGGAGATCAGTTGTCTGGGGTCTGGGCCTGTCTTGTTGCCAGTGCTTGCTGCAGGCCAGGCTGACAGCAAAGCAAGTACCAGTAGACAAAGTATGCGGATCCCCATGCGATGCACTATACAATACCGTTCGCGCAGTCGCCTGACCGGTATCAAGTTGACCGAATCACCTGTCCAAACCCCGCCCCATGCCAGCCCCCTGCGGGGGATCGTCTGCATGGTGCTGGCCACCTTCGCGTTCTCAGTTATGGATGTGGTCATGAAGCACCTGTCATATAGCTACCCCAGCGTTCAAGTGGCCTTTCTTCGTGGCTTGACGGCCTTACCTCTAATCGTCGCGTACGTGCTCTATCGCGAGGGAAGAAGTGGTTTTAAGACCAGTCGAATCGGCATGCATGTGATGCGCGGACTGATCGGCGTCGCCATGCTGTCGGCAATCATATTTGCCTTTAGATTGATGCCGCTGGCCAATGTCTATGCACTATTTTTCGTGTCGCCATTCGTCATCGCCGCTTTGTCTATCCCGATGTTGGGTGAAAAGGTTGGCATTCATCGCTGGTTGGCCATGGGGGTGGGCTTCATTGGGGTGCTGATCATGGTCAGACCGGGCGCAGACGGCTGGGTTTTGTCAGGACTGTTGGCTGCAGCGGTAGGCACTTTAGGCTACTCGATCAACGCATTGACCATTCGAAAACTGGCTGACACGGAAAGTACGGCGGCATTGGTTTTTCACTTCACCTGGGTCGTTACACTCGGAGCCGGAATTCTGGCATGGCCCAACTGGCAAGTGATCGATTGGGTCGGCGACGCTTTTTGGTTGTTGGCGCTAGGAGTGGCTGCAACGGTGGGCCAACATTTTGTTACCGAAGCGTTTCGCTGTCACGAAGCATCGCTGGTCGCGCCGTTTGAATATTCAGCGATGATCTGGGCTTTGCTGTTCGGCTATTACCTGTGGGGCGATGTGGCTCACCCGAGTCTATTTGTTGGCGTCGCCTTGCTGGTTGTTGCGGGAATCTACACCAGTTGGCGTGAGTCACTGGCGCATCCGAGGCAACCGCCGGGAATTAGCGTCCACGAAACGGGTGTCTAGCTTGCCAGGAAAGCTCTGATCCCCAGGTTCTCGATTATTGAAGCCGTTGCAGTTGCTGCCAAATTGACCGCTTGCCTGCCGCAGTCAATGGCTCGGAGATTGGCTTGCCTCCCGCGATTACCAACTGATTTGCTGCGTTGCAGGCGATGTCCACAGACAAGCTGCCGGCAGCGATCTTGATGTTGCTTATCAGCTGGTGAATTGATTTGGTCGGCTGCGTGGATGCGGTGGCCGGCTCTTGTTCGGGTTCTGCATTTGTTGACAGCGCCTGCCTCGTTGCCGGTGCGGGCGCTTCAAAAGCGAACTGTTGGTCGTTGCGTACCCATAACGTCAAACCGATTGCCTGCGCGCATCTGGCCACGTTGGCAGAGTTCATGACGAGGTGCTTTCCTGTGCGATCCATGAAACCAGCTCGGCGCTGACCTGATCCAGTGCCTTGCCGAAAGCAACGATGGTGTTCTCCATCTCCACGCTGCTGGCCGATACCTCGGCCGAGAAGCGCTCGGTACCCAATGGGGCTTTTCCAGCGGCATTGGACAATTCGGCTCGCACGGTGACCGCTGCGGATCGCAACTGACCATCGATGACGCGCTCGAATCGTTCCAGTTGCAGTCGCAATGTCAGTTGATCGGACCCCAGCACCGGTTTGTCCACCACCGTGTCCGCCAGTCCACTTCTGCGCAAGTTCGCGACCAGGTGAGCCTGCACCAGGCGTGCCGGTGGCGACGCCCAGCGGTGATGCTTGTAGTGCTCCAGCGCAATGCCGCTACGGTCAGTGCGCGTGACCGTTTGCGCCCGCAATGCATCCAGCGGCTCGACCGGCTTGACGATCAATATATCAGCCACCCGGGATACGGTCTGTTGCATGGCCGGCTCGGGCAGCCGATAGAAGCGGTCTTCGGGTACCTTGCCGCCTGATGTACCGCAGGCCGACACCGCCAATAACAGCACGCTGGTGATGCAAGCGCGTATTGATAACGACTTCACAAGGACTCCTCTTCAGCGTCATCGGAAAACAGCAAACGGTTCGGTTGTTGTCGAATTTGCTCGGAAAAAATCTGCAGGTTCTGACTTGCCGCCTCCATCTGATAACCGACCGAATCCAGTCGTTCCCCGAGATTGAATATGGCTAGCCGCAAATCGGTGATCAAGGCGTTGACCTGTGGACGGTTCTCTTGAAGCATGGCATTGGCCTCGCCCAGCAATTGATCGATGTTCTCGCGGGTTCCGTGAAAGTCGCGAGACAAGACCTGGACCTCTCCGGCAGTCTCGTTCAAGCTCGAGATCATTTCCTTGATGCTTTGTTGGCTGTCCGGATTGAGTACCTCATTGGCCGAACCGACCAACTGCTCAACACCATCGAGGACCGTTTTCAGCTGCTCGATCATTCCGGGTAGCTCTTCATCGAGCTCACCGACCAGGTCATCGACACTGCTATCTAAGTGTTCGACAAAGGGCGTCAGCGTCGCTTCGGTAAAGCTGGAAAGATCATTGGCCAGGGCCGACATGGCGACGAAGATATCGGCGTTGGGTGCCGTCTTGATGTCGTCGCCGGGTTGCAGGTACTGGCTACTTTCGCCGTGCTTGATGTCCAATGATACGTCCGAAAGCAATCCTGCTGTGGCCGGACTGGCCACTGCATCTTCCGGAATGGGCCAATTGTTCTCGATGCCCACCTGTACTCTAAATTTCAGCCCGTCCGCGCTGCGTGTGGGCTCGATCGACTCGACCTGACCGATGCGATAACCCTCATAAAGCACCGGCGTTCCGTACTTGATCCCGCTCACCGACCCGAGGTTCATGTAGTAGCGTTCGGTACTGCCTGAGCGGCCTGTCAGTTGAAACAGAACAGCGATCAACAGGGCGAGCGCAGACAGCACCATCAGCCCCGCTGCCAGGTAATTGACGTTGGCGCGTTTCATGCGTTCACCTGTGCGATCGTGCTGACAAGCCTAGCCGCGCACGGATTGGATGTATTCTCCATATTCCTCTTCGGTCAGTCGTTTCAAATATTCATCGGCATCGACTTCCGTCGTTCGCGGCCGACGGCCGAGCAGATCCTGCACGCGTTCCACTTTGCTGGCCTGCACTTGGTCTACCGTTCCGGTCAATAATACCTTGCCTTCATGCAGCACGCTGATTTTGTCTGCGATCTTGAATGCAGAGTCGAGCTCATGGGTAACCACCACAACCGACATATTAAACGCATCGCGTAGCTTCAGGATTAACTCATCCAGTTCGGCGGCGACCACCGGGTCGAGGCCAGCTGAGGGCTCATCAAAGAACAACAGCTTGGGGTCCATGACGATGGCACGAGCCAGCGCAGCTCGCTTGATCATACCGCCCGACAACTGCGCTGGCATCAGATCTTGAAAGCCACCCAGATTGACCACCTCGAGCTTCATGCGCGACATGATCCGAATGGTGTTCTCGTCCAGGTCTGTGTGCTCTCGAAGCGGCATGGCGACGTTGTCACCGACCGTCATAGAGGTAAACAGTGCGCCGCCCTGGAAGCTGACTCCCAGGTTCTTGCGCAGGTCGCGCCACTGACTATGGTTCAGCGTCGAGGTGTCTTTTCCGAGCAGACGAATTGAACCTGCGCTGGCTCGATAAAGACCCAGCAAGTGCCACAATAAGGTGCTTTTCCCGGAGCCGCTGCCACCCATGATGACGCGAATCTCACCTGCATCGACCGTCAAATCGACGCCGTCGAGGATCTTGCGCCGCCCATAATGGGTGACCAGTTGGTCGACCTCTATGACGGGTGAGCCACTCATCGATTCATGAAGAAGGTGAAGATCATGTCGGTAATGACAATAGCACTGATCGCAATGACGACCGCTTGTGTGGTGCCCTGACCTACGCCTTCGGCACCGCCGCGGACTACAAAACCACAACGTACTCCGACCAGGGCGATGATCATTCCAAAGACGACCGATTTGGCCAGCCCCTGCAACACGTCCGCCGGTGCCAGCGCGTCGAGACTGGCCAGCATATAGGCGGTAAGGGACAAACCCAGCGCCCCAGAACTGTACAGGCCGGCACCCAGGATGCCTACAAAGTCGGAGATAATGGTCAGTGTTGGAACCATGACCAACAAAGCCAGCAGTGGCGGCGCAACGAGGTAGCGCACCGGCTCAACACCCATCACTCTGAGCGCATCAACCTCTTGCGAAACGGTCATTGACCCGATTCTAGCCGCCAACGCCGATGCGGTGCGGCCGGCGACCAAAATGGCGGTGATCAGTGGCCCAAACTCGCGCGTAACGCCGGTCGCTATGGCCAGCACGACCTGCGATTCGGCACCAAACTCACTCAGGGTATAAATCAACTGAATGGCCAGGCTCAGTCCCACCGTAAATGAGAGCACCGCAACGATCGGTACCGCCTTCAAGCCCACTTCCACCATTTGTTCGGCAATCGCTCGCCAGCCGACGCGCTGGCCATGTTTCGGGCCGGTGATCAGCCAATACATACTCTCGACCAGCAAGGCACCGACATAGCCGAAGGCTTCGAACAGACGAACAACTGCTCGCCATATTCGCCAGCTGGCACCCAAGTGGTTGGAGCGGGCCATGCTATCGGCGCCCTCTATTGCGCTGCATTGCCGGCGGCGGCCAGGTCTTGATGGATGGCAAAGACCTGATCAAGTCGAGCTAGCTCGAGCACCGCTCGGGCCGGTGCGCTGACACTAACCAGTCCGAAGGTCTTGCCCTGGGCTTTGGCGGTTTGCAGCCCTTCGACCAGTGCGGCGATGCCTGAACTGTCGATGTAACTGACAGCCGACAGGTCGACCAGAAGGTTGTTGCTTCCTTTGAGCGCCTCAAGTACGGCGTTTCGCAGCTCTGCCGACCATGAAAGGTCAACTTCGCCCTCGACCACGACGACCGAAAACTGATCGTGTTCGCTGAAATCTATTCGATTACTCATCGTTCCCCGTTTGCGCACTGCGGCGCAGGTCTTTGGTCATGATCAGCAGGTTTCCTGCGCCGTCTTCGGGCACAGTGAACACCCAACTGTCCATAACGCTATCGATAAAGTTGACACCCAAGCCACCAGGTCGGCAGTCGCTCAAATCGCGCGGCTTGATGCGACTGACGTCAACCCTTGGCGCATAGTCTCGCAGGTAAAAAATCAATTTGCCACGTCGCTCGTAGATGGTCAGCTCGATCCGACCATCGGGGTCGTTGCGGTAGGCGTGGCGGATGACGTTGGCGATGGCTTCATTGACCACCAGCAAAAGATGGTCTTCCACGCAATGCGGACAGTCCGTCGTGGCCTGCGCAACCGCATCAGCCACCACCTCACGCGCCAGCTTGAGGTTTTCGCAACTGGCGTGAAAGCCAATACTGGCCAAGGTTTGTACATCGCCGATCGGGTCGTCAATGAGCAGGATGGTGGTGTCATCATTGAGAGTATGCTCACGAAGATTCCAAA
Organism: Lysobacteraceae bacterium; assembly: GCA_021604725.1. Lineage (GTDB taxonomy): Bacteria > Pseudomonadota > Gammaproteobacteria > Xanthomonadales > BQJN01 > BQJN01. Next base: position 28,085 of record BQJN01000024.1, on the reverse strand, counting down.
CCATTTGCCCCAGTCGAGGCCGCGGCAGCTGGTCGGCCAGATCACGGATCATGGCCTTCAGCCCATCAACCCCGAGTTGGCCATTGTCGTACCGCGCTTCGACGACGCCATCGGTGGTGAAATAGGCGGCCTTGGAATCCATTTGTAACTGATGCTCTTCGAACTGCAGGCCGCTGACGATACCCAACGGAGGTGCACCAGCAATCAATGCTTCGATCGATTGGCCATCGTCGACCAGCACCGGTGGCAAGCCGGCGTTGGCAAAGGTCAGTAACCGCCGAGCAGGGTCGTAGTATCCGGCCGCAGCACAGACGAACATGCCACCGGAGATCATCTCGCACATTTCTTCGTTAACGCGCTTGAGCCATCGTCGCGGTGGTTGGCCCTCTTTTCCGGCCCAACGCAGTAAGGTGGTGACGCGAACCATCAGAAAAGCGGCATCAACGCCTTTGCCAGAGACGTCGCCAATAGTGAATCCGATGCGGCCATCAGGCAATTTGAAATGATCGTAAAAATCGCCTGAGACTTCACGCGCCGGCAAATTTACGCCCAGGATCGGAAACGGCGGTGGTTCGCGCTCGGGAAGGAGGGATCGCTGTACCCGACGCGCCAGCTTCAATTCCTTGCGAATGCGCTGCTGCTGCACCAGGTCGCCGGCCATCATGGCGTTGTGAATGGACAGCGCAGTCGGCGCCGCCAACGTATCGAGCAAAGTGAGGTCGTCCGTGTCGAATTGTGAATTGTCGACTTTGTTGAGCACTTCAAGGACGCCGATCACATGATCTGCTGTTTTCAGCGGTGCACACATGACCGAGCGCGTTTGAAAGCCAGTGTTGGCATCCACTACTTCAGAGAATCGCGGGTCCGACGCGGCATCCTGAACGATAATGCTGCGGCTCTCGGTGGCTGTCTGCCCTACCAATCCTGCCTTGAGGTCGAGCCTAAGCCCGAGCACATCGACTGGCCCAAAACAGGCACGGCAAACCAGTTGGTCGGTGTCAGCGTCCAACAGAAATACTGAACCAGCAGCCGCTCCCAAGTGATCGCAAATGCGGCCGATCGCTACTTTTAAGGTGTCATCAATGTCCAGCGAGGAGGCAAAGCCCCGGGTCAAGTCCGACAGCAGCGCAAGCTGAGCTTGCGCATCCGGTGGTGCCTTGGTCGTCGGCTCGACCTCAGCCATCGCTGTTTTGGGCGTCGCGTTGTCGTTCATTTCGTCTCGAACGGTGGCGTTGACGGCTCCAGACTGTGAGGATTGGACCAGACAGGGCATAGCATGCGGTTGCTGCCAGCAATACTTTCGGTGGGTCGATGGTCAACAGGACCAACAGAACAACGAACAGAAAAATCCACAGGAAAGGTACGTGGTCTTTTCCTGGCCAGCCTTTGAAACTGAAGTAACGGACATTGCTGACCATCAGTAGCGCCGACAATAGGGTGACCGGCAACGCAAACGATGCTGCACTCAAGCCAGTAATGCCAAACTCCGAGAAGGTCCAGACCGTAGACATCATCAGACCGGCAGCGGCAGGCGATGCCAAACCCTGAAAATACCGTTTGTCTGCGACCCCAGCCTGGGTGTTGAATCGGGCCAGTCGCAGCGCGGCGCAGGCCGCGTACAAGAAGGCGACAAGCCAGCCCGCCTTGCCGAGCACCGCGCTCTCTGCTTTCAGCGAGGATAAGGAGTATGAATACATGACCAGCGCCGGTGCCAGCCCGAAGGCGATCAGATCAGACAAGCTGTCGTACTGGACACCAAACTCGCTTTGAGTGTTGGTCAGGCGTGCAACACGCCCATCAAGGCCATCAAGCAGCGCAGCCACGAAAATGGCGATGGCCGCAGCTTCAAATCGCCCATCCATACTGGCGACGATTGAATAGAATCCTGAAAAAAGCGCGCCTGTTGTTAGCAGGTTGGGCAGTAGATAGATGCCACGGCGCCGTCGGGTGCCGTTGTCGTCGGTGTTTTCGGTCGAAGCCATCGCTTTGCTCGTCGCGTGCCGGATAGTTCCGGTCGGTTGTTGATCAGGATTGGTAGCCGAGCAGGCGCAAAACCGTTTGACCGTGCGCCGGCACAGTCAAGTCTAACGTATTGAGCAGCCCTTGGTGAGCGTGGCGTTGGTCGTCAGCGGCGTTGTGGCTTAGCCGGCCCCTTCGAAGTTGCCAACGAAGCCGATTTCATCGTCGCTGGAATCGAAGGATTGTCCGTAGATGCGGTCACTGTTGAAGTCAGAATTGAACAGCGAATCAGCGTATACACCTTCGACCTGAGCCGCCGGCGCCTGGGTTGGTTGCAAATTGGCTACGGTGACCGCGATCACCAGCATGGCTGCTGCGGCAGCGGGTGCCAACCAGCGTTGCGGGTCCAGGGCGTGGATCCAGCCGAACCACTGCCATTTGCGAACTGAAGTAGATACGGCATTTGCCGTTCGGGTCGCCAACAACAGTGCTCTGGCATCCGCAGGATCCATTTCCAGCAATGCGGCGCGACGCCTTGCTGCCGACCCGGTGGCCAATTCAGTGATTTGTTGAGCAGTCAGTTTCATCGTTTCAATCCCAAATTCTTTAATTGCTCTCGCAATTGATGCATACCGCGTGTTGCCAGATTTCGTGCCTTGTCTTCACTCCAACCCGACAACTCAGCGATTTCGGCGTGGCTAAACCCTTGAAGCTTCAGCCGCACCGCAATGCAACGATTCTCCGGCAGCGCCGCTACAACCTCTAGAGCCTGATTGATCAGGTCCTTTGATTCGCGGTTGTCGGTAACAACCACACATTCGCTGAGGTCGTACTCGGGCGCCGTCTCCGAATCAAGCACCTCTCGGCTGCGTTGTTTTGAGCGGCGAACCACATCGATAGCCGCATTTGCCGCTATCCTTGATAGATAAGACGCAAGATTGTCGATTTTCTGCTCATTCGCCACACAAGCGCGCCATAGTTTGACCGCCATCTCCTGTTCCAGGTCGTCTGCAGCGAACCCTGGGACCGAGGCAGCATGGCGAATGGCGATCGCCCTCACCTTGGGTTTTAGCTCTTGCCACAGAATTTCGAACTCCGTCTCAGTCATGATGCGCTGAATTTTGCTCAATAGGGGCGAATAGCGAGATAATAGCAGTCTGATAAATGTTGCAAGTATCAGTTAGAGTGACACTTTCGCCAAGGCGCGGCGCGTGTGGCGGAATGTTGGTGTCCCGGCTGAGGAGAGGCGAATGAACAGAATTGGCGTGATCAGCTTACTAGTGTTGATGTTGATCAGTATCACGGCCGTTGCGCAAACAGCCAAGGTCTACAAGTGGGTCGATGAAGACGGGGTGACGCATTACACCACCACGCCGCCACCGGAAAATGCCGACTATGAGCGGTTGAAGCTACGAACTGGTGGAGGTAGCGCGCAGGCAGCAAACAACACCGCTGTGGTCGATGAAGCAGTCTCGGATGAGGCGGCAGCCGAGGAGCCGGAAGAGACCTACCTGGAGCGACGCAAGCGTGAAGCGGAGGAACGGCGGGCCAAGGCACGCGAACGGGAGTTGTTGGCCGAAGAGTGCGGCAAAGCGCAACGCGCCTTGACCTTCTACACCACGCACACCCGCATTGATGAGCCCAATGCTGACGGCACCAATATTCGACGTATCACTGAGGAAGAGCGACAGGCGCATATCAGAACCGCGGAGGGTCGAGTCGCTCAGTATTGCAATCCATGAAACGGCTAGCAGCAGTGACCTTGCTGTTCGTTGTCGTGGCAGTCGTTGCTTTTTGGTGGCGCCACCCTGACCAGCAACCGTCGTGGGTGGCAGAGTGGATTCCCAATGACGACCGTGCGGTAACCGTCATGTATCGCTGGCAGGCAGCCAATGGGCAGTGGCATATCAGTGATCAACCACCGGCGCAGGGCGAGTTTGAGGTGGTCGAGGTGGTTCGAGGAACCAATGTGGTTTCGGGGATTGCCGAGGATTAGGCCGCCCACTATCAGACCAGCATCAATACCACACCAAAGAAGGTCAGGCAGACGCCAGAAATTTTTCGGGGGCTGAGGGTCTCCCCCAGGAACATCCAGGCAAACAGCATGATGAACATGGCGGCGGTCTCGTTCAGTACCGAGGCCACCGACGCGTCGGTGTAGCGGTAACCACCCATGAATGCCATCATCGCTAGATAGGTCCCAAACACGCTGGCAATGACAATCCGCCGCCAGTGGTGAGGTGCACGCAATTCGGCTTGCACTTGCTTCAGCCGCCCCCGCAAGGCCGCTACCAACAACATGCCCAGCACACCTGCCGCCAATCGGGTTTCAACGACCCACATGAAGGGCTGCGACTCAATGATATGTTTGATTGCAACGATACACAGCGCCATCAGAAAGACAGCGCCACCGGCGATCAGAATGCCGCTTCTCAGTTGCGATGCTGATTCGATTTCTCGCGCATTGGAGCGGTAGCTGATGAGCATGATGCCGCCCACCACACTGACCAGGCCGCTAAGCTGCCAGGCCGTTAGCGACTCGCCAAGAAAAACCACCGAAAGCATGACCACGCTTGGGCTGAACAAACTGGCCGCGATTCCGGTGCGGCTGGCACCAATGCGATTCAACGCCATGAAGTACATCTGGTCGGCGACGCCAATGCCGACCACACCGCTGGCAATCAGCAGCAGCCACTGATCGGCGCTGAGCACTGGAAAATTCAGGCCATCGATCAGCAATGCCGTTGGCAACATCAATGTGGTGGCGATCAGGTTCTTGACCAGGTTCAGCGAGAACGGTGACATCGTCTCGCCGGATCGTTTGAAGTTGATGACCGCTGCGGCCCACAGGATGGCGCTGCCCAGCGCCAGGGTTTCGCCGATCACAGTAACACCAGGACCACGCCGGAGAACGCTGTCAACACGCCCGCCACTCGTTTGACATTCATTGGCTCACGCAGCCACCACCAGGCCATCAATACCACGAAGATGACCGCTGTTTCGTTGAGCACCGAGGCCACATCGACGTCCATGCGGCTCATGGCCATGACGAACATCAGTGTCGACAACCAGGCACCGGCCGCGGATGCGGCGAGTAGAGTAGCCCAGGGTGCATTGCGCCCGATAGCCAGGGCACGCACCGACAATTGGCGCGAAATGACTATGGTCAGCGTGACGGCGATCAGGCCACCGAACAGGCGCACCATCACCACCCACAACGCGGGCTCAGTACCGATCATGGGTTTGAGCATGACTATGCCGCTGGCGCTGGTGATCACGGCAGCAAGCGCGAACAAGTAACCACTGCGTTGATGGCCCGAATCGATCGCCTGGTCGCCGTACCCCCGCAAATTGACCAGTACCACGCCACCGACTACCAATAGCATGCCCAGCGTTTGCGGCAAGGTCATGACCTCGCCCAGAAACAGCACAGACAACAGCACCACGGCCGGGCTGAACAGGCTCTCGATGGCACTGGCGCGCGTCGCACCCAAACGCTTCAAGGCCGAAAGAAACAAGGTGTCCGCAATGCCGATACCAATAAAGCCGGACAGTGCCATCACCATCAGCTTGTTGGTCTGGCCGCTGAGCGTGGCATTACCGTGCCAGATCAAAGCCGTCGGCACGATCAACAGCAAGGCCGTCGCGCATTTGTAGAAGTTCAGTGTGGTCGGCGCCAGTCGATCACCGATACGGCGAAATAGAATGACTGATACGGCCCAGAAAACGGCGCTTGATAGCGCCAGCACTGGACCACTCACGCGATCTGTCGTCCTTTGAACCAGGTGCTGACGACCCGGGCTCGGAACACCCAATCGCTGAACGGCGAGTTGTGCCCCAGGCTATGCCAATGCTCGCTGTCAATCTGTCCATCGTCATTTGGGTCAATCAGGCAGAAGGTCGCTTTGTCGTCAGGTTTAAGCGATGTCGCGTGATTGAGCTTGCAGATGGTGGCCGGTTGCGTGGAGGTGGCATCGATCGCGCGGTCCAGCGGCAAACGACCGTCGAGCACCAACTGCAATACCAGCGGCATCAGAGTCTGTGCACCTGCAATTCCGGGATCGGTGACGGCGAACGGAGCCAACCGGGCATCGCGGCCCAGTGGCGTATGTTGCGAACAAATCACGTCAATGGTGCCGTCGACGACACCGGCCAGCAGGGCGTCGCGATCGGACAATGTTCTCAGCGGCGGTTGCACGTGAAAACGAGCATCGAATGGGCCGATGTCATTTTCCGTCAGGTATAGATGATGAATGGCGACATCGGCGGTGATTGGCAGGCCTTCGCGGCGCGCGTTGCGTACCAATTCGACGCCTTCCGCGGTCGACAAGCGCATCACATGGACACGTGCCGAGGTGGCGCGAACCGATTCGATGATGCGTGCCAGACCCATGGTTTCAGCACTGCTGGGGATGCCATTGAGCCCGAGGCGAGTGGACACCCGTCCGGCATGTACGCAGCCGTTGGCCAGCCGGCTGTCCAGCGGTGTCAGGAACACTGTCAAATCCAGCGATTGGGCATACTGCAACATGCGAATCAGCAAGTTGGTATCGTCGATCGACTGCCCACCGTCGCCAACCGCGATACAACCGGCTTCACGCAGGGTCGACATTGCGGCCAGCGACCTGTGCTGCAGGTTGCTGCTAACCGCTCCGATCACATGCAGGCGCGCGCCGTCATGGTGCTTGGCTCGCGCTTTCAGGTCCCGAACCTCGGCGGCATCGTCAATAACGCTGGTGCCGGCCGGCTCCATCACCAGGTGAGCGCTGCCGCCTCGCGCGGCTGCGCCCAGTTCAGCACCGATGGCCGACAGTGATCGCAAATCGCCTCGGTAGCCAAAATCGACGGCCGCTGGTATCAGCCACAGGCCCTCGCCGCTGTGCTCCTGATCAACTGCAAATGAAGCGTCATTGACACCAACTATGTTCTGGTTGTGGACATGCAAGTCGCAGCTTTGATCGGTCGATGATTGGGGGTCTATCACCCGAACCTGCTTGAACGTTTGCCGGCTCATGATGTGGTTCCCGACAGGATGTTTGCCATCACCGCCATGCGCACGGACACGCCGTTGCCCACCTGCTCCAAGATGACTGACTGTGGGCCATCCGCCACCGATGACTCGATCTCGACGCCGCGATTCATTGGGCCTGGGTGCATGACAATGGCATCCGCTTTGGCCAGTTTCAGGCGCGCACTGGTCAGGCCAAAATGCTTGTAGTATTCATGCCGGTCGGGCAAGTGCGCGCCGACCATGCGTTCCTTTTGCAGCCGCAGCATATAGACCACATCGGCGTCGGCCAGCCCTTTGTCGAGGTCGTGGTAGACCTCGGCACCTAGATCTTCGACTTGTTCCGGCAACAAGGTTGGCGGGGCCACCAGGCGCAAGTCGCCAACATTCATGATATTCAGGCCATGAATCAGCGAGCGTGCAACTCGCGAATGCAGAATGTCGCCAACAACAACCACACGCAGACCACCAAAATCCGGCTTGTGATGGCGAATGGTATACAGGTCGAGCAGTGCTTGCGTGGGGTGTGCGTGCCTGCCATCACCGGCGTTCAATACGGCAACCCCCTGGTCGACATGCCGAGCGATGAAGTGCGCGGCCCCGCTTTCCGGGTGACGCACAATGAACATGTCGCAGTGCATGGCCTGCAACGTCCACAGGGTGTCAAGCAGGCTTTCACCTTTGCTGGTCGAGGACGAGGCCAGATCGACATTCAGGATGTCCGCAGACAAGCGTTTGGCTGCCAGCTCGAACGAGTTTCGCGTTCGCGTGCTGGGCTCGAAAAACAGGTTGATGATGGTGCGACCGCTCAAAAGCGGCGGGCATTGTCCCGATGAAAAGGCCGAGCTCAGTTCGTCAGCGGTTGCGAAAACCTGCTCCAGCGTCGGGCGCTTAAGCCCTTCCATGGTCAGCAGGTGTTTTAGCTGCCCCTGCTTGCAGACTTGTTTTACGCTCATTGCTGTTGCGCCTTGTTTGTCATTTTCACGTCGCGTCCTGCGACACTTGCCATTGGGCAAGCCATGTTTCAACGATCAGTCTGGCGGCGACCGCGTCCAGTTTCGCCGCGTCTCGTCGTCGAATACTGCCATCGCGCCTGCCGTCGACAAAGAGTCGGTCAGCGGCACGTGATGTCATGCGCTCGTCGACTTCATCTACAGGCAAGCCAAAGCGACCGTGCAGACGCTGGCCGAATTTGTTGGCCGCCTTGCCAATGGTTTGTTGTTGTCCATCAAGGTTAACAGGGGCCCCGACCACTAAACGCTGCGGCTTCCATTCGTTGATCAGCTCAGCGACGCGATCCCAATCGACCTTGCCATCGCGTGCCGGTAATGTCTCCAGCGCACTGGCCGTCGCGGTTATGGTCTGTCCGACCGCTACACCCACTCGACGCATTCCGAAATCAAAACCCAGTATTGTGATTGGCGGTGGCTGTGGCGAGGTGGCCACCTCAGGCATGACCGACGAAACCACTGAGCGTATTGATGTCGACGCCAAGATTGTTGGCCGCCGCCGTCCATTTTTGCTCGGTGGGCAAATGATAGATCAGCTCAGCGTCGGCATCGGTGTTAAGCCAGGCATTTTGCCGAAATTCGTCTTCCAGCTGGCCCGGAGCCCAGCCCGCGTAACCCAGGGCGACCAGGTAGCGATCAGGCCCCTCGCCCGCGGCAATGGCTTCCAGAATGTCTCGGGAGGTGGTGACCGAAAAGTGGTCAGCTACCGAGTAGGTGGAATCCCACTTGCCCTGCGGATCGTGTAGGACAAAACCCCTATCGTTCTGCACCGGCCCACCAATAAAAACCGGCAGTTCGGCGACGTTTTGGTCCTCAGTGTCGTAATCCAATTGCTGCAACAGTTCACCCAGGGTCAGGCCGGAGGGATGATTGATGACCAGCCCCAGCGCCCCCTCATCGTTGTGCTGACAAACATACGTCACGCCTTTGGTGAAGTTGCTGTCGGCCATCGATGGCATGGCGATCAGAAGTTGGTTGCGCAAATACTCAGCGTCGGACATGGGCCTATGATACAGGACTACGATTCATTGTTTATACAGCAAAACCCTCAAATCGGGCGATCAAGTCGGCGGCATGTACGGCTGGATGGCGACGCACAGAGCCCCTGGTCCAGCATGGACGCCAAACGCAGTTCCGGCCGCAATCGTTCGCGTTGATCTAACCTGTGGTTGTTGCTCAATCAGTTGTTCCAGCTGATTGGCGCTATCGCGACAGTCGCAGTGACCGATCAACACGCGCCACTGACGTGACCGGTCCATGCGTTTGCCTAAAAACCGGGCGAATCGCCGGTTCAAGTTCTTGCGGCCGAACAGGACGCCTCGGGCCTTGATGAAGCCTTGCTGGTCATTGCCAATGACTGGTGTTAGGTGCAGCCAGTCAGCAATGCGTTGATGCACGGGTTTGACACGGCCACCACGTACACCGTAGGACAGGTCATCGATCAGGACATAGGTCGAGGTTTGCGGACGCAAGGTGTCGAGGCGCTCCACGATCGTGTCCAAGTCGGCACCCCGAGTCGCCAGCTCCGCGGCTGCCATCGCCAACAAACCTTGACCGGGTCCGGCGTTGTAGGAGTCATAGACCACCACCCGATCAGCATCAACGCGTTCGGCGGCGGCAAGCGCCGCTTGCCGCGTGCCACTGACTTTGCCGGAGACATTGATCGACAGCACGTTTTGATGATGGCTGGCGAGGTGCTCAAACTGGCGGCGGAAGTCTCCGGGTGGCGGCTGCGATGTTTTTGGGTGGATGCCCTCGGTACGCAATTTGCGGTAGAACTCATGCGGCGTCAGGGTCACCTTGTCCAGGTAGCTGCGTTCGCCGAAGTGGACCCGAACTGGCATCAAGTGAATGTTTAGCCGTTCCAGGTCGCGGTCGGGTATATCTGCTCCGGAATCGGTCAGAATGGCGACCGGCTGGTGACTGGCTGCGGCCGACTCCTGACGGTGCATATCATCGGCTTTGTGTTGTGAAACCTCACCAAACTGGCCACAGGTTTCGTGCAATTTGGCCGGATCGTTGACGTGGACATGGACGCGAACGCGGTCGCGTGTGCCGGCCAACACCAGGCTGGAGTGGTCGAGTTCGCCAATTGCCTCGCGTAGTTTGCGTCGATCAATGGCTTCGCCGATCACCATGCACTCGGTGCAATAGCGGTGATCGCCGCCGTGCATGGTGTCGTCCATTGGTGCGGCATCTTCCAACGCTTGTTGCAGGTCCGGAGGAACCTCTTGCGGCCCCAGTCGAATCAAATGGTCTATGCCTTCGAGCAACTCCACGAAGGCCTGCCCACCAGCGTCTACAACCCCTGCTTGTCGCAATACCGCCAGTTGCGTTGGTGTAGCATCCAGCGACTTGTGCGCGATCTTCAGCCCTTGCTCAAGCAGCGCATGAATGTCACGAGTACCCCGTTTATACAGTGACTTGAGGCCATTGGCGTAGTCGGTAAACACACTGAGCAGGGTGCCCTCGCGTGGTTCCTCAATAGCCTCTCGCGCGCAACTTGCGGCATGGCTCATGGCGCCAACCAGCATTTCGGCGTCGATGCGAAGCCGCTGTCCTATGGCGTCACTCAAGCCTTGCAGGAACTGGGCAAGAATCGCTCCAGAGTTGCCACGGGCGCCATCAAGTGCGGCGTCCGCGACCCGGTCGAGCAGGTCGCCGGCGCCCGAGCTGGATACTTGGGTCGCTTGCAATACAGAGCTGAGCGTAAAGGCTACATTGGTGCCAGTATCCCCATCGGGAACCGGGAACACGTTGATCTTGTTGATGTAATCGCGCTGACTGATGACGCGATGAATGCCGGCGACCAAGGCCTGTTGCAGGCGGGGGCCGTCAATATAGGCGATGCGTTTGGCTGTGTGCTGCACCTTGCTACATAATCCATCGTTGTTATTCAGGCCGCCTACTGTAGCGCACAGTCGGCAGTCGAATCTGTCAAAACTCGCTACCGACTGGCACCTCTGCTGCGCTGGTTTTATTTGGGCGAGTCAAAATGCATCCATTGGCTGGTAGAGTGACGACAGCCACAAGCCAAGAGTAAAGCAACGTTTTGAGTCAAAAATTGCACGCCATTGTGACCCTGCTCAGGCCCAGTCAGTGGGTGAAGAATGGGTTTGTCGCATTGCCACTTCTGTTCGCCCATGAGATTGCTGACATGCAACGCTTGCTGGCGGTGGCCCTGATCGCGGTGGCCTTCTGCCTGCTGTCCAGCGCGGTGTACGCGATCAATGACACCGTCGATCGAGAAGCGGATCGGCAACACCCGGACAAGCGCGACCGGCCGCTGGCCAGTGGTCAGCTCACGCCCAGGTTTGCGGTGGGGCTGGCGATGGTGCTGGTCGTGTCCTCATGGCTGTTGGCGCTTAGCGTCAACCCCGAGGTGCAGTGGGTCCTGTTGGCCTACCTGGTGGGCAATCTGGCCTACTCGCTATGGCTCAAACAGGTCGCCATTGTTGATGTCACCATTATCGGTCTTGGTTTCGTGTTGCGAGTGCTGGCCGGCGGACTGGCAGCGCAAGTTTGGATCAGTCCATGGATGTTGATCATGACCTTTCTTCTGGCCCTGTTGCTGGCCTTTGGCAAGCGCCACGATGACCTGGTCAATGTGCCAGGACAGGATCGGCACCGCCACTCGCTGAAGGGTTATAGTCCGGAGTTTCTCAGTCAGGCCATGACCATGATGGGTGGTATCGTGGTGGTCAGCTACCTGCTCTATACCTTGTCCCCGGTGGTTATTGAGCGGCATGGTACCGACAGCCTTTATCTGACGACGGTGTTCGTCGTGGTCGGCGTCCTGCGCTACCTGCAACAGGCCCTGGTTTTCCGGCGCGCCGCCTCGCCGACTCGGGTGTTGCTACAAGATCATGTACTGCAGGGCATCATTTTGGCCTGGCTGATCAGCATCGTTTGGATTATTTACGGGCCGGGTCTGTCTTGAGCAAGAAACAGTTGTGCGCAGGTTGGGGCTTTCGGCCGGGTCGACAGGCCGCATTGGTCGAAGCACAGCCGTTGATCGATCGCTGGCCTGAGGCGCCTGCGATAGCGCGCGGCGCCGGTCGTGCCTATGGGGACGCGGCACTGTCCGACACCTTGTTGTCGACTCGTCAGCTGGACGCGCTCATCGCTTTCGACTCCAAAGCCGGCACGCTGGTCTGTGAAGCGGGGCTGTCTTTGGCCGAACTGCTTGAGGTGACCCTGCCACGCGGCTGGATTTTGCCAGTGATTCCTGGCACTCGATTCGTCTCGGTGGGCGGTGCGATTGCGGCGGACATTCATGGCAAGAACCACCACCATCAGGGGGCTTTTTCCAGCGCTGTTGTGTGGTTGGATCTGCTGCTGCCAGGTCAAGGCATTGTCCGCGTGGAACCGGGTGAACCACTTTTTTTGGCGACCTGCGGCGGGATGGGGCTTACCGGGCTGGTTGTGCGGGTAGCGTTACAACTGCTGCCGGCGGCCTCGGCTGAGGTGGACTGGCAACGCTTGCCCTGCAGCGACCTGGAACAATTGCGCGCGCTGTCGGACAAGCACGCCAGCGATACGTATTCGGTGGCCTGGCTCGATCTGTCTGGCAAGCAAGCGATGCGAGGTGGCTCATTGGGCGTCGGCGAGCTGGCAGACGATGGCAACACCCAGGTCAAATGGCAGTCCAGTCTGCCGCTGCCGCCGTTGGCCGACTGGTTCGTCAGCGACACCACCATGCGGCTGGCCAATGACTTTTTGCGATGGCGCGAGATGCGGCATAGCCGTGGTCGGGTCAGCCTGGAGGCATTCTTCTTTCCACTGGATCGGATCAACCGCTGGAATCGCCTGTATCGGCGTGGATTGCTGCAGTACCAGTTTGTGGTTCCCGAAAATTCATCCAGCGTCGCCATCGGTGAGTTGCTCGACCGGCTGGCGCGCAGTTCGGCAAGGCCTTATCTGTCGGTGTGGAAACGCATGGGAGCGGCCAATGACAATTGGTTGTCGTTTCCTATGGCTGGCGAGACTTTGGCCATGGACTTTCCACGTCGTCCGGATGTTCTTAAGCTTTTTAATGACTTCGATTCGATCGTGGCCGAACATGGTGGGCGCGTCTACCTGGCCAAGGACGCTCGTTTGAGTGTCGACATGTTTCGAGCGATGTATCCCAATTGGACCTCGCTTGCCGAACTGCGGGAGAGCATGGGCCTGGCCGGGACGGTCGTTTCAGATCTATCAACAAGGCTGCAACTATGAAGGTACTGATACTGGGCGCGACCTCACCGATCGCGGTGGCTACGGCACGCGCTTTGACCGCTGAAGGCGCATCTGCCTTTGTATTGGCCGGCCGCAGTCCGGACAAGCTAAAACGTGTTGCCGACGACTTGGCCGCACGCTTCGATGTTGAGGTTGATACCAGCCACTACGATGCCGTCGATTGGCAAAACCATGCAAGTTGGGTGGCTGATTTGCCGTGGGTTCCCGATGCGGTCGTGGTGGCGACTGGGTTGCTGGGTGAGCAGGATCAGGCACAAACCGATGCTGAGCATGCCCAGGCCATTTTGACATGCAATTTCAACGGTGTGGTGACAACACTGGAACCCCTGGCGCAGGCAATGCAGGCGCGTGGCAGTGGTGTTATTGGCGTGATGGGCTCGGTGGCGGGCCTGCGTGGGCGTCAGAGCAATTACGTGTACGGGTCGGCCAAGGCCGGTCTGCACGCCTATCTGTCGGGCCTGCGCAATCGATTATTTGCAGATGGCGTGCACGTAACCACGGCTTTGATTGGCTGGGTGCGCACGCCAATGACGGCGGAATTTGATTTGCCGGCGGCACTGGTGAGTGAGCCAGCAAAGGTGGGTCAGGGCTTGGCCAAGGCGATGGTGCGGGGCAACAGTGTGGTTTACTTGCCCGGCTATTGGCGCCTGATCATGTGGGTCATTCGATCTATCCCGGAGACGCTATTTAAGCGGCTGAAACTGTAGCGTCAATTTCATCGTGCATGCGCTCGATGAACCGCCTCGAAGAAAAGGTCCGCGCCCGCTGCAAGCAGTCATCGCGCATTGATCGGGCCCGTTTGGGCGACATGCGAAGGACTGCATCTATCAAATGATCGACAGTCGGATCTGCTGGCACGAACAAGCCGGTCATGCGGTCGATCACCGTCTCCATCAAACCGCCTTCTCGCACGCCGATCACCGGCTTGCCGCAGGCCATGGACTCGACCGGTGACAAGCCGAAATCCTCATCTCGTGCCAGGTAAATAGTGGCAATTGAGCGCGCAATCAGGCGTTGCAGCGCCGCTTCTCCGCACCAATCGGTGAAGTGAATATTTGAGGCGCCGTTGGCACGTTCGATCAACTTTGCCCGTTCGCTTCCCCCTGAAGCCACGACCAGCTTGCGGTCCGGCATCTTCAGGAAAGCGTCGATGATCAATTCAACGCGCTTGTAGCTCTCCAGTCGCGCCGTCGACAGGTAGTAGCCCTCGTCTTCCTGCCAATGAAAGCGTTCAATGTCGCAGGGTGGATAGACCACGGTTGAGTCGATTCCCAGGTAAATTTTTAAGCGTCGAGCGATATTCTCGGAGTTGGCAAGCACGCGATCCATACGGCCGATTGCCGTTTCATACAGCGGACGCACATAGGAAATCAACGCGCTCAGTGCCGGGCGCTGCCACGGCGGCAAGCTCTCCAGATAGAAGCGTTTCAAATCGTAAATGAAACGTGGCACCGTGTGGCAATAGTAGAGGTTGCGACCTGCGGGGTGGTTGACCACGGCCACCGGGGCGTAACTGCCGGAAAACAACGCCCAGTCGTACTCGTTCAGAAACTCAGTCTTGCTCCTGAATCCACGCAGGCATTTCAGTGCCAGCCATGGTGGCCAGTCACCGCGAATATCGAGGTCCTTCAAGCGATCCGGGTTGACGTATTCGCGCCACCTCGAACCGTTGGTAGCACTGGAGACACACAGATCACAATCAGGCAGTGACTGCGCCAGCTGCAGCGCGACCTTCTCGGCACCGCCTGGCACGCGCAGGAAGTCATACAGAATCGCCCCTTGGCCCCACTCGCTGACTTTGCCGCGCATGGTGATATCAGACATGGCCGCGATGTTTGCGCCCGCGAAGCCAGCCCTGCACGCGGCGCAGTCGCGGCAGGATGCTGTATTTGTAGTACAGGCTGATACTGCGTGCGCGCCGTCCCATGGCGCTGGCGCTAACGCTTAGTTTGCGATCGTAGAGTACGACACCACTTAGCATGTCGAGCTCCGTCGCGGTGGGTAAGCGATCGCCTTTGGCAACCATCAAAAACCAGCGCTGACGTGGGTGGAACCAGTCCAACTCGACGACGTCCAAGTCGCACTCGCTGGCCAATTGCCTGATCAACGCCCGAGGGTAGCTGACCGTCTTCGGGTAGACCCAGTCAGTTCCCGGAAAAGTGGCATTGCCCACAGCGAAAGTCATCAAGCATCGGCCGCCAGGTTTCAGCGATTTTCGGAAGTTGCTCAGGGCGGTGCGGGTCAGGTCGATCTCAGTATGTGAGAAAATTGATTGGGCGAGGATGAAGTCGAACTCGACACCGAAACCATCCACCGCGAAGTCACTGTTGTGAGCAAAAGTCGGTTGTTTGAGTTCAACCAGCCCGGAACTGACCTCTTCCTCGATCGCGCTATCGATAAGCCACGGATTGGGTTCAATCCCGTAGTAATGGCCAGGTCTTAAGTAGGCGATAAACAGGCGGCCGGCGCGCAGTGAGCCGCAGCCCAGATCAAGCAGGCGATGGTTCTCGCGCAATCCCAGTGCACACAATAGCCGGAACTGGCTGGCACCGAGAAAATCATAGTCGCGTTCGTTGCCAACATAGGCGCGGTGATTGTCGATCGCATGCTGCGCGTCCGTATCACCGTCGCTTTTTGGGGGATTCGTGCTCATCGGCGTGATGGTACACCGGAGCCGATGTACAATGCATGAGATTCATCGAAACCGGAGTGATTCGCAGTTGAGCCTATCCCATCGCACCGCCGTTTACCCCGGGACCTTCGACCCCATCACCAATGGTCATGCGGATCTTGCGCGCCGCGCATCGATTCTGTTCGACAAGGTCATCATTGCGGTGGCAGATTCGGCCGCCAAGGGACCTGCCATTGACCTGCAAACTCGCATCGAACTGGCCGCGATTGCATTGGAAGACACTCCGAATATTGAAGTTATCGGCTTCGACATCTTGTTGGCTGACTTCATGCGCGAGTCGGGAGCGGGTGTGATTCTTCGCGGCTTGCGCGCGGTATCGGACTTTGAATATGAGTTTCAGCTGGCCAGCATGAATCGCCATCTGATTGAGGATGTCGAGACCATTTTTCTAACGCCCTCGGAGCAATACAGCTTCCTGTCTTCATCTCTGGTTCGAGAAATCGCTCGACTCGGTGGCGACGTATCAGAGTTCGTGCACCCGGCGGTGTTGGTGCAGTTAAGAAAGTGGTCGCAGCGCTGATGTTGGAACTGCGCCCCAACTGCGAATGCTGCGATAGAGATTTGCCGCCCGATTCAACTGAGGCATTGATTTGCACCTTCGAGTGCACTTTTTGCTCGAAGTGCGTTGAGGGTCGACTCAACCACACATGCCCCAATTGCGGCGGCACTTTCAGTCCGCGGCCGATTCGTCCAGCCCATCTGCTCGCCAAGTATCCTGCATCGACCAAGCGCATCGTCGGCGCTTGCCAATAGCGACAAATTTCCATCGCCGGAGTAGAATTTGAACTGGTCCGCAAATGGCCGGTCCTTAGCTCACTTCTTTCAGGCCAACGATGAACGATCCGACGCTGAAATGCCCCGAATGCGGGCGTACCATTGCCAATCGCCGACATCGCAACTGTGTAGCTTGCGGTCGCCTGCTGCCCAAGCACTTGCTCGATGGAGGTGCTCGAACAGATGATGACGCTCCGCGAGTCAGTCGCCGACGCCCCAAACCTGTGACGGGACGTCGCAACGCGGATCCCAGCTGGGGTTGGCGCGATGGTTGGGGTGATGGTTGGGTTGACGAAGACGACTAAGGTCGCGCGTGTCGCATCAAAGCGGCCACACCCAAACGATCATCGGGATCGATACGGCGACAACCAGTATCTCCAGGGGTAAGCCGAGGCGCCAGTAATCGCCAAAGTGGTAACCTCCCGGGCCCATAATGATGGTGTTGTTTTTGTGCCCTATTGGGGTGAGAAAAGCACAGGATGCTGCGACTGCCACCGCCATCAAAAATGGATCGGGGTTGGCACCAAGACGGTTGGCGATATCGATGCCAATGGGCGCCGCAATCAGGGCCGTGGCGACATTGTTGAGCACATCAGACAGCGTCATGGTGATGATCATCAAAATGGTCAATACGGCAATCGTTGGCAAGCCATCGGTCCAGTTGACGATGGAGTTGGCGATCAATGCGGTGCCGCCGCTGGATTCCAGGGCGGCACCAATCGGAATCATCGAGCCCAGCAGAACCAGGACTGGCCACTCCACCGAGTCATAGACCTGGCTGAGCGGTACGATTTTCAGGCCAATAAAGATGATCACCACTGCAGCCAGCGCCAACGGCAGATACAGCCAACCGACGCTGGCGGCAATGATGGCGAGAACGAACGCACCTACCGCGATCCAGGCCTTGCGGCGCTGCGGAAATTCAATGCCACGTTCGGCCAGGGGTAGGCAGCCCAACCATGACACGACATCGCTTAAGCGCTCTTCTGGTCCCAGCAGCAACAGAATATCGCCGGCCTCAATCTTGATCTTGCGTACTCGATCTCTAAACCGCTTGCCTTTGCGGGAAATGCCGAGAAGGGTTACGCCCTGCCGGTACAGCAGCCGGACGTCCATGGCCGAACGGCCGTCGATGCGGCTGCCTGCCGGCACTACCACTTCGACCACTTCCTGCGCATCCGCGGCAATGCCGATCTGCTTTTCGGCCCCGTCGTATTGCAGGCCGGCGGCGCCTACAAACTGGTCGATGGCAGCGGGTCCACCCTCAACAACCAGGTAGTCGCCAGCCTTGACGGTTTCGCGGCGGGCAAAGCCAGGCAAGCGTTTTCCACGACGCACCACACCAAGCACCGACACTTCGTTGTCTTCGGCCAGGGTGTCGAGGTCACGCACCGGGTGGCCAACAATTTTCGCATCCTTCGGTACTTTGGCTTCGGCCAGGTAGCCGTCGAGGTCCAGCAACTCTTCGCCCGTATTGTGCTTGCCCCGGTCTTTGGGAATCAGGCGCCAGCCAAACAAGACGATAAAAATGACACCAACCAGGGCAACAATGCCGCCAACCGGCGCAAAATCGAACATGCTGTAGGGCTCGCCCAAAGCACTTTCTCGGAAGGTTGCGATAACAATATTGGGCGGGGTGCCGATCAGAGTGACCATGCCGCCCAGGATCGATGCGAAGGCAATCGGCATCAAACTCAGTGCCGGGCTTCTTTTGGCCCGCGCGGCAGCTTGCAGATCGATTGGCATCAGCAACGCCAGCGCCGCGACGTTGTTCATCACGCCTGACAGAACCGCTGCTGCACCAGCCAACCGACCAACATGCCCCCTCAGACTGGACGAGGCGGATAGCAAATGGCGAGCGAGCACTTCGATCGCGCCGGAGCGTGACAGGCCGCGACTGACCATCAAAACCAGGGCGATGATGATCACCGCTGGGTGGCCAAAGCCTGCAAACACTTGATCGGAGGGAATCACGCCAGCACCCGCGGCGATGATCAAAGCACTGAAAGCGACCATGTCATAGCGGAATTTGCCCCAGATAAGGAACACGAAAACGGTCACAATCAGCACAAAAAGGATGATTTGGTCGACAGTCATTGGTTTTACACCATGCAAATGGGACAATTCATCGAATGGCCCTGTATATCACACAAGAATGCATCAACTGCGATGTTTGCGAGCCCGAGTGCCCGAACACGGCAATTTCTGCTGGCGTTGAAATTTACGAGATCAATCCGGATCTGTGTACGGAATGTGTCGGTCATTTTGACGAACCGCAGTGTATCGAAGTTTGTCCGGTCGAGTGTATTTTGGTTGACCCCGAACATGAGGAAACGCGTGAGCAACTCAAAAATAAATATGAAAAGCTGGTTGGTTAGCCGAAGTCGCTACCTAGCCGTGGTCGTTCTGGCGCTGTGCAGCAGCGCCCAGGTGGCTGTGGCTGAGAATGCCAAACCGCAAGCCAACGCTATTGCCAGCGCTCACTATCTGGCCACTGAGGCCGGGATGGAAGTGTTCGCCGCTGGTGGTAATGCCTTCGACGCTGCCGTTGCTGTCAGTTCAACATTGGCTGTGGTCGAGCCGGCCAGTTCGGGTCTCGGTGGTGGTGGCCTGTGGTTGCTGCATCGCGCGCAAGACAATTTCGATGTCATGATCGATGGCCGCGAGATGGCGCCGGGGGCGGCTGATCGCAATATGTATCTGGGTGCTGATGGTGAGGTCAATCGAGACCTGGCGGTCAATGGCCCGTTGGCGGCCGGCATTCCAGGCGAAGCGGCTGGCTTTGTGCACCTGGCCCGACACTACGGTCGCTTGCCATTAGCAGAGTCTTTGGCGCCCGCGATCCGTTTGGCGAAGAACGGTTTTCCAGTTGACGAAAAGTACCGCGCCCTGATGACCAATCGCGCCGCAGTGGTCAATCGTTATCCGGCAGCTTCTGCAATATTCCTGGTCGATGGTCAGGTACCGCCACTGGGCCATGTGATCAAACAGCCGGACCTGGCGCGAGTGCTGGAGTCGATTGCGACACATGGCCACGACGGGTTTTACACAGGCCCGATAGCGCAGAAGTTGGTCGCTGGCGTGCGTGAGGCCGGTGGCATCTGGACCCTGGATGATCTGGCACGCTACAAGGTGGTTGAGCGTGAACCGGTCCGAACCTCGTACAAGGGCTACAAGTTGGTGACCGCGTCACCGCCATCGTCTGGTGGCATCGCCCTGGCCACCATGCTGAATATTCTCAATCCGTACCCACTGTCGACCATGACGGAGGCAGAGCGCACTCATTTGGTGATTGAATCAATGCGGCGCGCGTACCGGGATCGCACTTTATATCTTGGTGATTCCGATTTCGTCGATGTGCCGATTCAACGCCTGACCCACCCGTTCTACGCCGATGGCTTGCGCGCTGGAATTCGTCATGATCGTGCCACGCCGAGTGAGATGCTACCGGGAATTGAGTCGGAACCGGGCGGCACCGATACCAGCCATTTTTCCCTGATAGACACCGAAGGCAACATGGTGGCAGGCACATTAACCGTCAATCTGCCTTACGGCAGCGGCTTCGTTGCCCCTGGCATGGGCTTTTTTCTGAACAATGAAATGGATGACTTTTCGGCGAAGAAAGGCTCGCCCAATGCCTATGGCCTGCTCGGTGCTGAAGCGAACGCCATCGTCCCTTACAAACGGCCGCTGTCTTCAATGACACCAACCATTGTCCATGGTGATGATCAGGTGGCCATTTTGGGCACGCCCGGCGGCTCGCGCATCATCACCATGGTGCTGCTGGGCATTCTGGAGTTCGTTGACGGCAAGCCGCCGCAGGATTGGGTGTCGCGACCGCGATACCATCACCAGTACATGCCGGACCAGGTCACCTACGAACCGGGCACGTTCGACGCTGAAACCCTGGCCACCCTCGAAAGCATGGGTCACGAGGTCAAAGATCGCGGCCGTACTTGGGGCAACATGCATGGTGTGCGCTGGAATGTGTTGACCGGCGAGGTCGATGCAGCCAGTGATCCACGCTGGACCTCAGGCCGCTCAATGGTGGAGGTGCCTTAAGTGAAAGCATGGTCAGTGATGGGCAACTCGCAACGTCTTGACGGCGGTGCAATGTTTGGCAATGCGCCTCGTGCGCTTTGGGCACGTTGGCTGGAACCCGACGAAAGACATTGCATTCCGTTGGCCTGCCGAGCGTTGCTGGTCACCGACCTTGACGGCAAAAATGTACTGTTTGAAACGGGTATTGGTGCTTTTTTCGATCCGAAGATGAAAGCGCGTTACGGGGTGGTTGAGCAAGAACATGTCTTGCTGAACTCTCTGGCGGCGATTGGTTTTGAGCACGCCGATATCGATGCCGTGGTGTTGTCGCACCTGCACTTTGATCATGCGGGCGGTCTGTTGGTGCCGTGGCGCGAGGGCGCTGATCCGGAGCTACTGTTTCCGAATGCCAGATATTTGGTGGGTCGCGAGCACTGGCAGCGAGCCAACGATCCGCACCCGCGGGATCGAGCCTCGTTTATCCCGGCCCTCAATTTACTGCTGGAACAATCCGGTCGACTTGAACTGATCGACGGCAATCACTCGCCGACCCTGGGTGATGCTGTGCGTTTTGAGTACTCGGAAGGCCACACCCCAGGCCTGATGCTGGCCGAGATCGGTGGCGAAGGTGGCATCGTCTTTTGCGCCGATCTGATCCCCGGTCGCCCGTGGGTGCACGTTCCCATCAGCATGGGCTATGACCGCTATCCAGAGCGATTGATCGACGAAAAAGGCGTTTTCCTGGCCGACAAGCTCAAGCGCAGGGTTCGTTTGTTTTATACCCATGATCCAGAGGTGGCGATGAGCTCATTGAGCACTGATGAGCGTGGCCGTTATTTGCCGGTGGATGATGTGGTGGAGCTGACAGGGATTGAGCTGTAGCAGCCGGGAGGCTTTCAGCGAAGCTTCACTAACCCCCAACCGAATCCTTCAGGTCGTCGATTCGAGCGGCACCGGATGTGGTTTTCTCATACAGCCACTGGTAGTCCCGGCCGTCTTCCTGCGCCTCTTGCCTCAGTAGTCGATCATACTCAACGAACAAGGCGACCGTTTCTGTGGCAGCGGTGTTCGGGATACCCAACGCCGTGAGTGCGTCGCCGGCAGCTTCCAATCCAGCGAGCTCAGTTTCCACGTGCACGTGGCTGATGCCCATGCTGTCGAGTTCCCAGGCGTGACGAAAGTTTCTGGCGCGCGCCACAATCGGCAAATCAGGGAAATGCTCGTGCACCAGTTTTGCGACCTTAATCGAGGTTTCCGGATCGGGCAAAGCCAGCACAAACAGCTGCGCCTGGTCGATGCCGGCGGTTTTCAGTATGTCCATGCGAGTGGCATCGCCATAGTAGGCCTGATGGCAATGTTTGTTGACGAAATCGACGTGCCTGGGGTCTTTTTCCAGGGCCACGAAGTCGATATTTCGCGCCGATAGCACGCGGGAGATGGTTTGGCCGAAGCGACCAAAGCCGGCGATAATGACCCGGCCCGCAGGTGGGTGCGGATAGTCGCGTGTGTCGCTGTCAATGCCGGCTTTACGCGCTAGTACCCATCGGTCGAGCAGCAGGTACAACAGCGGCGTGAGCGCCATCGACATGCCGACTGCCACCACCACCACCTGCGCTGTGGCGTTATCAAGGATAGCCGCAACCAGAGCGGCGGCCACGATCACCAGCGCAAATTCACCGCCTTGCGACAGGCATGCACCGAGGTACAGCGCCTCGTAGTGGTCCAGCCCACGTAGCCGGCCTAGCGCGTACAGGATCGCAAACTTGGCCGCAACCAGAGCAATGACCAACGGCAGCAGCCAATGAACCGTGCCGGCGACCAGAGGCAGATCAATGCTCATGCCAACGGAAATAAAGAACAGGCCCAACAGCAAGCCCTTGAACGGCATCAGCTCGGTCTCTAGCGCCTTGCGATACGGACTGGTCGCCAGCAATAGGCCGGCCGCGAAGGCTCCGAGCTCCATAGACAAGCCTGCCAGATTGAACAGAGCGCCGAAACCCAACACTGCCAGTAGTGCCGCTGCAGTGAACACTTCCTGCACTCGAGTCGATGACATCAAGCCAAACATGGGCTTGAGCACAAAACGGCCGACCAATACCGCAGCGGCAATGGCACCAAGGCCGATGCCGATCTGTTGCCAACTGGCGGGTTCGGCGGTGGTGCTGTCCGCCATTGCTGACACGATCAACAGCAGTGGCACCACCGCCAGGTCCTGAAACAACAAGATCGAGAAGGCCTCGCTGCCGTAGGCCGAACCTAACTCGTTTCGCTCATTGAGCAACTGAACGCCAAACGCCGTAGACGATAGCGCCAGGCCAAAGGCAATCACTACAGCGGCCTTCAGGTCCACTCCCATCCACAACATCACAGGCAGAATCATCGCCGCGCTGACCAGCAATTGGATCGGCCCACCGACGAACACGCCCATGCGCATGTCCCATAGCCGTTTCGGGGCCAATTCCAGACCGATGATGAACAACAAAAATACAATGCCGAAATGCGCCAGTTTGGAAATGGCGGCGGTATCGTTGACCAGGGCCAAACCAAACGGACCGATGATGGTGCCTGCCACCAGGTAACCTAAAATGGAGCCCAGACCCAGGCGCTGAAACAGGGGTACGGCGATGACGACCGCGCCGAGAACGACCATAACGTTGGCAAAGGTTGAATCCATGGTACCGATAGTGGGGCGCGCGTGTTCGGTTCGTCAAGCTGGCCCTTCCCAACTTTCCTCGCTTCCCTTTGTATTGCAGTTCCGTCGGCGTCTGTGTTCGCGTAAGCTGTACAGATTATGTGACATGCCGATGGGCGCGACGATGTCGACGCCGAGCCGACAGGGCAATTCTGTCCAGGACGCCGAAGATATCCAAAGCAGCCATCACCAGAAATCGAAGGTACATTGAATGAGTGCAGTGCGCGAAACTGTCGCCGATCGGGCGCGGGAACTGAGTAGCGAAGTAACCGGGCCGATTCCGGGTTCGAAAAAGGTCTATGTCGAAGGCTCCAGCCCCGATATTCGAGTGCCGATGCGGGAAGTGGAACAGTCGCAGACCCCACTCCATTTTGGTGCTGAGATCAATCCAGCGCTAACCATGTACGACACCTCCGGGCCCTATTCCGACCCGCAGGCCAAGATCGACCTTGAAGCCGGCCTGCCGCCACTTCGAGAGCAATGGCTGAACAAGCGCAATGATACTGAGCAACTGGGCGGACTGAGTTCCGATTTCGGTCGGCAACGAGCGGAAGACCCCTTAACAGAGTCACTGCGATTCGAGCGCCTTCGCTTGCCGCGCCGCGCAGTCGCTGGCAGCAATGTCACGCAGATGCACTATGCGCGCAAAGGCATCATTACCGACGAAATGGAATACATCGCAATTCGCGAAAATCAGCGACTGGCTGAACTGCATGATGACGCATTGAAACGCTGCCATCCGGGTCAGTCCTTTGGTGCATCCATCCCGTCTGAAGTGACACCAGAATTCGTTCGTTCGGAAGTGGCGCGCGGTCGTGCCATTATTCCGTTGAACATTAACCATCCGGAATGCGAGCCGATGATTATTGGCCGCAACTTCAAGGTCAAGATCAACGCCAACATCGGAAATTCAGCGGTAACCTCATCAATCGCCGAAGAGGTCGAAAAGATGGTCTGGGCGACGCGTTGGGGCGCTGACACCGTGATGGACCTGTCGACAGGCAAACATATTCACGAAACGCGCGAGTGGATCTTGCGCAACAGCCCGGTACCCATTGGCACTGTCCCCATTTATCAGGCGCTTGAGAAGGTGGACGGCAAGGCTGAAGAGCTGACCTGGGAGATGTACCGCGATACTCTAATCGAGCAGGCAGAGCAGGGCGTGGATTACTTCACCATCCATGCCGGCGTGCGCCTGCCGTTCGTACCGCTGACAGCCGGCCGAGTGACCGGTATCGTGTCACGCGGCGGCTCTATCATGGCCAAGTGGTGCCTGGCTCATCACAAAGAGAGCTTCCTCTACACCAACTTTGCAGAGATCTGCGAAATCATGCGGGCCTATGATGTTTCGTTCTCGCTGGGCGATGGTCTGCGACCTGGCAGCGCTGCCGATGCCAATGATGAGGCACAAATGGCGGAGCTAAGAACCTTGGGTGAGCTAACCAAGGTGGCTTGGGATCAGGACGTACAAACCATGATCGAAGGTCCAGGTCATGTGCCGATGCAAATGATCAAGGTGAACATGGAGGAGCAACTGAAGTCCTGCCATGAAGCGCCGTTCTACACCCTTGGCCCACTGACCACCGATATCGCGCCGGGCTACGACCACATCACGTCGGCCATTGGTGCGGCGATGATTGGATGGTACGGCACCGCCATGCTGTGCTACGTCACGCCAAAAGAACATTTGGGATTGCCCAACCGCGAAGATGTGCGCGAAGGCATCATTACCTACAAGATTGCTGCCCATGCGGCAGATTTGGCCAAAGGCCTGCCAGGGGCACAGGTGCGCGACAACGCCCTGTCCAAAGCTCGTTTCGAGTTTCGTTGGGAAGATCAATTCAATCTGGGACTGGATCCGGAGAAAGCCCAGCTATTTCATGATGAGACCATGCCCAAGCAGGCGCACAAAGTCGCTCATTTTTGCTCCATGTGCGGGCCGCACTTTTGTTCCATGAAGATTACCCAGGATGTGCGCGAATATGCCAAGGAAAAAGGCCTTGGCAATGTAGAATATGCCGTTGAAATGGGGATGGAAGAAAAGGCCAAAGAGTTTCGGGCTGGCGGCAGCGAAGTCTACGTTCCCAAGAAAGAGACGGCCACAGAAGGCTAACGCAATCAACTATGACAACCCGGAAAGGCCCGCTTCGCATAGAAGCGGGCTTTTTCTTTGGTTTTTCGTGTCTTGCAAGCAAATCCGAACCACCCCGGTCTATACCGTCAATGAATCAAAAAGCCAGAACACAGAAGTTTGAGGGACTCGCCAACGAGTACTCAGATGACTTGTATCGGTTTGCTGTTTGGTTATGCAAAGACCCGACATTGGCAAGAGACCTGGTGCAAGAGACGTTTCTGCGCGCCTGGCGTGCGATTGATCGTCTGCGTGACGACAAGGCCGCCAAGGGCTGGCTGTTGGTGATTTTGAGACGAGAGTTTGCCAGGACCTTTGAGCGCAAGGTGCCGGAGATTCGTGATCTGGATGACTACGTGATCGCCGCAGATGACTCAATGGAGCCTGAAAATCGTGCTGAGAAGCGCATGTTGCGCCAGGGCATGATGAGTTTGGAGCCAAAATACCGGGAACCACTGCTACTGCAGGTCATCGGTGGCTTCAGCTGCAAGGAAATCGCCGACGAGCTGGGTATCTCGCGAAGTGCCGTGATGACCCAGCTCTTTAGAGCAAGACATAAATTGAAGGCTGTCCTCGATGCCGATGACAGCGAACAACACGACAACGTACATGAATTATCTTGAATTTAAGCGCGCGCTGATGACCGATCCGTTTACCGCGGATCCGGCGTTCGAGCGTGCTCGCAAAGAAGACCCAAGCTGCCATGAGGCCTGGGAACAGGCGATGGCATTTGAAGAATCACTGCGTCAGGCATTGATCGTCGATGTGCCGGCCGACCTTGCATCTGACATTATCGAGCAGCAACGCCTGGCGGCGGCCAATGAGGCGCCGAACTGGCGACGACGTTTGGTGCCGTTGGCGGCGGCGGCGTCATTTGTGATGGCTCTGGCGGTCGGGCTGGTTTTGGCCCCGACTGGTGGAACCGCGCAATCCTTGCCTGACTACGTCATCAGCCACCTTTATCACGAAGTGGACTCGCTGGGTTCGCAGAAGCTCGTGGATGTCGCGGATGTTAACTGGTTGATGGCCGAATATGGTGTGGAACTGAACCAGGCCCTGGAGGGCGTGGTCTATCTAAAGCGTTGCCCAACACGCCATGGAAGCGGCATACACATGGTTGTTAGCACCGAGTCCGGGCCAGTCACCGTGTACTATCTGCCGAAAGAACAACTGACCGAACCGGTTCTGGTGGGAGACGAACGCTTCTCTGGTTATGTGGTCGGTTTGGAGCGAGGCGCGTTGGCGCTGGTTGGTTCGCGTGGTCAACAGTTGGAAAAAGTCGAACGCCAGCTTCGCAATGTGATGCACCCGATCTCCGTATAAAGCGAACCACTTCACTTTGTGACCTTCGGCAGCGGCGTAACGGGGCCGTTGGGTGATACCATTTGAAATCATCGAATTGACTGGCGCGGGAACGAATGGTCAAGAACTGGATAGACCGATTACTGCTTTTGGCTGATGGCCCAAGTGCGCCTTTGCGTGCGCTCGGCGTCATTGTTGCCGTGTTGATTCTAGCCACGCTGTTTCTGATGTTTTGGTGGGATAGCGAACCGGAAGTGTTCGATCCGCACGCCATTGCCGCTGAGCGTGCTCGTGGTAACGGGCAGGAGCTGGTCGCAGGCTATGTCACCACGGCGACGCTGATTCACGTCGCTGAAACGCTGCTCGACAAACGCGGCGGCTACTTGCGAAACGACGTGATGCCACCTGGCGTGTTGATGGATAACATTCCGGCTTGGGAGTTTGGTGTGGTGGTGCAGGTGCGCGATCTGTCGCGGTCCATGCGCAACGACTTTTCCCGATCACAAACGCAATCTACCGAAGACCCGGACCTGGCGGTGGCCGATCCGCAGTTCAGTTATGACTCGCGATCATGGGCCCTGCCTTCGACCGAAGGTGAGTACCGTGCTGGAATCGAGGCGGTACATTCATACCTCGACAGATTGGCAGACCCCACCCAACCGGGAGCCCAGTTCTACACTCGTGCTGACAATCTGGTGGCGTGGCTTGAGCTGGTTGAGAAACGGCTCGGCGGGCTGTCGCAAAAACTCAGCGCCAGCGTTGGTCAGGAGCGCTTGAATACCGATCTAAGTGGCGACCCCAGCGCCAAACAGGCGACCAATTCGCCCAACAATGTTTCGGTCAAAACGCCTTGGCTGGAGATTGATGACGTGTTCTATGAAGCACGTGGTGCCACCTGGGCCCTGGTCCATTTTCTGCGCGCCGTCGAAGAAGACTTCGATGACCTGCTGCGCAACAAAAATGCTGTCATCAGCTTGCGTCAGATTATTCGGGAGTTGGAAGAAACCCAAGCCGCCATCTACAGCCCTATGGTCTTGAACGGCTCCGGCTTCGGCGCCTTCGCCAACCACTCCCTGGTCATGGCCAACTACATCTCCCGCGCCAACGCCGGCATCATCGACCTAAGAAGCCTGCTTAAAGATGGGTAATTCGCCCATTAATGCAGAGTGACTTAACGTCACTCTGCGGGCGAATTACGACCAACCAAGGATGGTTGGGCTGGGCCCTCATCAAAGCTG
>BQJN01000023.1 GCA_021604725.1 Lysobacteraceae bacterium | reverse complement strand
AAGCCGACATTCGCCGTTTCGGTGGCGGTCTCCCAGCTGAAGTGGACATCGTTGCCCGATCGAATCGCCTCAAAATATGACAGCGTGATCGGAACAATAATGGCACCGCCGTTGTAGCCAAAGTCATTTCCGGTCGAGTTGGCGTTGTTGATTGTCGCCGGCTGAACGCCAGCAGTCATCGTTTGCGTGGTCTGGGTATAGCCATCGACCGCCGTACCGGTGGTATCGGATTCAACGATGTAGGTACCGTTCGGCAGGTTGGTGAAGCTATAGAAACCCGAAGAGTCTGAGGTTTGCGTACCGAGCAACGGGTCTGAGCTGTCCAAAACGCCGTCCATATCGAGGTCGCGGTACAAATAAAGCGTTGCGCTGGCCACATCAACGTCGCCGCTGGTCAGCGCGCCATCATCATCGACATCTTCGAAAACATTCCCGCTGAGCAGATACGCCGGATTGGGGACGAAATAGCCAAAGTCAGCGGTTAGGTTGTTCGCAGTGGTGATGGCCACTGAATACGGGTTGGCTTGCGAATTGTCATCGACGCCTGTACTGCCTGAGGTCAGGGTAAAGCCGCTGAGCACGTTGTTAACGTCGGTGACACGAACCACGTAGTCTTCGGCGAGCAAACCGGTAAAGTAATACTGTCCTTGACGGTCCGTAGTGATCGTTTCAAGCAGGTTGTCGGTGCCTGGGTTGATCCCGCCGTTGCTGTTTGAGTCCAGCCACAGCTGCAAGGTGACGCCTTGCACGCCCGGCTCGCCAGCATCACGAACACCATCGCCGTCCAGGTCACGCCAAACCTGGTTGCCAATAACGAAACCGGTGGGCTCGAAACCGAAGTCGGCATCGTTATAGTCTTCCGTGGCGGCAACCGTAATCGTCGCTGCTGGTGTTTCTGTCGCGTTGAGGCCGACTACCACGCCATTGATGTCGTTGACGGTGACGCTGTATGTGCCCGCCGGCAAGCCGACGAAGTCATAATTACCGTTGCTGTCAGTTAGCATGGTGGCAATGATATTGCTGCCACTGTCCCGTAGCTCGACCTGTACATTGGCCAGGCCGGCTTCGCCCGCATCCTGAGTGCTGTCACCATCGGCGTCGAAATAAACCGTGTCGCCAATGCTGGCGGTAGCGCCAGCGGGCTCGAAGCCGTAGTCCAGGAACAGGTAGTTGCCGCCAGCAGAAACCGTGAATGTGTACTGTGGTGGTGTATTTGTTGGCGTGGTTCCATAAATGCCCGGAATATCAGCCGCATCGAAATTGACGGTGTATTCTCCAGGCGACAAGCCGGCGACCAACCAGCTGCCATCGTTGGCGGTCGTTACGGTCACCGGAGAGCCAGCACCGGTTGGTGCGACGGTGATATCAACGCCGCCGATCCCGATTTCCCCCGGATCTTGAATGCCATCGCCGTCAACATCGGCCCAGACAAAGTCTCCGGCCAGGCTGCCACTGGCAGAAACGTAACCAAAATCTGCATCCAGATAACTGCCATCACGACTGAGATTGATAGTCGCGGTTGGGTCAACCGTACCGGTGGTTTCAGTCAGACCGGAAGGCAGGCTGCTGTCGACCACATCAACGTAATAGTTGCCAGCCGCCAGGTTGCTGAACAAGTAACGGCCATTGGGGCCAGTGGTCGTGGTCGCCACCAGACTATCATCAGAAGTCAGTCGCAACTGCAACTGCACGTTGCCCAGTCCTGGCTCATTGCCATCGGCAATACCATCTTCGTCAACATCGAGCCACACCAGATCGCCAATTTCACCCTGGGCAGGGTTGCGTACGTAGCCGAAGTCGACATCGGTAATGTCGGTTGCTACGACCGTGATCGGAATCTGGTCCAGTCCACTGGTCAGGGTGTAGTCATCCAGCACATCATTGTCATCGGTGACCGCCACCGTGTAGTCGCCAGCCGGTACATCGTTGAACGCATACGAACCATTGACGGCCGTTGTTGCCGCAACGACGACGCCGCCGCTATTGATCAATACGATGGTGACATTGCCGATGCCGGGCTCGCCTGCACCGTCATCAAAGCCGTCAGCATCAATGTCATGCCAGACCTGACCAGAGACATTTGGCAAGGACGTGTTCTGGTAGCCGAAATCCGCATCAAGATCGCTATCGCCCAGTGCCTGCAGCACGACCTCGATTTGATCGCCCAAGGAAACTTCGTCGTCGGTGGTTGTGCCGGTGTAGCCGGACAATGCAGCTTGCGTATCGTCGACGCTAACGAAATAGGTAAACGCACTGCTGCCAACGTAGACATTGTTGAACAAGTACATGCCGTCAGCAGTCGTCGTGGTGCTGTCAATCTGGATGTCAACGCCGGGAACGAAAATCTGGTCGCCATTGGCGTCGCGCCACAATGTCACCGTGACGTTGTCTATCCCCAGTTCCCCCGGATCCTGGACTCCATCGCCGTCAGAGTCGCTAAAGACGGTATCGCCAATGGTGCCGAAGCCGTAGTAGCCGAAGTTGATGCCACTGACATCGAACCCAAACACGAACACATCGAGGTAGCCGTTGTCCGCTGGCGTCGTGGTTCCGTTATAGTCCGTCAGGCGACCAAAGGTATCGGTCACCCGCAGGTCGTAATCACCGTTCTCAATGCCGGCAAAGGATACATCGCCGTTGCTATCGCTAATGTCGGTTGCAATGACCACGCCGGCGCTATTTACCAGGTCAACGGTGACGCCAGAGATACCAGGCTCGCCGGCATCCTGAACACCATCCTGATCACCGTCCAGCCATAGCCGGTCCGTAATCGCCACCAACGATGGGTTGTGATAACCGAAGTCGATGTCGAGACGAACTTCATCGGCCAGCATGGTTATAGGGGCGCTAGGATCGGGATTGCTTTGGGCGCCGACAGACAGGGTGTAGCCGGTAAGTGCATTGTTGGTGTCGGTGACGTCAACGATGTAATCGCCGGGGGAAACGCCCGCGAACAGGTATCGCCCGTCTGCGGTCGTTGTCACCGTGGCCTCGACCACGTCATCACCGGTGCCAAGGATGCCGTCGACACCAGCTGAACGCAGGTCCAGGGTAACGTTGCCGATACCGGGCTCACCCGGGTCGCGAACGCCATCGTTGTCGCCGTCATTCCAGACCAGGTCACCGATTATGGCGGTGCCGCTGGCCGTGGTATAGCCGATGTCATGCGTCAGGTTGGAATCGCCGTTGGTGACCGTGGTCGGCGTGGTTGTTGCGCTGGAGCCAGGACTGAGCTCAAGACCCGAGGGTACCGTGCTACCGTCCGCCACGACGTAGTAGGTGCCGTCTTTCAAGTCCTGGAACAAGTAGTTGCCAAGGCCATCAGTCACTGCAGTGCCTTTGACCACGTCGTCGCCACCGCCGACCATCAGATCAGCACCGGCGTCGTACAAAGTAACCGTGACGTTGTTGATACCAGGTTCGCCGACATCCTGAATGCCGTCGCCGTCGCTATCGAGCCAAACACGATCACCAATCTCGCTGAATACTTCCTGGGCAAAACTCTCGCAGATTGAAATCGCCGCAATGCCACCGGAGCCACACAGTTCGATTTCAACGCGGCGACCATTGTCACCTTCGAGGAAAGGACCTGAGTTGTGTGAGTTGTCGCCAAGCCCGGGAATACGGGCGGACGTGATCAGGTTGCCGCCCGAAACAGCGTCGTAGGCACGAACCTCTCCGGCGCCATCCGCCGCATTTCCAGTACAGTTCTCTTCCATGTCGATGATGGTGGTGATGCCTACTTCGACCGGATAGTCGATGATGATCTCAACGGTGCCGCCACCGCCATCATCGTCCGGGTTGCTGGAATTGGAGTTCTCGGCCAGGATCATGATGTTGTGTTCGAAGGCGCGGTTCTCGCCGGTCTCACCAACGCCACCTTCGGCGCCGACACCAGGGCCGCCAAACTCCTCATTGGGCGTGCCCAGATCGTCATCGCCACCGCTTGGATTATCGGTGTCGAAAATCATGGCACCATCATTGGTAGCGGGCAGTGTTCTGTTGAAAGTGACGCCCCAGGGTTCCCATTGGTCGGTGATCACATCACCGGAGGAAAGTGGATTGCCGGCGGCGTCTGTCTCAAAGTCGATAATCGGCAGGCAGGCGGTGGTGCGCATGCCGAAATCTATGGCGTCGTTGGAGCCGCCGCCAGCCAACGTGACGGTTTGTGGGTTGTTGCCGGAGGTCTCAACGTAGCCTGAAGGCAGGCTGGGTTGGTAGACCTGAACGCAATAGGTGCCATCGGACAGACCCGCAAATTCATAGGCACCGCCGACAGGTGTAGTCACCGTTTTGAACACCGGGCTGGCGCATGAACTGCCTTGGTGCAAGTTGACGATAGCCCCGTCAATGCCGACTTCACCGGCATCCTGGTTGCCATCGTTGTCGACGTCGTACCAAACTCGATCACCGATGGTTTGGCCGACGTTGATGGTGTCCGAGACCTGCGCGTTGAAAGCTGAGCCTTCGTTGCTGTCGATCGTTGCAATATTGGTGACCGAACCACCAGAGGGTACCGCCGCGACTCGGCCATAGAATGTCACCGTGAGTGAATCGCCATTGTCCAGCGTAAAGGCATCTGCAGCCGTTACAAGATCGGCGGCTGTGCCGTCGTCCAGGTCACCATTGGTTCCGCCAGGCTGGTTGTCCAGCGTGACGGTGCTGCCCGCGCCATTGCCGACGACGCGAACATTGTCGATGAACACCTGCTCGGATGCCGGGTTAAAGTCAAACAGTGAGAAACGAATGCGTGAGTCGTTGGCGATGTAGCTGGAGATGTCATAGCTGCGGGAGCCAGAGCAGGCGGTTGTGGTCCCAACACCACAGGACAAGTCGCCTGTAGTAGCACCATTAATCACTTCAAGGGTGTCGTAGTTCGATCCGCCATCGTCGGAGACTTCTACGGTGATGGTGTCGGTAGTCTCCATGTCGCCGATGCCGCGGTAGTCGAATGAAAACGTTGCTGTTGAGGCACCAGATGCCTGAATGTCGAACTCTCGTGAAAGAATGAGGGTGGTTGGGTTCGCGTCAATGAAGTTCAGCTCGCCCGCGGGATCGGTGACTTGAATGTTGCCTGCGGTAGCACTGCCATCATCCGAACCTTCCTCATTCCAGGGGCCAGCAAAATTGTCGGATCCGTTGTTGTTGCTGTAGGAGCGTGATGAAAATTGATCCTCGACCTCAAACACCTGTACTGCCTGGGGGCCGGTGGCAACCGTGGAGTTTGGGATATAGGACAGGTCAGTGGGCATCGGATCCGACACCGTCACGTTGTTATGCGTCGTGCCGGTGTTGTTGGTCACCGTGATGGTGTATTGAACAACATCCCCCGGGGCGACGGTGCCTCCGGCATCAGATGTTTTGGTTGCAGATAGCTGTGCCGATGCCTGTGTTGACGTCAATGCCAACACTAGCAGCGCGACTGAAAACTTGAATCTCATGAATGCCCCCGAGAATGGCTGGCTCGCTGGTGCACGCGCCGATTTCGCATTCGACCTGGTCGGTTGGTCAAAAAGCGCTGTGTAAGCAAGACCTTATGTCATTATACTTGGCCTATCGGCATAAAGCGAAAAACGTTTGGTTACTGTTTCTGCCGACTGGGTCACACTTTGTGGGGTTGAGGCGTGTTTTTTGTAGTTTTTTGGAGTCTTGATGATGCGAACGACGAGTAATACCGGTGCTGCCTTTTGGCTTGGCTTGCTGCTGGCAGCAGGGCTAATCGGTGCAGCCTGGTACGCCTCCAACTCGGCGATCAAGGTCAAGGAGTATGAGCGAACTGTTACTGCAAAAGGCTTGTCCGAGCGCGAGTACCCGGCCGATGTCGTGATTTGGCCCATCCAGTTTGTCACTGCGGAAAATGACCTTGGTGCGTTGTATCAGGAGTTGGAGAGGAGTGTGGCCGAAATCCGCAGCTTTCTGAATGTCCAAGGTGTCGCCGCTGCTGACGTTTCGGTGGCCCCGCCAGCCATCACGGACAAGGTCGCGCAGCAATGGGGCGGTGATGCCCAGATTCGGTTTCGTTATTCAGCGACACAAACGGTGACTGTCTATTCCAGTGACATCGAGTCAGTCAGGGGGGCCATGAGCCAAATGACTGAGTTGGGTAAACAAGGCCTGGTGATCAATGCTGACGAATACGGCAACGCCACCGAATACCTTTTTACTCGACTTAACGAAATCAAGCCTGAGATGATTGAAGAGGCGACTCGAAACGCGCGCCAGGTTGCTGCCAAATTTGCGCAGGACTCAGATAGTCAGCTCGGCAAGATTCGTCGTGCTTCTCAGGGCCAGTTCTCCATCGACGCAAGAGATCGAAACAACCCGCATATAAAAAAGGTTCGAGTTGTCTCGACCGTAGAGTACTATCTGTCGGACTAAAGGCCGATGCATGCCCTGCCTGGACGGCAGGTAGCAGCTTGCGACCATTCTTCGAGCACCGGTGCGAACCCAACCAGTGCTCCCGGTTCCCGCAGATGCGGTTGTACAGGCAACAACGTGAATGATCAATTAGACCCACTGCGAACGCAGTTGGCGGATATCGACCGCCGCCTTATCGAGCTCATCTCTGAACGCCAAAAGACTGCGGCCGAAATAGGTCGGATAAAACAGTCGGCCGGTCTTGCCACGCGAAACTTCCGTCAGGAACGCGACGTGCTGGACCGCGCGCGTGGGTTCGCCGAGGCCTGTGGAGTCTCCGGGGAATTGGCGGAAACGACCTTGCTGACCTTGATCGAAGCCTCGTTGGCGGTTCAGGAGCAGGATCGCATCGCCGCATTCGGCAGCGGTGAAGGGGGGCGGGCTTTGATTATCGGCGGTTCCGGTCGGCTCGGGCGTTGGCTGTGTCGATTCCTGGCTCAGCAGGGCTATCAGATTGAAGTGGCCGACCCAACGCCACCGGCTGATGGTTGGCAGCACCGTTCCCGGTGGGATGCGGGCACCCTGGACCAGGATCTGATTGTGGTCGCCGCACCGTTGCAACAATCGGCCGATATCCTGCAAGCGCTGTGCACGCTGAAGCCGCAAGGTCTGGTGTTCGATGTTGGCTCCTTGAAGACACCTTTGCGAGCCGCACTCAGTTCCTTGCATGACGCCGGCGTGAAGGTAACGTCGGTGCACCCGATGTTCGGGCCCAGCGCTCAGATGCTATCTGGAAAGCACGTAATATTTATCAACGTCGGCAATGACGAAGCAGTTGAGCAAGCCAAAGCCTTGTTCGATTCCACCATGGCCACTCAGGTTGAAATGGACATCGATTCGCATGATCGCCTGATCGCCTACGTGTTGGGTCTATCGCATGCGACCAACCTGGCCTTTGTGTCCGCACTGGCTGAAAGTGGTGAGACAGCACGTCGTCTCGACCAACTTTCGAGCACCACATTTGATTCGCAGCTGGATATCGCGGCCAGCGTGGCGGCGGAAAACCCGCATCTGTACTTTGAGATTCAATACCTCAATGACTACGGAACTGAAGCGCTGTCGGCCTTGTTGTATGCCGTTGAAAAGCTGCGATCAGTGGTGCGCGCTGGTGATGAGCGCGGGTTTACTGCGTTGATGGAGCGGTGCAGGCAATACGTCCAGACCCGTCGCCAGCAAACCTCGCCCGAAGGCTGAATTTTGCTTTAATCCTATGAAAAAATGCCTTTAAACAAGTAGAAAAACAGCACTGAAAGTAGTGCGCCGGCTGGCAGGGTAACCACCCAAGATACGGCGATTGTGCGCACGACACGAAGATCAATTGCACCGATACCATGCGCCAGACCAACCCCTAGCACGGCACCAACCAGGGTGTGCGTGGTTGAGATTGGAATCCCCGTTCCGGACGCAATAACGACCGTAGTTGCAGCGGCCAGCTCGCAAGCGAAACCGCGACTTGGGGTCAATCGTGTGATGCCTTGCCCTACCGTAGCAATCACTCGTTTGCCGTAAGTTAGCAGCCCGATGACAATGCCGACGGCACCGAGCAGCAGTACCCAGGTGGGCATTGCCGAGGTTTGTTCTACCGACCCGGCTAACGTAACGCTAACAACGGCGGCCACCGGCCCTACCGCGTTGGCTACGTCATTTGAGCCGTGCGCAAAGGCCATGCCGCAGGCGGTCATAATCATCAGCGCCGCAAACACCTTCTCTACAGAGGCAAAGCGAAACTCATGGTCGGCATCAGGATCGAGCTCAATGCGGCTGACCAACATATACCCGATGATAGAAAAGAGCACACCAAAAATGGTGGCTGTGGTCAGCGACTGAGTCAGTGTCAGGTCAAGCCCGACATGCTTCAAACCCTTCATCACCGTAACCAGCGTCAATACGAAACCCGACAGGAACATATACAGCGGTGCAAAACGCTTGGCTCGCTCGAACGGATCAGCGCTGTCAAGGATCAGCGAGCGAATTGACATGAACAGGATGATGGCAATCGTGCCCGACAGCAGAGGTGACACGATCCAACTGGCAGCAATCGTCCCCAACTTGTCCCAGTGAACAGCATCGATTCCGACCGCAACAATGGCAAAGCCGGCAATGGCACCAACGATGGAATGCGTTGTAGATACGGGTAGGCCGCGCTTGCTGGCGATTAGTAACCATACGCCGGCTGCCAGTAGCGCCGATAGCATTCCGTAGACCAGGAATTCGGGGTTGGCGATCAATAACTCGGAATCTACGATGCCCTTGCGGATAGTCTTGGTGACCTGGCCACCGGCCAGAAAGGCACCGGCAAACTCAAAAACCGCCGCAATAATAACTGCCTGCTTCAATGACAGAGCTTTTGAGCCGACAGAAGTCGCCATCGCGTTGGCTACGTCGTTGGCACCAATACCCCAGGCCATGAACAGGCCGAAGATGCCGGCCAAAATCAGAAAGACAATCGCATATTCCACCGACAGGTCCCCTACTCGGTCAGGCCGCTGTACACGCGGCGGCCGTCTACAATTAATTAGCTAACAAACAGATATGGCACTCACCGGCTTGTAAGCGCACGTGAGCAAATGCGCAATATGGCAGCGCGAATTTGCCCTATTCTACGGACCAAATCGGTTGTTGGCGACTGTTGCCAGCAATCAGCTGGTTTCGGTGGGGTCAGAGCCGTTGCTGGTCTTCAGCTGAATGCCGATTTTCTGCAGTGCTTGAGTCTCTTGCTCGAGGTCGGCGGCGGTCAGGGGATGGTCTGATAACCAGCGATTGGGAAAGGCCAAATGCAGGGTGTTGTTGATCGCCATCGCTCGTATATCGGGTCCGGCCCTTGTGGTGCGGGCGCGATGCATCAATACACCGACTCGCAACAACGCAGTGAGCTTTTTCGCGGTGTCGGCGATGCGCTCGGGCAATTCATCGAAATCACACGCATTGAGTCGGCGCCGATGGTTGCGCACCATGATGGAAATGACGTTCTGTTCCAGGCGGGAGAAGCCAGGCAAATCGGCATTTGCCAGCAGGTAGCCGCCATGTGCCTGATATCCGGAGTGCGAGATGGTCAGGCCAATCTCATGGCAAAGTGAGGCGAAACGCAGCAATTTTCCTGCATTGGCAGACAGCTTCCACGTGTCGCGCACGGCCGTGAATAGCCGGTTGGTGACCGCTTCGACGCGGCCGGCTTGCTTCTCGTCAACTGCGAAGCGGCGCAGTGTCGCTGCAATTGTCTGCTCGCGCGGGTCGGAGCCGGTTTCAATTTGGCCAATCATGTCATAGAGCAGGCCTTCGCGAAGCGCGAAGCCGCAATGATGGAGTTCCTCGATGCCGAGGCTGTTGAAACAGGCTTGCACGATTGCCAGGCCACCGGCAAATACCGGTTGCCGTTGCGAGCTAAGCGTTTTGAATCGAATGTTTTCAATGCGTTGGCAGTCGACAATCCGCGAAGACAGCTGGCGGACCGCGTCGGCAGTCAGCCAGCGGTCGCATAGCCCGACTTCTCGAGCTACCTCGGCGACCGAAATGGCCGTGCCACTTGAGCCAATCACCTCTTCCCAGCCGACCTCTCGATAGGTATCGGCGATGCCTTGCAACTCCAGTTCAACCGCAGTTACTGCGGCCTTCCAGCGTTGCGGAGTGATCTTGCCATCGGCGAAGAACCTGCCGCTGACACGCACGCAACCGAACGGTAGGCTTTCCAGCAAGACAGGAACGCCAGCACGCCCAAT
Source organism: Lysobacteraceae bacterium (assembly GCA_021604725.1). Classification (GTDB taxonomy): domain Bacteria; phylum Pseudomonadota; class Gammaproteobacteria; order Xanthomonadales; family BQJN01; genus BQJN01. The sequence continues at coordinate 39,786 of BQJN01000023.1, read as the reverse complement.
AATCACCTCAGTGCTGCCACCGCCGATGTCGATGATCAGGCGTTGCCGGCCCTGATCAGCCAATCCCTTGTACACGCCATGGTAGATCAGTCGCGCCTCATCCTGGCCACTGATGATGTCTATCGGGTGGCCCAGAGCGGTTTCGGCGCTGAGCAAAAAGGCACGCTTGGGATGCAGCCGGCGCAAGGTGTTTGTACCCACGGCGCGCACCCATTGATGCTGCAGTCCGGCCAGTCGTTGTCCGAATCGGGCCAGGGTAGCCAGCGCTCTGTCTTGAACTTCGGTGTCGAGCCGGCCCTGCGCGTCAAGACCGGCGGCAAGACGCACCATGTCCTTCAGTCGATCAATGGTTTGCAGCTCGCCATGGTGGTAGCGCGCCACTATCATGTGGAAGCTGTTTGAGCCCAGATCTACAGCGGCCACCATCTGGCCTTCCGAGATACCCTCAGGGTCGTCAGGTGAGTTGGTCAAGCAATCGCTCCTGGACATTTTTGCCATCTGCGCCAGCACCGATTGGAACGTAGTCGCCGCTGTCGGTCAACAACCAAATGCCTGCAGCGTCTTCAAGGTAAGCGTCCAGGGTCTCTGTTTTCAGCTGTTCAGCCAATTTGGAGTCGAGGATTGGAACACATGTCTCGACTCGCCAGAACATGTTTCGATCCATCCAGTCAGCGCTGGAGATAAATGTCTTTGGTTTGCCGCCGTTGCTAAAAAAGAACACGCGGCTATGTTCCAAAAAGCGACCGATGACGGATCGAACGCTGATGTTTTCGGACACTTCGGGGACGCCTGGACGCAAGCAACACACACCGCGCACAATCAAATCGATCTGCACCCCGGCTCGTGACGCCTTGTACAAGGCTCGGATCAGTCTGGGTTCGGTCAGTGAGTTCATTTTGGCAATGATTCGCGCCGGCTCGCCGCTGCGAGCGCGTCGCGCTTCCTTGCCGATCATGTGCAGCAATCGCTTGTGCAGCGTGAACGGTGACTGCAGCAACTTTCGCAACTTGATCTGTGGCCCGAGCCCGGAAATTTGCTGGAAGACCTTGTTGACGTCCTCGCAGATGGTGCTGTTGCAGGTTAGCAGGCCACAGTCGGTGTACAAACTCGCCGTAGAGTAGTGATAGTTGCCGGTGCTCAAATGGGCGTATCGTTTTAGTCGAGCCCCCTCACGACGAACAATCAGCAACATCTTGGCATGCGTCTTGTGCCGCGTGACACCGTGCACTACCTGGACGCCTGCTTCTTGCAGCCGATCAGAAACCTCAATATTGGCTTTCTCATCGAACCGTGCTCTAAGCTCGACCACCGCGGTGACGTCTCGGCCTTTACGGGCTGCTTCAATCAAGCGGTCGATGATTGGGGAATTGGCCCCGATGCGATACAGCGTCATCTTGATGGCCAGGACTTTGCTGTCCTGGCTGGCCTGGCGCAACAGTTCGATGATGGTCCCGAAGCTATCAAACGGGTGATGCAAGAGAATATCTCTGGCACTGATCGCGTCAAACATGTTGACCGGCAGTTGCAGATCCGTTTGCAAGCGAGATTGAAAGGTCCGGTACTTGAGCTCCGGGCGATCCACCAACGGATACACCTCAAGCAAACGATTCAAGTTGACTGGTCCTTCACACCGATAGATGGCGTCGTCTTTGAGCTCAAAGTGATCGCTGAGATAGCCGATCATGTCTTCGCTCATGTTGTCCGCCACTTCCATGCGAACGGCGCGCGCGAAATCGCGCTCCAGCAATTCGCCGGACAGCGCTCGGGCCAGGTCTTCTACTTCTTCCTCGTCGACCAATAGCTCGCTGTTTCGAGTAATTCGAAACTGATAGCAGCCGACCACGTTCATGCCCGGAAACAACTCGTCGACAAAGGCATGAATCACTGAAGACAAAAAGACGAAGTCATGCGGCCCGTCGGCGACACTGGGCGGCAAACGTATCAGGCGGCTAAGTGATCTTGGCGCTCGGACCAGAGCGTAGTCCGCCTCCCTTCCGAAGGCGTCCTTGCCATCGAGGTGAACGGCAAAGTTCAGGCTCTTGTTTAGAATGCGAGGAAAGGGGTGTGTAGGATCCAGACCTAGTGGGCTGAGGACGGGAGCCAATTGCGTTTTGAAATAGCTGTGCAGCCAGCGCGTCTGATCGGCTGACCACCTTGTACGCTTGAGGAAGCGGATATTGGCCTGATCCAGGGCTGGCACAATGACTTCATTGAACGTGTTGTATTGCTCCTTGACCAGCTGTTCGCAAGACGTTCGAATTGCCCCCAGCGTATCTGTGGCCCCCAAACCGTCCGCGCCCGCTGAGCTGCCGTAGTCGGCTTGATGGCGAAGCGAGGCGACTCTAACTTCGAAAAACTCGTCAAGCACGGAACAGGAGATACAGAGGAATTTGACCCGCTCCAATAGTGGCGTTGACTGGTCCTGAGCCTGGCTCAATACCCTCCGAATGAAGGCCAGCTGGCTTAGCTCGCGATTGAAATACAGAGGCTCAGCGCTAAGAGTGCGGTAGCTCAAACGACAGACTCCTCGGGCTGCCGATCATTTACCTTGACGACTTTCAGACGCTCCGCTGGAAACAGGCACTTGAATCGGCTGCCGACACCCACTTCGCTTTCGACGATCAACTGTGCCTGATGCCGGCCCAGTGCATGTTTGACAATCGACAAGCCCAGACCCGTGCCCCCCGAGTTGCGTGAGCGGTCGGGTGATACACGGTAGAAACGTTCGGTAATGCGGCGGACGTGATGTGGCTGAATGCCGTTGCCATTGTCACGTACCAGCAACTCGCATCCCGACTGGGTGTCGTTCCACTGGACATCGATCGTTCCGCCCTCTGGTGTATAACGAATGGCGTTGGCAATCAGGTTCGAAAACGCGCTGTACAATTCCTTTTCGACACCGCAGATGTGTTTATCACTGTTTCGAGAAAACTTTATGGTATGTCGTCCGCTGCTCAGCGCCATCGCTTCCTGCTTTAGCGTGTGCAGCAGTGCAGCGATGTCGACGATCGAGCCGTCAGGTGCGCGGTCACCGGTTTCCAGTCTGGACAATGTCAACAGGTCTTCGACGATCGCTTGCATGCGCTGGGTTTGCTTCTGCATGGTGCCGACGATCGGTTCCCACTGTTCAGAAACGTCGCCCTCCAAGGCTTCCAGGTAGCCGTGCACTACGGTCAGAGGGGTGCGCAGTTCATGCGAAACATTGGCTACAAAATCTCGTCGAACCTGTTCCAGTTTGCGTAGTTTCGAAACATCCCTGACCAACAACAAAAATTGTCCCGGCGCATATGGAATCAGGATGTACAGATGTTGAACTTCCGGGTCGGTCGGGGCCGCAGTTTCCATCGGTGTGCCCGGCGAGGCCATGCTGTCGAGCAGCCAGCGCTTAAAGCGCGGCATCCGCAACACGTTGGTGATCGGTTGGTTCAGGTCGGTCGGTCGCCTGAACCCAAGTAGCGATGTGGCCTGGTCATTGAACCAGTCAACGGTCAGGTCTTTACGGACCAGGATGGTTGCGTCCGGCAGAATCGATGATGCCTTGCGAAATGCCTTGACCAGATTCAGCAGGCGGCGGTGGCGGCGACGAGCTCGTTTGCGGCTGCCCGCCAGATTGGCGTAGATACCGCCCCAAACGGTGTCCGATTCTGGTGGTACCGAGGATTGGCCGGAGGCCCAGCGGTCCAGCCGATAAAGATTCAAGGCATTCCATGCCAGGTAGGTACCCAGCCACAAGGCGATCATCAACGTCCACCAGCCGGTGACCGCGCCCAGTATCAATGCCAGGACGCCACAGGCACTGAACCAGAACAGCATGCTTGACCACTGCCGAGTTCTCCGAATCATCGCCTAATCGCGGCAACTATGTGGGTACATGGTCAATCCTGAATAGCACATTGACAAATAGCCACCGAATAACCTAAACCAGTGGCACCATCAGTGATTGTATCGTGTCTCCGCCATCATTGGCTGAGATCAAATCAAATATGCGTCGAAAACCGGTATCCAGCGCCCCTTACGGTTTGCACGTATCGGTGGTGACCGCTAGCTTCCAAGGTCTGGCGGAGTCGGCGGATATGAACATCAACCGTCCGTTCCTCTAGGTATGCATTTCTACCCCAAACATGATCCAGCAATTGCGACCTTGAGTAGACGCGTTCCGGATGACGGACCAGGAAGCTCAGTAGTTTGAACTCGGTAGGGCCAATATTGACGATGCCGTCACCAATATGGAGTCGATGTGCGGCATAGTCGATGGTCAAGTCACCAACGCTGACCTTGTCCTCAGCCCCACCATCGCGTCCTCGGCGCAGCACCGCATTGACTCGTGCCAGCATTTCGCGCGAAGAAAATGGTTTGACGATGTAGTCATCGACACCAGAATTGAGGCCATGGACCTTGTCGTCCTCGGCACCTCGTGCAGTGAGCATGATGATTGGCAGTTTGCGCGTAGTGTCATCCCTACGGAGTCGTCGAGCAAACTCGATGCCGCTGATACCGGGAAGCATCCAGTCCAGCAATACCAGATCGGGTTGCTCGTCAGCAATGACTCGTTCGGCTTCGACCGCTGATTCGCATTGCAACGGGGTCTTGCCGTCGCGTTGCAAATTGAACGCAATCATTTCACGAATCGCTGACTCGTCTTCTACGATCAGTATTTTCTCTGTCACAACAAGCCTATGGGTATGCACGTGGGATGGCCAGCAACATTGCTATAGCCACTCCAGCCTATTGTAGTCACCCACATTACAGATTTATGACAGCAAATTCCTTGATTTGTGACGCTTTTGTTACAGGTTAGGGAAGCTCTGATCAATTCGAATAGGACTCTGGCCTACAGAGCAGTCCGCAATCGAGGCTTGAATCCGAAAGCATGCTCACTGCCTGGTGAGGAGGCATAACGAAGAGTGCGGGCTGCTCTGTAGGCCCCGTAGGGCGTGGCCTGAAGCGCACATCTGCGTTGTTCCATTCCTTGCCAAGGGGTGAGCCGGATTCCGAGCGAGTGCCGAAGGGCACTCGATCCCGGCGAACGCCTCGACATGGATGTCGAGGCTGGGGGTTCCACGGAGCGCCTGCGTTTCGCCACGGATGGCAGCCAATTCCGGTTCGACGACGTGCCATTGAGGGCTTGGAGTTGCCATCCATGGCGGAACGATTGAGCCTCAATGTAACGCCGGCCCAGCCATCCCTGGCTGGTCGTTCGCCACCAGCAGCGTGCCTTAATGGCACCCTGCATCGACGGTGGCTCACCCTAGCAGCTGCACGCTTGAGGTCACGCAGAGCCGTATTCGAATTGTTCAGAGTTTCCCTATCCACGTCGGCCGCGACGATCTTCGCGATTTTGCGGCAGATAAGGCTCAATTTCTGCCAGTCTGGCGTCAATTCTTTCACGCTGGTAATAGTTGAGGTCGGGGCGTCGCGCCAGCAAACGAAGTTGTTGCACTGCTTCATGCAGTCGACCATTGAGCAGGTGCACGTGGGCGATGGCCTCGCCGGCACGAACGCTGATTCCAGCTCGGTCAGCTGCCTGAGCGTAGGTGGACACCAGCATGGCTTGCCCTGAGTTGCGTTCAACAACGGGTCGCAGCAGTGCTTCTGCCTCAATAGCGCTTTGCTCGTCACCGAAACTCATCAAAGCTTCAGCGTATTCCCAGGTGATGGTAACGGACAGTGGGCGATGTTCATTGAGCTGGCGGTAGATGGCCATCGCCTGTTCAGTTTGCTCCGCTTCCATATGGGCTTTGGCCAAGGCCAGTGAAAAGGCAACCCGGTCCGGCCATCGTTTGGTCAGATCGGTTAGCAAATCGATAGCCCTTTCCGGTTGCGCAACTTCGGTCAGCGTCAAAGCCAGGCCATATCGAGCCGCGTCAGGATCAAGCGAGTGGTCAACCTCCAGGCTTCTGTTGTAAAAGCCCAGAAGCCGGTGGTGGTCCTCGGCGGTTAGAACACGAATACGTTCGCGCATGAAAAGAAACTGCGGGTTTTCGTAGACTTGCCTTGGCTGAAGCCCTTCCGCGCGTCCCTTGGCTTCAGCGATGCGAGTCGTTGAAACCGGGTGAGTGCGCAAAAACTCTGGCGGCCCCTCGCCATAATTTCGACTCAGCCGACCCATGGTGGCAAAAAAATCGGCCATTGATGGCGGGTAGAATCCCGCTTCGTAGAGCGTGTCTATTCCCACGCGGTCTGCTTCGTATTCATTCGACCGAGTAAAGTTGATCTGCGCCTGTTGCATCAAACCGCTACCGCCAATCATCGCCGCTTGAGCGGCATCGCCGCTACCGGCCACCTGACTGGCGATTATGGCGCCGAGCATGATCAGCGCCATGGGCACCGACATCTTCTGTGCCGACTCGAAGGCACGCGCCAGATGACGTTGACTGACGTGGGCGATCTCGTGGGCCAGGACCGCGGCCACTTCGCTCTCTCGCGTGGCTTGCAGTATCAGTCCACTGTGAACGCCAATGTAGCCCCCGGGCGCGGCGAAAGCGTTGACACTGCCTTCGTTGATTACAAAGAAGTGATAGTCCAGGTCTGGGCGGTCTGAGTGTGCGACCAGCCGAAATGCCATCGAGTCGAGGTATTCCTGAACCTGCGGGTCTTCAAGCAAGAATCCGCTGGCCCTAATCTGTCGCAAGGTGTTTATGCCATAGGCGCGCATTTCCTGCGGCGATACCAACTGCCCGGACGAGTCACCAATGTCCGGAAGTTGCACTTCCTCATTGGCGCTGGCCAACAGAGTGACCGAGGCCACCATGCCGGTGATAGCCAGTTTTTGCAGCAGCGACTTGATCATGTAGTTCTCTTCAAAGAGTTTTACCAGGGCAATGATGCATAAGACTGTGACGACAATGTGGAGTTCCGTTGAATCTATTGTACCTCACGAGCTGCAAATGGCTCGGACTCGCCTTGCGTCAACAGGCGCTGGTAGCATACAGACATGAAATTCATGGTGGTGGTTGAAAACGCGGGACCGGTGGAGGCGACTGCGCGTCGGTTCGTTTGCGCATTGGCTGAAAGTGGGCACAGCGTTGTCGGCGTGTTCTTTTACCATGACGGTGCAAGGTGTGGTGCAGCCAATCGCTTGATGATGCGCGATGAGGTTGACGCTTCAAAGCAATGGCAAGGGTTGGCGGAGCGTCTGGGTGTTGAGCTGACCATTTGCGTGAACACCGGTCGCCGCCGAGCGGTACTTGACCAGCAGCAAGGTGCAGGAAAGTGGCAGCCCAACCTGGCTGAAGGATTTCGCCTGGTTGGATTGGCAGAGTACCTGGACAAGGCTGCAACAGCTGATCGAGTGGTCCGGTTTCGATGAGTCAGCCGCGCCCCTTTCTCGTTCTGGTAGATCAGCTGCCGATGAGCGGAGATGATGTTCGTGAACGCGTCGACCTGGTGATCATGGCCTTGGCACTCGACCTTCCTGTTCAGTTATTGTTTGTTGGCGATGGGGTTTGGCAGCTCAAGGCCGGGCAGTCGCCGGATCGTGTCGGGCTGCATGACTCGACTGCAGCCTGGCGGTCGCTGGACTTGTACGGCTTGGACCAAATCTGGGTTGATGGTGAGGCCATGCGCGCTCGGGGCTTGCAGGCGGACCAACTGATGCTTCCGGCGTCTGTGGTCGATGCCGAAGGCCTTAGGCGCCTAATGACCGAATGCGGGAGTGTGTTGTGAGCACGCTGCATATGCTGACCAGACGGCTAGGCGCCGACCAATTGGCGGAGGTTCGCACACTTGTCGATGACGATGAGCCATTGCTGTTGGTCGCCGACGCCAGTTATCAGTACGGTCTAGCCGAACAGCTCGGATTCAAGGTGTTTGCTGTGGACGACGAGGTCAAGGCTCGCGGTATTGATACGATGGTGCCATCCGAACGCATCCTTTCAATGCAGCAGTGGGTTGAACTCTGTGCGCAAGCAGATCGAGTGGTGTCCTGGTGAGTCGTCGTGTCGATGTCGACGGCCAGCTTGTTGAGCTCGACGAAAATGGCTACTTGCTCGACTTGAGCCAGTGGAGTGAGGCTCTGGCCATCGCTCTGGCAGCTGAAGACGATTTGCAGCTGGCCGACGAGCATTGGGAAATCATTCACTTCCTGCGCAGCCATTACGATGAATATGCAACGGCACCGCCGATGCGGGCCCTGGTGAAGGTCGTGGGCAAGCGATTGGGGCCAGACAAAGGCAACAGTCGCTACCTGTATCGATTGTTCAATGACGGGCCTGCCAAACAGGCGAGTCGCTACGCTGGTCTGCCCAAGCCGACCAGCTGCGTGTGAAGGACGTTTCTAGTTAGAGGTCGTCCACGATTAGCCATCCGTGGCTAACGCGGACACAAACTTTCAGAAGCGTGGTTATGAAAGTTTTTCATTTCCAATGGTTTGAAAATGCCGGCCCATCCGTGGACCGGTCGAGCTGGTCCAGAAACGTGAACTGTGGACGCGCTCTAGCTATAGGTAGCGTCACTCAGTGCTGTCTACAACGACACAGTTGCGGCCGGCGGCCTTGGCGGCATACAGGCGATGGTCGGCAATGGCGAGCAACTGAATGGCGGACATTCCAGGCGCAAAGGCCACCACGCCAGCACTGACCGTGAGCGACTTGATCGGCAAGTCGGCCTGCCAGCGTTCGTTCTCAAAATCACGCCGGATCGAGTCGGCCAGATCGCGGGCTTCGTCGAGGTCACAGTGGTCCAACAACACGGCAAACTCTTCGCCGCCATAGCGAGCCGCCAGGTGATCGTCGCTGAGCCTGCGCTCCATAAGCCGGGCGCAGCGCCGAAGTACCTGGTCGCCGACGAGGTGCCCATGTGCATCGTTGACCCGTTTGAAGTGGTCAATGTCAAATAGTGCGATGCTCAGAGGCTTGTGTGCTGCAGTGGCTTCGGCCAGACACTCCTGCAGTGTCTCATCGAAACAGCGCCGGTTGGCAATGCCGGTTAGTGCGTCCTCCCGGTTCTGTCTTTCGAGCATGCGACCGCGGCGGCGCAGCTTTCGAACCAATCGTTCATTTTCTGCGTTCAGTTGCTCCAAAGCCGCAGTGCGTTGATTTACCCGTTCCTCAAGACGGAATTTGTAGTCATCGAGTTGCTCAAAAGCGCGCGCATCGGCCACCGGCTGTGCGATCTGCTCGGCTAGTTGCTCAAGCAGGTACAGGTCAGGTTGGCTGTAGGTGTCGACGGTGTTGGACTGCAGACTCACCAGGCCGATAGTCTCATCACCCAGTTTGATCGGTACGATCATGGCTGCCCCAGGTGGATCGCCGATCATTGACACGCGCTGACGCAGCTTGCTGTCGGCACGAGTCCAGTCGCTGACCAAAATAGACTCACCCGATTTAAGGACCTGGCCGAACAAGCCTCTGTTCATGGGGCGTCTGCGATGCGTGAGTTGTTCATCACCATTGTGTAGCAGGCGCAGTTCCTGCTCATCTTGCTCGCGGTCGGCCAGCACAAAGAAGAACTCATCAAAGGCAAACAGCATTCGACATCGGTCCAGAACGCTCTGCGCCATGGCGTCAACGCGCATCGCACCGCTCAGATCATGCGCGAGGCTGGGCACCGATGCCTGTGTTGCGCGGTCCTTGAGTGACGATACAGACACAACCAGCGCCAACATCACGCCACAATACAGCAGGAAAGTACTGGTCGGCAGGGTCAGAAATAGTAATCCGGTGAGCACCCCCGCCGGAACAACCAACAGGTCCGCCAATGCGTAAATCGGCGTCAGCAAGCGGGTAACGTCGCGGCCATCGAGGCGGAAGAACAGTGTCATCATCAAAGTGTTGGAAACTTGCATGGTCAGCGCCAGCACGATTATTGGGGCAAGATCCGCCGCTTGCAGCGTCTGAATCTGATAGCGACCTCCAGCCAGCTCATAGAAATGGCCAGCGATCAGGTGTATGGCAATCACCATTGGCGCGTTATGCAGAGCGCGAATACAGGCGATACGCCATGAGCCCTGGCTGTAGGAACGGTTGGTAAACGGCCAGATAATCGCAGCAATGGCGTTGATCAGGCCCGATTCAATCGGCCCGACCACCAGCAAGGTGGCGATTTGTGGTAGCCGTTCCAGTGAGATGATGCCGACTGTCGGGGCTGGCAGACTGAAATGCCAGATCAGCAAGTAGGCTGCGACCAAAGCAGCGGTGACGGCCGGTGAGGGTAGTGACAGCGATTCGGCAAACACAGTGCACAGGATGGCCAGGACGCCGATAAGCAGCGTCAGTCCCCATAGAACCTGCAATTGATACCGTTTGGTCACAATTCCTCGTATGATTCGCGACTGCAACTTTAGCAGCAACGAGCGAACGTGACTAACCAGCTACAAACAGAACGCAAACGAAGCGTTGGCGATTACGCAAAAATCAGCCTGCGCGGAGTCGCAATGGGCGCCGCGGATGTGGTTCCAGGTGTGTCCGGCGGCACGATTGCGTTTATCTCCGGTATCTACGAAGAGCTTATAGACTCGATCCGCAAGGTTGACGTCAAGGCCCTGCAGATGGTGGTCCAGGGCCGCATCGGCGATGCCTGGTCGCATGTCAATGCGAATTTTCTGCTGGCACTGCTGGCCGGGATCGTGCTGGCATTTATCAGTCTGGCCAACATCATCAAACACCTGCTGGCTACCCAACCGGTATTGGTTTGGGGGTTTTTCTTTGGTTTGGTGCTGTCAGCGGCCTGGGTGGTGAGCCGCAGTATCAAGAAGTTTGACACCAAAACTATCGCCAGCCTGGTATTGGGGGTCGGCATGGGGCTGGCCGTGGCCCTGGTGCCACCGGGCGAAACGCCTGACAGTTTGCTATTCATCGCCTTGTGCGGTGCCATCGCTGTAACGGCGATGATCCTGCCGGGTATATCCGGCAGCTTTCTGTTGCTGCTGATGGGCAAGTATGAGTACATGATCACCGCCTTGACCGAGCTGCGTTTGGCGGTGATTTGTTCGTTTATCGCTGGGGCAGTGGTCGGTCTCTTGAGCTTTTCCAGATTGCTACATCTGTTGCTGAACCGTTTTCATGACCTCACCGTTGCCTTCCTGACCGGCATCATGTTGGGGTCGCTGGCCAAGGTGTGGCCGTGGAAAAACACGGTGATGACCTACGTGGATCGGCATGGCGTGGAAAAGCCGTTGATCACCAATATAGTCATGCCAGGCCAGTTCGAAGGTGAGTCACAAGTGGTTCTGACCGTTGTTTTGGCCTTGATCGGGGCCGCCATTGTACTCGGACTGCATTGGGTGGCCCAACGGAGCGCCAGGTAGCGGTGGACTCGATCCCGGTTGAAACAGAAGATGGGCACCGATCGGCTCTGAGTTGGTGCGACGCTGGCGACAACACGCCGGTATTGTTTTGGGTACCTGCCCTGGGCGTGCGGGCAGTCCACTACCAGACCTTTTTTGCTGCGCTTGCCGAGCAGGGGATCAGTTCGCTGGGGTATGACTACCGCGGGCATGGCAGCAGTTCGATTCGTGCCTCCAGGGCCGAGAACTGGGGCTACCCCACTTTACTGGAGATCGACTTACCTGCAGCGTGGCAGGCCAGTGCGGGTGTCCGCGCAGGCCGCGCCAGCTGGCTGGGCGGGCACAGCCTGGGCGGGCAGTTGGCGGCCATCGTTGCTCACCGCTTGTCAGCTTCGGGTGTCATCATCCATGCCACAGGCATTCCACATTGGCGCAGCTACGGGCCAGTCAAGGGCGTTGGACTGTGGACGGTAACCTGGCTGTTGCAAAGCATTGCTGCCGTGTTCGGCTACTACCCTGGACGGCGACTTGGCTTTGGTGGGCGTGAGGCTCGCAGTGTGATGGCGGACTGGTCGAGCACAGTGCGCAGTGGTCAGTATCTTGTTGAGCGGTGCAGCAGCGACAACGAACAGGCCCTGACCTCTTTTACAGGTCGGGTTTTGGGACTGGCGATGGCGGACGACGAGCTGGTCCCGGAATCAACCCTGGACCAGCTGCTGAAGCGATTGGTCGCTGCCGATATCGAAAAACATGTGCTGCCGGGTGAGGCCTTTGCTGGCGGCCAGGCCAGACATTTCTCTACCCTCAAGCAGCCGCAGCCTGCCGCCGCCCAAATCGCGCGTTTTATGCTGGCGTCATAGGCTCATCTGCTGCTCAAGTGCAGTGACCTCGGTGCACGGCGCCATGCAGGATGATTGACTGCACAGGAAGGCGGTGACCCGTCCCTCCTTCGTCGCTTTGTCAGTCAGCGCCGGTACAAGGTGCGCCAGGGCTTGCTGAGGGTCCCCTTCTTCAATCGACAATGTGGCGACTGCCGCAGGCAAGGTCCGGTGTGCTGTGGCGACCATATCTGCAGCCAACTGCGGTGCGCTGCCCGTTGGGCGAACGATCACTAGCAGCTTTTGTCCGTTGTTGAGCATCTGCAGCGCCCTGGTCATATGCGCCATGGCCATCGCTTGTTGAGACAACGCTTGTGAGAATGACTCGATGGTTGCCACCGCCCGTTGGCGAAATGCGTCATCGTCGGTCAGGGTATACAGCCGCAGGTGATTGATCGCCATGATCGAGTTGCCTGACGGTTCAGCGCCATCGTGACGAGGCTTTTCTCTGGCCAGCAACGCCGGTTGGTCGTTGGCGGTCATGAAATAGCCCCCGTTGTTGTCTTTGTAGTGCCGATCGAGCACCGACTCCAGGGCCATTGCCGCTTGCAACCAATGCGCGTTCGGCTCTGCAACAAACAGGTCCAGATAGCCCTGGATCATGAATGAGTAATCATCCAGAAACCCCGCGATGCCACTGCCGTGGCTGCGAAGCAGACGGCTGTTGGTCACCATTTCCGCTTCGATGAACGTCGCCGCTGCGACAGCGGCCTGAACGTAGTCAGCGCGCGCCAACACGTGCCCGGCTTTGGCGAATGCGCTGATCATCAAACCGTTCCAGGCACTGAGTATCTTGTCGTCCAGGCCTGGGGCTGGTCGCGTGGCGCGGTGTTGGTACAGGCGCTCGGTCAACGCGTCGAGTTTGCTCTGTAGCGCTTGCGGCGAGCATTGGTTTTCTTCGGCCAATGACTGCAATGACTCAGTAAGGTGCGGAATGTTCCGTCCTTCAAAGTGACCCTCATCGGTAAAACTGAATACTCTGGCGATCAATGTTGCATCATCGGCGGACAGCACCTGCTCCAGCTCATCGTATGTCCAGGTGAAGAACCAGCCTTCCTCAGACGTACCGTCAGGGGTCAGGCTGTCGGCGTCGGTGGCTGAGAAGAAGGCACCGCCCGTCGCGGTCATTTCGCGGCGGACATAATCCAGGGTTCTTTCAACAATGCGTTTGAAGTACTGGTCACCGGTCAGCTGATAGGCGTGCAAGTAGTCCATCACCAGCAGGGCGTTGTCGTACAGCATCTTTTCGAAATGCGGAACCAGCCAGCGGTCGTCGACGGAGTAGCGATGAAAACCACCGCCGAACTGGTCATGCAGGCCGCCGTCGGCCATGGCTTTGAGGCTGGTGGTGACGGCATCCAACAATGGTTTTTCACCGCCAATCGCATAGCGCTCCAGCAATAACGTGGCTGGCAAGCTGGAGGGAAACTTGGGTGCACCGCGCACACCACCCTGATCCCAGTCAACACGCTGCAGGTAGGCCTCGCAGGCTTCTTTCGGCAACGACTCATCGGGTATTTCGCCCGCAGCCGGTTGACTCAAGACACGTTGCAGATAGTCGCTCAGCTCGGAACTGGATTGACTGACTTTGTCCGGTTCCTGGTCGAAGATGCGCTTCAACTCCCGCAACACCGACAAGAATCCGACCCGTGCGCCGCGCACCCCTTCGCGCGGTGGGAAGTAAGTACCGGCATAGAACGGTTTGGCGTCCGCGGTCAGCCAGACCGTCATGGGCCAGCCGCCATGGCCGGAGATAGCCTGGACTGCCGCCATGTAAATGGCATCAATATCAGGCCGTTCCTCGCGGTCGACCTTGATGCATATGTAGTGTTCATTCATGTATTGGGCGATCTCGAGATCCTCGAAGGACTCATGCTCCATGACATGACACCAATGGCAGGTCGAATAGCCGATTGACAGTAACACCGGCACTTTGCGCTGCCGCGCCAACGCAAAGGCGTCGTCTCCCCACGGGTGCCAATCAACAGGGTTGTGCGCATGTTGTTTTAGATAGGGACTGGATTGCTCAGCCAGGCGGTTGCTGAATTGCGGTGTGCCATCAGCGTTGAGGTGGCGGGTACGGGCCATGCGGGTTCTCGAGCAAGGTGGAGGGCGCAAAGCGTATCATGCTCGTTCGTGGCTTGGGGCCCGCTACAAAACCGATGCTAACCATATTCAATTGACCGCCGTCCAAGTCAGCAAATGGAAACCTTAGAACTAAAGCTCATCAAAAAAGCGCAGCGCGGCGACCGAATGGCGTTTCGCCAATTGGTGATGGAACACTCCGAGCGTGTGTTCCGGCTGGCCTGGCGTTTGATGGGCAGCGAAGACGCCGCCAATGATGTGGTGCAGGACAGTTTCCTCAAGGCCTGGACCCGGCTCGACCAGTTTGATTACCGCGCGCAGTTTTCAACCTGGCTGCACCGCATCACTGTGAACACGGCGATGGATGCTTTACGCAAGCAAAGCAGCCGTAGCAAATATGAGGCACCGGAACTTGAGCGCGAGCCCATGGGTGAGCGCTCGGCCTGTCCAGCCGAGACCGCCGATCTGCGCAAACAGATGCAGGTGGCGATGAAGTCGCTGACAGAGGTTGAACGTGCCGCACTGATGCTGCGTCACTTCGAAGGTCATTCCATCGCCGAGATCTCTGCGTTGCTGAAGATCAACGGCAGCGCCACCAAACAAGCGATCTTTCGTGCTGTGCGCAAGATGCGAGAAACATTGACTCCGCTAACTGAGCAGGAGGGTTATAGCCAATGAAGAAAATTACTGACGACGACCTGGTATTGGTCTACTACGGTGAGCACAGCGATGCTGATCTGGTGCGCCGTGTCGCCGAAGATCCACAGCTCACGAACCGGCTCGCGGTGTTGTCTGAGCAGCTCAGTGCCCTCGACGTGGCGATGGAGCCGCCATCCCGATCGTCAGACTACGGCGCTGAGGTTTGGCAGAAGCTGGTGCCGACGCTAGCAGACCAAGGCCCGGCTCGGAAACCATGGTCCTCGGCCTGGCTAAAGCCAACCGCGGCATTCGCTTCGGTCCTCGCGGCCATTGGCGTGGCTTTCATCCTGGGCCGCCAAACGGCACCCGTTGCAGACTCTATTTCCAACCCGCCGCAGCTTGCCTCCTCAGTCAATTCCGGTCGCGTGCTGGCTAGCTATTCAGCCAGTTACTTGCAACAAATGGATGTACTGCTAACCGGGCTGGCTAATCAGAGCGCCCCGGCCGACATCAACACATGGGCGGCAGAAATGCTGTTGAAAAACCGCGTGGTGAGAGTTGCGGCAGAGAATGCCGAGCAACACCGACTGGCGCAATTGCTGCGCGAGCTCGAACCGCTGCTGATTGAGCTGAGCCATGAAACAGCAGTAGCCAGCCCAAGAGTACGACAGCGTCTGCAGACTGAGGCACAGGATACCTGGCTGCTGCGGGTGCGGGTGATGCAGTCTGAACTGGCGACACAACCGAACAAGACCTCTGGTCTGTCCATATAAAGGACAACGATATGAACACCGATAGCAGGACGATAAAGATGTCACTGAAAACGATTTTTTGCAGCGCGATTCTGACGCTGGCCAGCACACTTGTATTGGCGCAATCGGAAAGCTATGAAGCGGGTCAACAGGCAATTCGTGCCCAGGATTGGGATCGCGCGATCGAACTGATGGTGGCGGCCGAGCAGGAAGATGAACAACTCGCCGATGCAACCTGGTACTGGCGCGCCTTCGCCTTGTGTCGTTCCGGTCGGCAGCTGGACGGGCGCCGGGCCTTGCGTGAACTGAATCGGCACTATCCGCAAAGCGACTGGCGCGACGATGGCGAAGCCCTGGCCAGCGAGTGTGGAAGCCGTACCCACGAGTTGGCGGCGATCAATGATGATCCTGAATTGCGTCTGTTCAAGCTAAGCCAGTTGATGCACCAGGACCCTGAACGCGCCATCGCCGAGGTGCGTCAAATGCTGTCAGAATCCGACGCGTCCGAGCTGCGTCGTCAGGCCTTGTTTGTGGTCGGTATGAGTAATCACCCGCAAGCACGAGAGATGGTGGTGGAAATGGTGCGAAATAGCCCTGATCTGCAGCTGCGTAGAGAAGCAGTACACATGCTTGGCATGAGTGGCGACGATGAGGCAATCGCGCTGTTGACTGAGATTTATCAGCGCGAACAGGATACGGAGTTGCGCCGAGCGGTTCTACACGCCTATTTGGTTGCCGATGCTGATCAGGCGGTGTTGGACGCCTTCGAAGTCACTGCGGACGATGAACTACGCCGCGAAATCATTCAATTGATGGGCGTGATGGATCTGGGTCAGCATCTGACCGGTTTGTATCAGAAAACTGATGACCTTGAGACGCGTCGGGCCTTGATCGAGGCGCTAATGATTGCCAATCAGACCGAAGCGCTGGAATCGGCGTATCAGCAGGAAACCGACCCTGAGTTGCGCCGCACCCTGTTCGAGGCGCTCGTCGTGTCCGGTGGATCGCAGGCTCCCCAGTGGCTGTCCGAGGCTTATGATCGGGCCGACACCATCGAAGAGAAGGAAATGGTTCTCGAAGCTCTGGTAATGGTCAACGATGCCGACGAGGTTGAACTGGCCCGGCGCGTGATCGCCGAAGAGCAGGATTCGGGACTGCGCACGGCAGCGATTGAAGTTCTGGGTTTGCTGGGGCGCACCGATCTACTCAAGGGGCTGTACTCAGGGCTCGAGGACGTCGGCCTGCGGCAATCAGTGCTTGAATCGCTGGCCATTGCTGGAGACGTGGATCAACTGATCGAAGTCATCGAAGTAGAGACTGAGCCGAATCTGCGTATCCAGGCGATCGAAGCGATCTCCATCACCGGTAGCACAAAGGCGGCCAATGCCTTGATAGCACAGTATGCTGAAGCGCCCTATTCTGAACGTGAGGCAACCATGGAAGCATTGATGGTGTTGGACGATGTTGAAGGCTTGTTGGAGCTGCTGGCGATGGAGCAAGACGACGAGCTGCGCCGCCAGCTGATGCAGACCATCAGTCTGATTGAATGATTGTCAGCAACCAAAGCGAGTGCCTTGCTCGGCACTCGCTTTTTCTGAACTCCTAAAGCTCCGAGCGAACCTTTTCCAGCTGCTCGTGCATGGCCGCCGGCATGCGGTCACCAAAACCATCCAGGTAATCGCCAATTGAGTCCATCTCGGCGGCATAACCCTTCTGATCGACCTTCAGTAAGGCGTCCATTTCAGCCTGATCGATTTCAAGCCCGTCACGATTGATGCCGTTGTCGGTCGGCAAATAGCCAATCGCTGTCTCGGTGGCATCTACACTGCCCTTGCAGCGGTCGATAATCCATTCCAGAACACGCAGGTTGTCACCAAAGCCAGGCCACATGAATTTGCCGTCGTCATCCTTTCGGAACCAGTTGACGTGGAAGATTTTCGGCAGCCCCTCTGCTTGCTCGCCGAAGCTGAGCCAGTGGGCGAAGTAGTCAGCGTAGTTGTAACCGCAAAATGGCTTCATGGCCATTGAGTCGCGCCGCACAATACCGACTTTGCCGGTTGCAGCTGCGGTGGTTTCAGAGGCCATGGACGCGCCGACCAGAACGCCGTGCTCCCAGTCCTTGGCTTCAAACACCAGCGGAACCAGAGATTCACGTCGACCACCAAAGATAATCGCTGAAATAGGTACGCCCTGCGGTGCTTCTGCCTGATCGGAGTAACTGGGGCATCGCTTGATAGAAACGGTAAAGCGAGAGTTCGGATGTGCCGACGGACCATTGGCCGGATCATAGTCGCGACCCTGCCAGTCTTTGGCCGGCGTCTCATCGTCCGACTTGCCTTCCCACCACGGCTGATTGTCAGCCGTTACTGCAACGTTGGTGAAGATCGCGTCGCGATCGAGCATGGCCAATGCCGTCGGGTTGGTGTTCGGGCCGGTGCCCGGCGCAACACCAAAGAATCCAGCTTCTGGATTAATAGCCCACAAGCGACCATCTTCACCACGGCGCATCCAGCAAATATCATCACCGACGGTGTACACCTTCCAGCCTTCATAGCCTTCGGGTGGAATCAGCATGGCAAGGTTGGTCTTGCCACAAGCTGATGGGAAGGCTGCGGCCACATAATGGGTCTCGCCTTCCGGGCTTTCCAGCCCCAGAATCAGCATGTGCTCGGCCAACCAGCCTTCGCTTCGTGCCTGATGGCTGGCGATACGCAAGGCATGGCACTTCTTGCCAAGCAAAGCGTTGCCGCCGTAGCCGGAGCCGATACTCTTGATGGTCAGCTCTTCCGGGAAGTGCATGATGTAGCGTTTCTCGGGGTCCAGCTCACCAATCGAATGCAAGCCTTTGACGAAGGTGCCTTCGCGCTCAATGCGAGCCAGTGCCGGGGCACCCATGCGCGTCATCAGTCGCATGTTGGCCACCACGTAGGGGCTGTCTGTAATCTCTACACCACAGCGGGACAGCGGTGATTCGATTGGGCCCATGCAGTATGGTATGACATACATGGTGCGACCTTTCATGGCGCCTTCGAAAAGGGCGTCCACTTTGGCGTGAGCATCAGCTGGGGCCATCCAGTGATTGTTCGGGCCAGCATCTTCCTTGTCGCTGGTGCAAACGAAGGTCAAGTGCTCTACGCGAGCAACATCAGAAGGGCTGGACCGGTGCAGATAGCAATTCGGATGCGTATCTTGGTTGAGTTCGATCAGATCTCCGGTGCCGAGCATCAGGTCGATCAGCTGCCGGTTTTCTTGGTCGGACCCAGTGCACCAGTGGATCTGGTCGGGTTGGGTCATGCGGGCAACAGAGTCAACCCACGTTTGTAATGACTGATTGGTCGTGGTCATGGATAGGCCTCGCGCGTGACGCGCGTGTAAGAACTCGTGCGGAAAAGCCGGCAACCATAGTATCAGTGACTGACAATTGCAAATGACACGGGCCATTTCTATCAGAAGTTTTAGTCGACAACCTTGCCGCGCAATGCCTTGATCGCACCTCTTTTCGTCTTGCTATCCATTCGTTTTTGTCTGGATCGTTTGCTGGGTTTGGTCGGTCGCCTGGGTTTTGGCCTCTTCAGTACGCCGACAACAAGCTCCCGCAGTCTGGTCAAGGCGTCTTCCCGGTTCTTGTCCTGCGTTCGGAATCGCTGAGCCTTGATGACAACAACGCCCTCAGTGGAAATTCGCTGATCTGCCAGGCTCAGCAATCTTGATTTGATGTCATCGGGCAGCGACGAGGCGCGAATATCGAACCTAAGGTGAATCGCTGATGCCACTTTGTTGACGTTTTGGCCACCGGCACCCTGGGCCCGTATCGCGGTCAGCTCAACCTCGTGGTCCATCAGCCGAAGCGATTTGCTCAATTCTATCGTCATGTCGTCACGTTACCGTTGATGGTCGATCCGTTTTGCCCCGGCGAAGCGCTCATTGCGAAAACCTACTTGTTCGGTGATCGGGTTTTCGGCCGCCTTGCGCGCCAACCAATAACAGCCTGATCAGATTCATGCGTCGCAAGATGCCATCGTGTGTTTTATCGACTGATCTGGCCGCCCCAATCAACCAATGAGAGATTAAGTAATGCATCCTTTCTACACTAAATTGTCGGTCGTATGTGCTTTGTTTTTGACGTCCAACTTGCTATGGGCCAACGGACCTCAAGTAGGGTCAGCGCGGTTTTACTTCGATAACTCGTCTTTTGAACTCGGTTGTGAGCTTGACTATGTCATCGTCACTCCCGGCGAGCAATTCATGGGCATGGTCTGTGAGGACCCTGACAACATGCTCGTCGAAAATCAGTCGACAGGCGATAGCGACATATACCAGATCGAGGATGTCACCGATGGTCAACTCTACACCTTGAGCTGTCGACGTACCGGTGAGTTGAACTTGTCACACGGACTGTTTATTACCGATATCGATTGCCGGTCTATGGGCAAGCCAGCGGTGGCTCTTGGCGGCCCCTAACCTGGTGTCACGTAAAAACGAGTCGCTAAACCCGATACTCACCGAGTCGGTCGCGCAGCCAGGCGCGAGCAAATCGCCAGTTTCGCACCACCGTGGCATAGCCACGGTCGGTGGCCTCTGCGGTCTCTTCAATGGTCAAGCCAACGATGTACCGAAGCTCAACGACTTTTGCCGCGTTGGCGTTGATTTGTTCCAGCTCGTGCATCGCCGAATCGAGAACGATCCAGTTTGGATAGCCACCGGGCGCGGCAACCTCCAGGTCTTCATCCAACGGGACTTTTTCTATCTTGCCACCGCGTTTGTCGGCGAGGCGTCGTCGCACTTGATCGACCATGATGCGGCGAATGGCTCGAGCGGCGATGGCAAAAAAATGCGAGCGACTTTGCCATTGAGTTCGTTGCTGTTCTGACAACTTCAGATAGGCTTCATTGACCAGTTCGGTCGTTTGCAACGTGAGGTCGGCAGGGCTGGCTCGGAGCTGGTTTGAGGCGATGCGTTTCAATGTTGGATAGATCAGCTCGACCAATTGATCGGTAGCCTTTGGGTCGCCGGATTGCCACTCCCCCAGCAATAAGGTTATTTCTCGCTTCGCATTCATCGCTTGAGCAAGAGGAATAGGCCGGCGGCGGCACTCACTCCGGCACCGACAAGGTAGGCCATTGTTTCGTCACTAAAATGCCCGGTAAGCTCTTTGGAGACCTGTTCAAGCGGGGACTCCGTTGCATTGTAGCCGTAGTAGCCCAGTACAATGCCAGCTGCCAGCAACACTAGGCCAAGTAGTCGGTTGGAGTTCATGGGTTCACCAATGTGTTTAGTGTTTTGAGTGTACTTCCAGGGTCTGCATAGTTAAATGGCAGCTTGGCAATCCGCCGCTGGTGCTCAATGAGCAACGACGGAAAGCCGCTGATGGGCCATTGTCTGCTGGTTTGTATCTCGAATGCCAGCTGCTGGTTGGTGTGCGGTGAGAACAAGTCAATTTCAAACTGCTGCACATCGAGGGCAATTTCGGTCGCCAGTGTACTCAGGGTTTCAGCTTCTGAAGGGTTGCGTGCCTGCAGGTAATACGCATGTTGAATGGCCAAGATCATACTTTCCTCTTGCCCCTGGTTGCGTGCCGCAATCACTGCCCGGCAGGCGATCCAGGTTGAACGGCGCGGTTCGCACTCGGTCCAGAATGCATGATTGAATTGGGTGCCCAGTTGTTGCTCAATTGTTCGCCAATGATTCTGGATTGTGGCCCGCAACGCCATCGGCATGGGTTCCTCACTATCCGGCGCCAACCCGCCTAGCCATTGCCGAACTTCAATTTGTTGAGGCATTTCGGCCCGAATCTGATCCCAGCAAGGGCGAAACCCCCAGCACCAGGAGCACATCGGATCATGAATATAGTGAAGTACCGGGCTCATTCGGTGCATTATGCCAGCCGGCTCGGCCTGCGAAGTTAAAGGCTCGTTTGCGCGCGCTGGCCAACCATGCTTGTCCGTGGTTTTTGCTGCGCTGTTGGGTCGTGCGTATCTAAAAAACAAAAAAGCAAAAAATGGCAAGAACGTAACATTTGGTCAAACCTGGCCAGTGTTGCGACCGGCGGTTTTGGCTCGTGTACCCTATTGAAGGCTCGTCCCTGGTTGATTGATGCTGTAGCAGTCGATTGATCAACAGCGTGTGACAAGCACTTTGAGGGGCTATGAGATTGAAAACGTGAAACGGCAATTGCTCATCATCCTGTTCAGTGTGTCACTGATGGGGACGGTTGCGCATGCCGCAACTGACGTGCGTTTTCAGCACTTCGGCATCGCCGAGGGCTTGTCCCAGCCTTCAATTTTGTGTGCCTGGCAAGATCCAAACGGTTTCATGTGGTTTTGCACCCAACAGGGACTTAACCGTTTCGACGGTTATCAATTTCGCATCTACTCAATCGCCAACTCGAAGGGCTTGGAAGACCACTACATCATGAGCCTGGCCGGAGACCCGGATGGCCGGACGCTATGGTTGGGCACTCGCTACGCCGGTCTAATTCGGTTCAATACCATGAGCGACGAGTTTGAACAAATCCCGCTGGGTGAGGGTGTTCAGGATGTAGGGATTAACGCTCTGGTCATCGATTCGAAACATCGCCTGTGGATCGGCAGCAAGGATAGGGGTGTGTGGCTGCTGGATCTGAATGACGAGAATGCCATGGCTGTTCGGGTTGGCAACCCCGGCGAAATGCAAAGGTTTTACATCGATCAACGACAACAGGTATGGGTTTTGACCTCCAACAGCGGGTTGTGGCGCGCCAATGCTACCGCGGACCAAGTCACGCTGACACAGGTTCTTGCCACACCCACCGACGTTCACGCAGTGACCGAGGTTTGGGATGGGTCCGTGCTGTGGGTCGGGTCCGATGATGGCATCGGTTGTGTGGACCTGGGGACCGGGCTGCCGGGCAATTGTCAGGCAGCCGATGTGCCAGACGTGTTTGATTTCGAGTTCGATTCGAAGGAGCAACTGTGGATCGGCTCGTCACGCGGTCTTTATCGGATGAAAGGGCCAGGACAAGCGCTAGAGCACTTCGTTTCGCGTCCGGATGACCCAAACAGCCTGTCTCAAAATTTTATTTCCACCATATACGAGGATGATCAGGGCAATGTCTGGGTCGGCACCTGGCTGGCTGGAATCAATATGCTGCCAGCGCAGGCGGCGCCGTTTCGTGTGTTGGGCAATGAAGATGAACCTAGCTACGCTGGCAACAATAGTGTGGCATCGATGGTTGAAGACCATCAGGGTGGCATCTGGTCTGCTTTCTACCGCAGCATTGGTGTCGCTCGCTGGAATGAACAGCAAGGCATCTTCGAGACTGTACAAGTCGACGCGGACCTGCAATCCGATGGTACTGCGGAATTGGGTCGGGTTTTGGCTCTTGATCGAAATACAGGCTTGATATGGTCGGTCGCCAATGACGGCACGCTGGCAACGATCGATCCTGAAGAGCGGCTTTATCAAACCACTGCCCGTCAGCCATTGAGCGGTTCGGTGATTGACTATCTCGGCATCGACGGCGGCCGCATGATTGTTGCCACACGCAACAAGGGACTGGCCATCCTCGATGTTGAAACGCTGGACATTCAGTGGATATTGCGCAGCGAAGATGGCTTCCTCACTGACTCTGCCACAGAAGCGATGTTGGATGGTGACCTGATATGGGTAGGGACCGACAGAGGCCTTGCGCTTTACAGCATCGACGAAGATCAGGTGTTGCTGGTGCTTGACCGGCAGTCGGAGAAGCCGTTGACGCACAGCTCAATATCAACCCTGGAGCTGCAGTCTGACCAGGATGTGTTGTGGGTAGGCACCCAGGGCGGAGGATTGAACAAGGTGACCCTCAGCCCTGATCACCGTACCGTGTTGGCGGTGGAAACAGTTGGCGGGCTGCAATCTGACTCGATAGGCGGAATTCTCGAAGATGCTGACGGCAACTTCTGGGTGAGTACCGCAGTCGGCATTTCAAGAGTAGGCGTGGACGGAACCGTGCGCAACTTTGGCGTTGCCGAAGGGGTGCAGGAGGATGGCTTCTTTATTGGCTCCTATTTCAAGGCCCGGAGCGGTCGTTTGTATTTCGGCGGGCGAGGCTTGCTGGTTGTCGAGCCGGACGAATATGAGCTTCCAACGTCAATCCCGTCGGTGGCCATTACCGAAGTGCTGGTGCTCAACCGCCGGGCGCAAGTAGGCGGTGAAGAGCCGAGACTGCTGGCCGCACCGCCCTATTCCGAGCGCCTGACCATCTATCCCGAAGACTATCTGTTGACCATTCGGTTTAGCTCGCCTCGATATGACCAGATTCGGAACATTCGCTATGCCTATCGCATGGTGGGACTGGATCAGGACTGGATCGATGTGCCCGCCGGGGCCAGTAGCGCTACCTATACCCACGTCACGCCTGGCAAGTACACCTTTGAAGTGAAAGCCGGCTTTGATGGCATTGAGTGGAGCGACGTGACGGCGCTCTCGGTACATGCCCCACCGCCCGTTTGGCGAAGTGCCTGGGCCGTCGTCGCCTACATTGCCTTGCTGGCTATCCTGATTTGGCTGCCGCTACGCTCACGCTTGGCCAGGTTGGCTGAACAGCAGCGGCAACAAACGGCGCTGGAGGAAAGCGCAGAGCGTTTGCGCCTGGCACTATGGGGCAGCGGCGACGAGCTTTGGTATTACGACCCGATGGCCAATACCGTGTCGCTGACCTACTACGACCGCGATCGTGGCGCTTTCATTGATTCTGAGCCCGAAGATCTCGATGAGTTGGCGAACAAAATGCATGTCGACGATCGCAAGTCATCGTTGGAGCAGCTGCAACGCCATGCGCGTGGCGAGACGGATGCGTTGGAAGTGATGTATCGACGCCTGATCGGCGACCAGTGGCAGTGGTTTCAGGCCCGTGGTGTGGTCGTGCGCCGCGATCCCGACCAACGGGCCACACTGATTGCGGGCACACGTCGCAACGTCAATCAACGGATGCAGGCGCTACTGGCGTTGGAAGATTTGAATCAACGCCTGGAAGAGAAGGTGCAAGAGCGTACACGCGAGTTGGCTAGCGCAAGGGATTTGCTGGTGGAAAGGGAAAAAATGGCTGCGCTCGGCAACCTGGTGTCCGGTGTCGCCCACGAATTGAACACCCCATTGGGCATCACTCTGACCGCGGCCTCGCACTTGCAGCAAAAGTCCGATGCCGTCTATGAAAGGTTGCGCAACGATCCTGATCTGGCGCGATTTGCCGGTGTGCTTGAGGAAGGGCTGAAGATTGTCATTGGCAGCATGCAACGAGCCAGCGATCTGGTGAAGAGCTTCAAACGAGTTGCGGTGGATCAGAGCCACGAACGACGCAAAACGTTTGACCTTGCCGACTATATGAACGATGTATTGCTGTCGCTGCAACCGGTGTACAAGAGCAGAATCAAGCTTGAGATGGAGATGAATGGCACGGCAACGATTCAAACCGACCCTGCCGCCGTCTACCAGTTGATTCAGAACCTTGTAGTCAACTCAGCGACGCATGCCTTTGTTGGCGTGGAAAAGCCCAGCATTCATATCAAGATGGATGTCGGTGCGGACCGTATCCTGCTCAATTACACCGACAATGGTTGTGGTATTTCTGACGAGGTACGGGCGCATATATTCGAGCCTTTTGTTACTACCGCGAGAAAGTCGGGTAGCAGTGGCTTGGGTATGCATATCGTCTACAACCTGGTCACACAGGTGTTCAACGGCACGATCCGATGCGTCGCGACAGGCGGGCAGGGCGCACACTTCGTTGTCAGCATTCCAATGGCAGGCTTGCGGGTTCAGGACCCCGTCGAATCCTGAACGGTTGCACTCGGCATGACGCCCACATGCGAGTATTTCCAGCAAACCTTTTGTCGGGTTTGGCCCATTTTCTCGTTTTAGCTATCAGAGCCAGTTTTTTTGGCTGATCAGCAACAGAGGAAGGGCGATGCAGAATCGACGAACACAGCGGTCTGGCCAATGGCATGTGGTTTCGGAGTCAGGCCAATCAACGGCGGTTGGTCGTTGTCCAATCATCATAGGGCGAGGGCCAGGGAGCACCTTGCAGGTTGCGGACGCGATGATGTCCAGAAAGCACGCTTTGGTCTTTGTCCGCCAGGGCCGACTGTATTTGTGTGATGCAGGTTCGGCCAACGGAACCCGGGTCAACGGCATACGGGTGTTTGAGCGCCGTCGACTGATGTGTGGAGACGTCTTTGAGCTAGGCACGCATCGGTTTTCGGTGATCTATGTGGCGAGCACGGGTGGACACTGTTGCGCGTATCGGTCTGTTGCTTCATCCGAGGTCGATCTCAGTCAGTCGCTGGTAGCTTAAGATCACCTTACATCGCGCTGCTGTCCAGACCCACGACACATCGACAACGGGGTACAATGTCGCGCTTTGCGTAAACGTGATCGAAGCGACATGTCTGATCTGAACCAAGCGATAGAACTCATTTGCCGTGGCGCCGATGAAGTGATCAAGCTGGACGAGCTGGAAAGCAAGCTGAAGAAGGGAAAACCGCTGCGAGTCAAGGCGGGATTTGACCCGACTGCGCCGGACCTGCACGTGGGCCACACAGTTCTTATCAACAAGATGCGCCAATTTCAGCAGTTGGGGCATGAGGTCATCTTCCTGATAGGTGACTTCACCGGCATGATTGGTGATCCCACGGGCAAAAATGTCACCCGCCAACCGCTAACGCGCGAACAAGTTCTTGAAAACGCCACCACCTACAAGGAACAGGTATTCAAAATTCTTGATCCTGAACTGACCACGGTGGACTTCAATTCGCGCTGGATGGGCCAGATGAGCTCTGCTGACATGGTGCAACTGACCGCCAAGTACACGGTGGCCCGCATGCTGGAGCGCGATGATTTTGCCAAGCGGTACAAGTCCGAGCAGGCCATTGCCATCCATGAATTCCTGTATCCGCTGGTTCAAGGTTACGATTCGGTCGCTTTGAAAGCAGACGTGGAGCTCGGCGGGACTGATCAAAAATTCAATCTGCTGGTCGGTCGCCATTTGCAAGGCCAGTATGGGCAAGACCCGCAGATCGTACTGACCATGCCGCTGCTTGAAGGGCTCGATGGCGTGCAGAAAATGTCCAAGTCCCTGGGCAACTACATTGGCATCGACGAGTCACCGGATGAGATTTTCGGCAAGGTGATGTCGGTGTCTGATGAGCTGATGTGGCGCTATTTCGAACTGCTCAGCTTCCGGCCGCTGTCGGACATCGAGGGCTTCAAGATCAGCATTGCCGAAGGCAAGAACCCGCGTGATGTGAAATTTTTGCTGGGCGAGGAGTTGGTGGCGCGGTTCCACGACACGGCGGCAGCGACGGCGGCGCGCGAAAACTTCATTGCCCGCTTTCGGCAGGGTGAGATGCCTGAAGACATCGACGAGGTAACGGTAACCGGGACCGGCGAGGCCCTGCCGTTGGCTTACGTGCTGAAAGAGGCGGGCTTGTGCCCATCCAGTTCAGAGGCCAATCGGATGCTGAAACAGGGCGCGGTCAAACTGGACGGAGAACGCGTCGAATCTGGCGTCAAACTCAGCGACGGCACGCATGTGGTGCTGCAGGTTGGAAAGCGCAAGTTCGCCAGGGTGCTGGTGAAAACGCAGTAACAGACCAAGGCACCGTTTTTCTGCCACACGCAGCAATCTGCTATGTTGATGTCTAATTTCAAGGGCGGTTAGAACATGATCGACACAATCAAGGAATTTCTAAAGCTGGAGACGGCTGGTGGCCTGATGCTGATGGGGGCAACGGTGGTTGCGCTAATTGTCGCCAACTCGCCGCTGGCCAGCTACTACGCGATGTTTCTGAACATTCCCGTAGCCGTGCAAGTGGGGTCCCTGGAAGTGGCCAAGCCCTTGTTGCTGTGGATCAATGATGGTTTGATGGCCGTGTTCTTTTTTCTCGTTGGCATGGAGCTGAAAGGAGAAATTTTGGAAGGCGAATTGTCTTCCATGCGCAAGGTCGTTATGCCCGTAGCAGCCGCGCTGGGCGGCATCATCGTGCCAGCGCTGGTCTATCTGTGGTTCAACTACGACGACCCAGTGGCACGGGCTGGCTGGGCCATTCCGGCGGCTACCGACATTGCCTTCGCGCTGGGCATTCTGGCGCTGCTGGGAAGCCGTGTGCCGATTGCCTTGAAAGTGTTTTTGGTGTCTTTGGCCATTGGCGATGATATCGGCGCGATTGTCATCATTGCGCTGTTCTATACCGATGACTTGTCGGTCACCGCTTTGGTATTTGCCGCGATTACGGTTCCCATTCTTTGGGTGTTGAATTATCGCGGTGTGACCAAGGTCGAACCTTACTTGTTTGTCGGTGTGATCTTGTGGCTTGCGGTCCTGAAATCCGGTGTGCACGCGACATTGGCCGGTGTGGTGCTTGCATTTTTTATTCCCTTGCGTGCGCAGAATGAAAACGGCCGATCGCCCTTGCGTGAGCTTGAGCACAATCTGCACCCTACGGTGGCCTTCGCCATACTGCCGTTATTTGCGTTCGCCAACGCCGGTATCAACCTGACTGGACTGTCAGTCGATACTTTATTGGCGCCCGTTCCACTCGGAATTGCCCTCGGCCTGTTTGTCGGAAAGCAAGTTGGCGTGTTCCTGTTCGCGGCTGTCGTTGTGTGGCTCGGTTTGGCGGAGCGCCCGAAAGGCGTGAACTGGATGAGCCTGTACGGTGTTTCGGTGCTGAGCGGAATCGGCTTCACCATGAGCCTGTTTATTTCCAGCCTGGCCTTTGAGATTAGCCCTCACGACATTGCAAGTGACCGCCTCGGCATTCTGGTAGGGACAGTGCTTTCGGCGGTGCTGGGCTATCTGGTGCTGCGGTTTTCGTTGCCAAAAGTGGCGTCCGACGAAAGTCAATGAGCGATGGCCCAATTTGGGTAGTTTCCGATGGCAAGGCCGGCCATTTGTCACAGGGTACAGCACTGGCCCGGGCGCTGGCTGAGCGGCTTGCAACCCCACAACCTCGATTTTTTGAGGTCCACGTCACTGGCCTGATCGAGACCTTTGCACCACGCCTGCTTCCAGGTTGCAAGCGCCGCGTCTGGTATGCGCCACCGCTACCGCAACAGCCGCCAAACATGTTGATCACGGTAGGCCGACGTGCCGCTTTGGCCTGTCGCCTGCTAAAGCGGCGCTGGCCACAAATGCAGACATATCAGATCCTCTATCCCGGGCTAATTGCAGATGAGTTCGATCACTTGTTGTTGCCCGAGCATGATCAAATTGATGGCAGCAACGTTTTGACTTTTTGTGGCGCGCTAACGCCGATCACGGATCGGTGGTTAAGCGATGCCGCTGCCACATGGCGCCCAAAGTTGCAGGCAGGTTCCGGTCCAGTCATTGGCTTTCTGGTCGGTGGCAGCAACTCCGCGTTCACCATTGATGCCAATACCGTCGCGACCACTTTGCGACGTATTGAGCACTGGGCCGTTCAGCGCAAGGCCTCAGTGCTGGCAACCGTTTCTCGCAGGACTGATCCTGACCTGACTGCCTGGTTGCGTCCGCGACTGGCAGATCTGGGCGCTCAGCTGTTTGACCCTCAGGCTGACGGTGATAATGACAACCCTTACGCGGGCATCCTGGCCCTTTCTGATGCTCTGGTGGTCACGCCCGATAGCGTCAGTATGGTGTGCGAGGCCTTGGCGACCGGGCGGCCGGTGTACTGCGACGTTCCTGCCACCTCGCACCGCAGGTTTGCTCGCTTTCATCAAACGCTCAAAAAGGACGGTCGCCTAACAGCGATTAGCGAGCCGCTGCAGTTGTCAGCAATCAAACCCATGCGCGAAACGGAGCGTCTGGTCGACCGTTTGCTCGCTGTGCAATGACCGGAAAACTGCCAGCTTACCGTGCGATTCACACTGCAAAGCTCGACTGGCAAGACGGCGTACCGTATTCGACCGAGTACGGTGATCGCTACTGCAGTGCTGATGCCATTACCGAGGCCGAGCAAGTATTTGTAGCCGGCTGCGAGTTCCCGGCTGCGTTTCAGAAGCGAACCGTCATCGTCGAGACTGGTTTTGGTGCCGGTCTGAACTTTTTGGTCACCCGCCGGGCATGGCGGAAATTCAGGACCGGGCAGCAACAACTGCACTATCTATCAGTCGAAAAACACCCGATGACGGTCGAGCAGATCAAGCGCGCCGTGCAGGCCAACGCTGAGTTGACTGATCTGGCAGCCGACTGGCTTCAACGCATGCCGCCACCGGTGCCCGGGTTTCATCGTCGCTGGCTGAGTGACGGGGTTTGTCTGACCCTGATGTATGGGGATGTGCTCGATTGCCTGTCTCAGCTGGAGGCCAGGGCCGACGCCATCTATCTCGACGGATTCGCCCCCCGTGTCAATGAGGCGATGTGGTCGCCGGCAGTGATGAGCGAGTTGGCCCGATTGGGCAAGCGTGGATGTAAGCTGGCCAGCTTCACCGTGGCCGGTTGGGTGAGACGAAACCTGACTGATGCGGGTTTTGCGGTACGCAAACGGAAGGGATGGCCGGGCAAACGCGAAGTGCTGGCGGCCACCTTGCAACAGGTCAATCAGGACGCTCGAGTAGCGCCGTGGCTGAGGCCGCCCGAGCCACTCCCAGTCCGCCCGTCCATGCCCATCGAGGTGGCAGGTGCAGGTATTGCCGGGTCCTCGGTTGCTTACGCGTTGGCACAGCGTGGTGTCGAGGTGAGTCTCCATGATGGGTGCCCCGACCGCTCGGCCTCACTCAATCCGGTGGCAGCTGTCGCGCCGAGGCTGCCAGCCACGCCAGTGTTTAATGGTCGCATAGCGATGGCAGCCGGCCTGATGGGCAATGACATCTATAGTGCGATTGACCAGGCAGCGATTTGTACAGAGGGTGCAGTGATGCTGGCCGGCTCGACGACAGAACAGCAGCGACAACAGCGTCTGCTCGAAAATTGGCAGCTGCCGACGTCTGTGTTGCGTGCTATTGATGCCGACGAGGCGACAGCGTTGAGTGGGGTAAAGTGCCCGGTCGGTGGTTTGTTCCTGGGTGTCGGGCTTGGTTTGCACACTGACAACACGCTGCGGGGGCTGCGTGGGGGCTTGAGTGTGCAGCCTGCCAACATAAAGCCAGAATCGGGCAAAGTAACCATCCACTGCACTGGAATAGGGATGGCAGCAGCATCCGGGTGCCATTTGCCATTGGTCGCGCGTCGCGGACAGGTCACCATGTTGGCCCGCAAAGGCGCTTTGTCCGGCTTGCAGCGCGTACTCGTTTACGGCGGTTTGGCCGTCCCCAACGGTGACCAGGTTCAGGTGGGAGCAACATTCGACCATTTAAGGCCTGAGCAGTGGTTCGATCAGCAGACAACGGCGGAGGCCGACCATGGGTTCAATATCGATGCGCTAGCGTCGGCCTTGCCCGATATGTTGAGCCATGAGGTACTGGGCGGTCGCGCAGCGGTGCGGGCACATTGCCCGGATCGGCTGCCGGCAGCTGGAGCGCTGGCTGATGAGCGTCGCTTTGCGGTGGACTTTGCCAAACTGGTCCACGGCCAACGCTGGGGTGCCTTTCCCTCAGCGCCTGCCCATTTGAGCAATCAGTGGGTGTTGGCCGGGCTTGGTTCGCATGGCTACACGTATGCTCCGCTGGCTGCTGAACTGCTGGCAAGTCAGATGCTGGGTGATCCCTGGCCACTGGAGCGGGATCTGGCGTTGGCGATGCACCCCAACCGTTTTCTGGTGCGGCGTTTGTTTAGCGACTGAAGCGGTACGGCAAAAGCAAGTCGCCTGCTACTGGTAATACGCCCCTTGGTGCCGCAACCAACCATCCTCATGCCGGCCTGCCGGGTCGTGATGTGTCCAGTGCACGACACCGCCCTGTGGATTCCACTCGTACTCGCCGTTGAAGTCGACGATGTCACCAACCGCTAGTTGATTGATTCGGGGTGCCAGGTCGATATTGTGGCTGATCAACAGCGTGTGCCCATTGTGCAGCCGAAGTAGGAACTTTTGGTGTTGGCTACCCACAGTGTCGTCAGCAAATATTCGTTCAACCACGCCGGTTCCCGTGACCTGAACGTCGCTTTGGCGTTGTTGATATGCGGTGGTAATGATTTCAGCGCTGGATACGCTTGAAGCAGGCGCTGGGTCATTGCTGGTGGCCTGTCGTTGTTCGAGGTACCAGATGATGGCAACGGCAACAAGGAGCAGCGCTGTCGTTCCTGTTTTCGCACCCTTCATTGCTGGGCTCCGACGACGGTCAAGTCGGCATTTCGCATGGCAACGAGAATCGCCTCGCCGTGGTCATCGACACGAAACTCGCCATATTGGGCTTGCTGATAAAGATCGGCAGAGCCTTCTTCAAAGAAAAACGCATTGCTCGCAAACTTGAACCGGCCGTTTCTTATTCGGTAGCGCATGAGTAATTGGTTTTCTTGCCGCGGTGTCTGGTCGGCGAAGCCGACGAACTGACCGACCTTGTTGGCATCGAGCGCCAACAGCAAATGGCCGTCGCTGGGAAGTTGGTCCAGTGCCGTGTGTGCCTGTGCTTCCAAAGCTGCGGTGAATCGCAATGCCATGTAATCACCCTGCATCAGTGATCGAGGGTCCACTGGTGCCAACCGCAGCAGCAGTGTATGGCCATCGTTGACCAAGGTTTCTCGTTGATAGATTGAGTAGTTGCTGACACCGAGAATGAGCACAGTTGCCAGTGCAATGACCCACCGCTTCATGACTGCACCTCCGACCGATCGCCCATTCGCCTGGCAACCCATCGGCCCAGCAACAATGCCGAGCCGACCATCAACAATACCGCTGACTTGGTGAGCAAGGTCAGATCCATCTGGTAATAGTAGTAGGACAAGTACGCGAGCAGGCTGACCAGCCCGACGCCCAGCAAGGGCCAGTTGCCGATGGCGTGGGCAATAACAATCAGCAAGGCGGTGATGACAAGGCCATCGGCATGTGTGCTGATCAGAGCCGCCGACACGGAAACGACCATCAGTATTAGGTCATGCCGGCCAGTCTTGACCGGTAAATCACGGTTCAGCAAGTAACGACCACAGAGCCATACGGTGAGCCCCAGGGCAGCCGCGCTGAGCCACATTGAAAGCTTCGGTTCGATCAAATCTGGCTGCCAATCAAGCCACCAGGACAGGCCAAATATTCGGTGTGAGAACACTGTGCCCAGTGTGCCTATGGTCAATGCGTAGCCAAATGCCGGTGCCACGCCACAACGGTCCGCGAATCGCAACTCGGTAAGCCACAATGCCGTAAAGCAAGCCGCTCCGAATGCGGGCAGCATGGAAGCAAGCCCAAAGCTACCGATGACCAGCGCACCGCTTGCAACGACGACCAAGGCTGACCAAAAGCGGTGCAAAAACTGATCTACCAGCCAAAACAGGGCGGTGCCCAAGAGCATGGTGCAAAAGGCGACTTTAGCGGTGTCTTCATTCAGCCATTGCGCCAGACCAAGCAAGATCAGGACCTGGCCTGCCAGGCTTATCGCGAAGGCGAATTGAGCAATAAAGTCGTTGTCACCAAGGGCTCGGAACAGGGCCACTGCAATGCCGGTGAGCAGCACGCCGGCGGTTAATGAGCCGGCCGTGGATTCAACTACGAAGGACAGACCCACTGCAACGAAGCCCAACAAAAACAGTGCACCAACCCATCCGGCAATCCCCAACATTACACGGACATACCAGGGCGTCACCGGGCTGCCAAAGTCTGGCTCGGTGCCGCACACCAGGCCGGACTGTTCAAGCTTGTTCCACAGTCGCCTACTTTCGGTGCTCATGGGTCCAACTCCGCAGCTACAGACCGCAGCCACCATGCACCGGCGGCAGATAAAGCGATGATCGTCAATCCGACCAGCAACAGGGCGCCGGCCGACTCAACTACAGTATCAAGCAGTAGGCGAGACAAGGTGGCGGTCAGTACAAATACGGCCGACAAGACGCATCCTGCCAGTACGAACAGGTCTGGTTGGCGACGGCGATAAACTTCATGCGCAGCCCACATCAAGGCTATCCACACCACTGTGGCAGGCAATAGATCCTGGCCATCTAAAATGCCGTACATCATTAGCGTTGTGATCAAGACCCCACACGCGGTCGCCAACAGTCGAAGCGCCCATCGGCCTGGTCTCTGCGTAGTTGCTGTGCTGGAGAAGTAATGCCAGACAACCAATGCGCTCAGGTTGACCACCAGCAGTACCCAGGCGATTTCATTGCCGCTGAACAGCACCCCGAACAGTCCACCGAAGGTGGTGTAATACAACGTTAGAGAAAGGTTGATCAGGCCGAGCCACAAGATCCACAACGCGGGCATCCTGGCGATCACCACCCACGGCAGGATCAGTGCAGCCCACAGCGCAAACAGCTGCCAGGGGTCGGCCCCTGTTTGATAAGTCTGGCCGATCAGTGCAAGTAGAGCGCCGACCAGAAGTGTGGCGACCAACAAGGCGGCACGACCTGCGTCTGTGTGCGGCCCCTTCCAAATGGCGACGCCGGCGCTGACCAGCAAAGGCAGCTCAACCAGGGCAAACTTCGACAGCCGACCCAGGTCACTCCAGTTGTATGCGAAGAAAAAGATGACACTGACGCTGACGAAAAGCGACCCGAGCCATAGTGCCATGGCATCGAACAGTCGTCGCCAGTCGTTGCCGTTGGGTTGGACGCCAACCACACGCATCGCCGCCGGCAGGTCTTCCAGCGATATTCTCTGCTCTGCGGCCCAGCGCAACAGTTGATTCCTGGTGGCGATCATGGTCCGTTTCCTGAAACTGGATCGACTTGAAGCATACGACAAGCCTTGGGGTCAGGTCACGGGCAGAGCGTCCTATCGCTCGCGCAACACCATTGGGTGCAGGCCTTCTGCCTCAACACGGTGCTTGGCCACTTCCAGGTCACGAACCGACTCGAAGGGACCAAGTCGAACCCGGTGCCACATCGTGTCGTTGACAGTGACGGTTTGAATCTCGGGAACCAGCCCAAGCAGGGTCAGCCTTGCTTTGAGTTCGTCAGCATCGGCGCTGGATTGGAAAGAACCGACTTGCAGAAGGTAGGCACCTCGTTGTTCCGCCAGCCGTTCCCGGTTTTCCCGGCGGGCGGCGATTTCTTCCTCCGGCACCACCACATCCATCTCCGGTAGCAATGTGTAGAAGTCGTAGCGAGGTTTGTTCTCTTCCGGGGTTTGTTGCGGTTCAGCGGCAATTTCTTCGCTGGGCGGTGGCGACACCTGGTCGGGACTTGCCGTCAGTTCTTCTGGCATATTCGGAGCCAGGCCCATCTTGACCATGGCGACGGCCAGGCCGACTCCGAGGATCACACCGGCGATCAACCACAACCATGCCGGCAATGGTTGTTTTGTGCGGCGCGGCGTCGCCCGCCTTTTGGCACCGGCCTTTTTCTTGCGCGCGGCCGCCACTTAAGATTCGTCCTGGTCCATTCGATCCGGAGCTGATACACCCAGCAAACTCAAGCCGTTGGCCAGCACTTGTCGCGTGGCGGCGGCCAGGTTCAAGCGCGCATTGCGCAGGTCCTCATCATCGATCAACACCTTGTTGGCGTTGTAGCAGGTGTGAAAAGACTGCGATAACTCGCGCAGATAGTGAGCCAGAACATGCGGAGAGCGGCGCTCGGCGGCGCCGACCAGAACTTCGGGGTAGCGGCTCAGCTCCTTCATCAGGGCCAGCTCCTGTGGCTGGTCCAGTTGTTTCAGTGCGGCCATGCCGATTTCGGCGTTGTAGTTCCATCCGTTGTCGGTCAGTTTGGCAAACACACTGGAGATGCGGGCGTGCGCGTACTGGACGTAATAAACGGGGTTATCCGCCGACTGTTCCTTGGCAAGATCGAGGTCGAAATCAAGATGCTGATCATGGCTGCGCATGGCGTAAAAGAAGCGCGCCGCATCACTGCCGACTTCATCTCGTAGCTCGCGCAAGGTGACAAACGAACCCGATCGAGTGCCCATTTGCACCTTCTTGCCACTGCGGAACAGAATGGCGAACTGGACCAGCGGAATCTCGATGCGATCGGCATCGTAACCCAGCCCTGTGGCCGCGGCTCGCAAGCGCGCCACATAGCCATGGTGGTCAGCTCCAAGGATGTAGATCAGGCGGTCGTAGCCCCGGTCGAACTTGTTTTTGACGTAGGCGATATCGGATGCAAAATAGGTTTTGCGACCGTCGTCCCGAATCACGACTCGGTCTTTCTCATCGCCAAACTCAGTCGCCTTGAACCACACCGCGCCGTCTTTCTCGACCAGGTGCCCGGCTTCCCTGAGTTGCTCAATGGCGGCGTCAACGGTGCCGTCATCGGCCAGCGAACGCTCTGAGAACCAATGATCGTAGCTGACCTGGAACTCGCCCAGATCTTGACGAATGTCGTCGAGAATGGAGTTCAGTGCCGCGTTGAAACAGATGCTGTATTGCTCGCCCAACAACGATTGCGCGCGTTTGACCAGGGCATCAATGTGCTTTTCCTTGTCGCCACCATCTGATTCATCAGCGGGCAGATCGGCCAGCACTTCGGTGGCAGAGCGCCGCAATGCGTCCCCGTGCTCACTTCGCACCGAACGGGCAATGTCATAGATATAGTCGCCGCGATAGCCATTGTCCGGGAAACGCATTTGCATGCCACCGAGCTCCAGATAACGAATCCAGACACTGGTGGCAAGGATATCCATCTGCCGACCGTGATCATTGACGTAGTATTCGCTCTCGACTCGATAGCCGTTGGCTTTCAGCAACGCGGCCAGCGATGCCCCATACGCGGCGCCACGGCCATGGCCTACGTGCAAAGGACCGGTTGGGTTGGCTGAAACGAATTCAACGTTGATTGCCGGTCCTGAGTTCGGCTCGGCGCAGCCAAAAGCCTCACCCTGTTCCAGGATGTGCTTGACCACTGCCCGTTGGCAGGCTGCCGACAACGTGAAGTTGATGAATCCAGGTCCGGCGATTTCAACACTGGCGACTTTGCGAGACGGCAACAGGTTGGCAACGATCTTTTCGGCCAGTTCTCGAGGTGGTTTGCGTGCCACCTTGGCCAGCATCATTGCGATGTTGCAGGCATAGTCGCCATGGCCGTCTGCACGGGCACGTTCAACTTGCACATTCGGTTCAAGGTCGGATGGCAATTCACCCTTGCGTTGCAGATCGAGCAGCGCCTGGGCGATCAGTTCTTCAATATGGTCCTTCACGGAGCGTTTGGGATGGTGGCAGTAGGAGGCCGGCTATTGTACACAAGGTGTCAGCTCGGACGACAGCTCAAATTCGGCCCGTTCTTGGGTCTTATCCCATTTCGTTCCTTCCGAAATGGAAATCGACCACGGCGAGACGGAGATTGCCACTATGCGCTCGGCCTTCTGGACTTCGCTGCGCTTCGCCAACCAGGCCGGCGGGTCGGCCAGTCCCACTAGCCTCCAGTGTGCGTGTTGACAGGGTCTCTACTGCACTTAAGCGTCTATGTCCGGAATCAACTCACTCTCCAGCTTGGTGATCATGTCCTTGAGCCAGAGTTTGCGCTTCTTCAAACGACGCAGGCGCAGTTGGTCCTCGACCGGGTCGGTCGACATGGTTGAAATCATCTCGTCGAGGTCGCGGTGTTCGGCGCGAAGCTCAGAAAGGTATGCGGAGATTTCAGTAGCGTCCACAGTTTGTCATTTTCGCCGGGTTCAAACCCGTTACAATACGCCTTTTATTGACGTTGAGGCCAGTCCATTGGCACAAACAACGGCCGCGGTCGATCTGCGCAAGCGCGAACGCGACAACAACAAGGTATTCAAGCGGCTGCGTCGGCTCGCCGGTCAGGCCATCATGGACTACAGCATGATCGCCGACGGCGATCGCATCATGGTGTGCCTTTCTGGCGGCAAGGACTCCTATGCGATGCTGGATGTTCTGCTCAGTTTGCAGGCCAAGGCACCGGTCCGATTCGAGCTGGTGGCGGTCAACCTGGACCAGAAGCAGCCTGGTTTTCCAGCACACGTTTTGCCGGAATATGCCAAATCCCTGGGTGTGGACCTGACCGTTCTCGAACAAGACACTTTCAGCGTTGTGCAGCGCGTTATTCCAGAAGGGAAAACGACATGTGGGCTGTGTTCGCGATT
Source organism: Lysobacteraceae bacterium (assembly GCA_021604725.1). Lineage (GTDB taxonomy): Bacteria > Pseudomonadota > Gammaproteobacteria > Xanthomonadales > BQJN01 > BQJN01. The sequence goes on along the minus strand of BQJN01000023.1, from coordinate 2,147 downwards.
GCGACGTGGCGCCCTGTATACTTTTGCCGAAGAACAGGGGTTCAACAAAATCGCACTGGGGCATCATTGTGACGACATCGTTGAGACATTGTTTCTGAATATGTTCCATGGTGGGCGGCTTAGCGCCATGCCGCCGAAGTTGAAAAGTGACAACGGCAAGCACATCGTCATTCGCCCGCTGGCGTACTGCCGGGAGCGCGACCTGCAACGGCATGCCGAGAATGCCCAATATCCAATTATTCCGTGCAACTTGTGTGGCTCGCAGCCGAACCTGCAGCGTCAGGCTATCAAGCAGATGCTCGGTGAATGGGATCGTCGGCACCCCGGCCGCGTGGAAACGATCGCCCGCTCCATTCGAAACGTCGCTCCATCGCAACTGGCAGACCCGAAGATCTTCGATTTCGCCGGTCTGGATGCGACTCAGGGCCAGGACAACTGGTTGCATTGAGTTGGAGGTCGTCCACGATTGGCCATCCTGGCCAACGCGGACACGAACTTTCAGAAGCGTGGTTATGAAAGTTCTTCATTTTCAATAATTTGAAGATGCCGGCCCATCCGTAGGCCGGTCGAGTTGGTGCAGAAACGTAAACTGTGGACGCGCGCTAGCTAACGTGGACCTGGGATTCAAGCAGCATGTAGTTGCGCGGTTTTCCGCCGAATAGAAACTGTATCGCTCGATGCCGAGCGTGATTTGACTGATGGTGTTTATTGTTTATGGCTTTTTTCAAGAACCTTTGGATTTACGAGTTAACCGAGCCGTTCAGATTTACGGCAGACGAGCTGGAGGCGGCATTGGCGGCCAAGGAGCTTGGCCAATGTGGTGCGCTTGAACGGTCCACCTTTGGTTTCAGTTCGCCTTTCGGGCGGGACTCAGATGTCTTCGTCCACGCCGTTGAAGGGCGGTTGCTGTTCAGGTTTTCGGTGGCTGAGAGGGTGCTGCCGGCATCCGTGGTCAATGACGAAGTCGCCGACCGATTGAGCCGTCAGGATGAGCAACCGGTGCGTGCGGCAAAGCGTCGTGAGGTCAAGGACCAAGTGTTGCTGGAGTTGCTGCCCAAGGCCTTTGTGCGGCAAAAGCACATTGCCGCCTACATCGATCCGGAAGTCGGAATCCTGGTCATCGACACGTCCAGCGACAAGGCCGCTGATGAACTGCAGAGTGCGCTGCGAGACGCGCTTGGCAGCTTGCCACTGCGAATTCCCGACCGCCCGGGCAGCGCTGCACGGATGTCGGCATGGGTCGCCGGCGAGCGTCCACTGCCGGCAAATATGGCTTTGGCCGATGAATGCGAGCTGCGAGATCGCTCTGATCGAACTTCTGTAGTCCGCTGTCGTGGGCAAAACCTGGAGTCGGCGGAAATACGCTCGCACATCCGGGCAGGCATGGAGGTTTCGCTGCTCAAGGTTGAATGGGCTGAGCGGCTGGTGTTCGTGCTTACATCAGAGATGGGCGTACGTCGCTTGCGCGTGACCGACCTGGTGATCGACCAGTTCCCGGAGACGAGTGATGACTTGCGCGCGGAGATGGATGCCATGTTCCTGTTGATGGCTGGGGAGTTCAAGCAGTTGTGGGGCGACATCAACCGCTGGTTTGGAGACGATTAGGCAAAGTCTCCGCTCATCGGGTATTTGTTGCCGTTTGACCAGACGGCGCGCACTTTCTACAATGGGCGACCTTTCAGTGCTGCGCTGCACAAAAGCGCAGTATGGAAGGGCGTTTGAAATGGCAAGGTAATGCTTGCTGGTTTGGGCGGAGCGCCGCGCGAGGGGATTTGCGCGGTATTTTTATGCGGGAGAGAACCAATGAGAAAGTCGATGCGGTCCGTTGTTGGAGTGGCCGTCGTGCGTTTGATGCGACCGCTGGTGCGTGTGCTGATTCATCATGGCATCAGCTTTCAGGCCTTTGCAGAGACTGCCAAGTGGATTTACGTTGACGTCGCCAATCAACAGTTCCAAATTCCGGGTCGCAAGATGTCGAAGTCTCGCATCGCCGTCATCACCGGACTGACGCGCCGAGAAGTTGACCGTCTCACCCAGTCAGAATTGCCGCCCATGGACTCAAGTCAAGAGTTCTACAATCGCGCATTGCGTGTTTTCATGGGCTGGCTCGAGGATGAGGCGTTCACAGATTCCCATGGCCGACCACT
>BQJN01000022.1 GCA_021604725.1 Lysobacteraceae bacterium | reverse complement strand
AGGTTCTCTCGACCCATACCAAAACTCGCAACACAAACGTCCAAGACACAGAATTTATAGATCATGGCGTCGTATTGGCCCCGAATTGAGGTAGAATCAACAATGAAAACGACTTGTTGTGGGGCCTTGCAGTTGAAGTTTCTCAAAAAATTCTCGCCTGGCGCGTTGATTCTGGTGTGCGTGGTTTGGCCGTTGGGCGCTACTGCCAACGATATTGCCAGCGATCTCGCCGCAGGCAAACCCCTGAAAGACATTGTTGCCGCAGCCCATAGCGACGGTCTGCCGCCCGGGCAGGTGGTCAGTGAACTATTGGCCGGTGACATCGGTGCGGCGCGCGCCGTGCAGGTGACCGTGCGCGAGTACGGCGATTGTGCCGCAACAGCAGAGGCCGTCGGCGCCGCCGTGACCGAGAACGGTGACAATGCCGAACCAGCGGTTCGTTCCGTCGCCGTCCTCAAGGATTGCGGCTGCAGCGGCGAAACGCATTGGCAGCGAACCCGAGTGCGTGAGCGCCTGGTGTATACCCCTGACCATTTGATTGTCACCATGCCACAGCTTTGTAGCTGTGTGGCAATGGCTGTTGAAGCGGCTGCATCGGTAGCTCCGGATCGCATCGATGACCTGGTTGAAGCCGCGGTCACCTCGACGCCGCAGGAGGGCAACCTGGTATCTGATGACCCCGAGCTGGTGGTCCTGCAATCGCCTTCCGGCGAGCTGTTGCTGCCATCGGCCCGCAGTGATGAATGCGATGACGGCGAGGATTGCGATCTGACTGGCGACCTTGTGCTTAACGAGATACTGGTGGATCAAGACGGTCGAGCTGTCGCGGCTCGATTGAGAAACATATCTGGTGGTGATCTCGATCTTGGCTTGGGTGGCTATCGAATGGAGTTGTACTTCGAGGGTGGCGATGTTCCTGGCCAAGTTGTGCAACTGGAGGGCGGTGTTGCCAGTGGCGAAGATTACTGGCTGGTGACTCACACCGCTCCTGCACAAGTTATCGGATTGGCTGACCAGTACGTTGATTACATCGATGCCAGGGCAAAAGATTCGGTGGCCATCAGGAACGAGACGTTCCCCGATCTTTGTGGCTGTGCAGAGGCCAGCGTCGCTGCAGCCGTCCGCGGGAGCAAAGGCAGCCAAGAGCAAGGCAATGAGGAAGGGGACATGATGGCGATCGCCGATGCTTTCGGCGGTAAAGTGGTCGATGTCTTTGGTCGGGTCGGTGAAGACCCCGAGCAACCCTGGGGCAGTGATTCATTGATTGCCCAGAACAACGCTCTGCAGCGTCAAGCGGCTGTTTGCAAAGGCGATGCTGATTATCAGGATCCATTCGACCCTCAAGAGCAATGGCAGGCGCGAGGCGGCGCAAATGATCTTGGTAATCATGATGCACTGTGCACCAATGATCAGGACGACCTGGTGATCAGTGAATACCTGGAGTCGCAGGAAGACGGTGACGTTGTGGAACTGTTCAATGGCACCAATCGCCCGGTTGATCTTGCTGAAGGGCGTTACGTGCTGCACGTTTTTCGCCCAGGGTCGAAATCACCGGATGAGACCATTGAATTGAAAGGCACTATTGAGCAGGGTTCAACCTGGCTATTGGCACACCCCGATGCCGAAGACGAGATTGTAGACAAGGCTCAATTGACCGATCGGGCGCTGGCTTATGATGGTCGCGACACCATTGTGCTGCGACGCGTAGAGTACGATGACAATCGAGTCTGTAGAGCCGACATTCTGGCGTTGATTGATCAACCTGACGGCTTCATTGAGCTGATTCCAGAGGTATATGGCACACCGCCCGAAGGTCCTAACCCGATTACACCTGCGCCACCGGCTCCGCCCGGCGGCCAGCCAGCCAGCCCGAATTAACCAATACTATTCCGACCCTGCTCCGGGGTCGGAGTACCAAAAACATGAACAATCGCATCCTTGTCACCGGCGGTGCCGGCTACATCGGTAGTCATGCCTGTAAAGCCCTGCAAACAGCTGGCTATGAGCCGGTCGTTTTTGACAACTTGATCTATGGCCACCCGTGGGCAGTGAAGTGGGGCCCCTTGATTCGCGGCGACCTGGCCGATCCGCAGCAAATTGAAGCGGCACTTGATGAGGTCAAGCCAGCGGCAGTAATGCACTTTGCAGCGTACGCTTATGTCGGTGAGTCCGTCACCAATCCGGCCAAATACTATCGAAACAATGTCGTTGGCAGCCTCAATCTGCTCGACGCGATGCGAAACCGGTCGATCGAGTCGCTGGTATTTTCGTCAACCTGTGCCAGCTACGGTATCCCGCGTGTTACGCCGATTGATGAGAGTCATCCTCAGAATCCGATCAACCCATATGGACGCAGCAAACTAATGATTGAGCAGGCCATGGCTGACTATTCAGCCGCCTATGGTCTGCGCTGCGTGGCCTTGCGCTACTTCAATGCCGCCGGCGCTGACCCGGAGGCTGAGATTGGCGAAGACCATAGTCCGGAAACGCACTTGATTCCACTGGTATTGATGGCAGCAGCTGGTATCCGTGACAGCATTACCGTGTTTGGTCGCGATTACGATACCGATGATGGCACCTGTGTGCGCGATTATGTGCACGTCAGCGATTTGGCTCAAGCGCATGTGTTGGCATTGCAAGCCTTGGACCAGGGAGCTGAATCGGCAGTGTACAACCTGGGCAATGGAACCGGCTTCTCAGTGCAACAGGTTATTGATGCGTGTCAACGTGTTACCGGCCGGCCAATCAAGGTGGTCGACGGCCCAAGGCGAGCTGGTGATCCGCCTCGCCTGGTGGGTGATGCATCCAAAATCATTAATGATCTTGGGTGGTCGCCACGGTATGCCGATCTTGACACCATTGTGGAAACCGCCTGGAACTGGACGCGGCATCACTTCAAGTGAGCGCAGAGTACTGGCTGTTCGCTACTGGTCTTGCTCCAGGAACACTTGTGTGAATGCCAACACTTCGTTGCCTTCGGTATCTTGCAGTGACAAGGACTGACCGTCCCTCACGTACTGCCGCACTTCATTGAACGCTGACATGAATTTCAGCTCGAGGTCCATGACGCCCTCCGGTTGGCCACAGTACATTTTGGTTGCCGCCAGCGCGCCGGCAATGAACGTGGCGCTTTCGTCATTAATTTGAACGTTGCCAAAATACCGGTTGCAAGGTCCTCGTCCCCGAATCTCTTTTGCTGTCTCCTCAATGCCCAATGTAACCGGATGCGGTGACTCGATGGATGCTTGACCGGCAATGGCCAATAGTTGCCAGTTGGTATCGGCTAGCGGTGAGTCACTATTGCGTTGCGGTCCTTGGCTGGAGGCGCATGCGGCCAGCGATGTCAGGAGCAACAATGTGAAAATTCTATGACTGGCCATACGAAATCCTTGCTAGTTTGTGCCTGGGTTTATAACGCATGCAGCGACAGCTGTCCAAACCACTGCCCTCGGCAAGCTGCACTGTTGAGGTCACGCAGAGCCGCATTCGAATTTTCCCTAGCCCGGCGGCCAACTCAGGTTGCGACCGGCCAACATGTGCAGGTGAATGTGGAACACGGTTTGTCCGGCAGCTGCATTGCAGTTCATTACCACCCGGTAGCCGTCCTCATCGACGCCGATCTGCTTGGCATAGGCTGCTGCAGCCAGGACCAGTTGACCGGTCAACGTGGCGTCATCGGGTTTGAGGTCATTCAGCGTCGGGATGCGTCGGCGTGGGATAAACAGGACGTGCGTTGGCGCCTGTGGGTTGATGTCTCGAAAACCGATCACATTGTCGTCTTCGTAGACAATATCTGCGGGAATTTCCCGGTCAATGATCTTCAGAAACAAGTCATCCAAAATACTGTCCTCAAGCCAAATCGTTGCGCAACTGGGCTCGCAAGGAGCCATCGATGGTCACTTGTACGTCGTATTGCGGATGGTTGCAACCGAATTGGATGGGGGTGTCGGACTTGATTTCTGCGATCAATGAGTCTGGCAACTGGAACCTAAGAAAATGGACTGCCGAGGTTTTGTCTTCGGTCGCTCGTTCCAGGTCTTCGTCAGCTACGGCGTAGCGTCGCCCAGAGGCGCTGCCGGCGACCCAGATCTGGTGTTCGATACCGACCAGTTGTTGCAGACGCTGTCGACGCTCCGACGGGTCGGGGTACTCAATCATCATGGTGGCCTTGAGATTGTCGCCGTCCGGAATCAAGGGGTTGTATGTTTCCAGCTCCTCTTCTATGCCAGCGGCTTCAAAGATGCGCTCAATGCGCAACATTTCCTGGATTTGATAGGCAATCGTTCGCCGATCTTCGAAGTACAGGGTAACGTTGGGGCCCAATGCCAGCTGGCGTTGTTTCTTGTGTGCCACCAGTTGCCGGCGCATTGTTTCACGTTGCTCGGAATAGCGTTCCAGCGATAACAGATCGGTGCGAGTCAGGGGGCGATTCATAGTCCGTATGCCATCCTTAGTAGAGTTGCCGGGTGCAGGGGCTCGATGTCATCACCCATTGCACTGGCAATGTGCTTTGCCGCCATTGGACAGTCACTGGTTAAATGATCCGGATTGCTGGCCGACGCCTTGCGGGCCACCGGTCGCACGATCTTGCGTGCGTATTTCGAGGTCTCTGCCTTTACGGCATAGGTGCCATCATGGCCGGAACACCGATCTATCCAGTCGATTTTGGTATCGGGAATCAGTGATAGCACGTCGCGGGTTCGCGGGCCAATATTCTGCACCCGTTGATGGCAGGCTGATTGACCGAAAATGCGACCCAGCCCGGACTTGAAATCTGTGTTCAACTTGCCCTGCTTGTATAGGCCCCACAACAACTCGAACGGGTCGGTCATGGCAGCCTTTACTGACTGGACGGCTTGATCGTGCGGGTACATCAGGGGCAACTCCTGACGGTACATCAGAACACAAGATGGGATTGGGGCGGTGATTTGATAGCCTTTGTCCACCCACTCCATCAGTAGCGGAATATTGGTGCGCTTCAGCCGGTCGACCGCTTGCAAGTCGCCCAGTTCGAGTTTGGGCATGCCGCAGCATCGTTCGTTGCGGATGACTTCGACTGCAATACGGTTATGCTCGAGTATGGTCTTGAGGTCGTCAGTGGCCTTGGGATCATGGTGGTTGCCGTAGCAGGTGACGTACAAAGCGACCTTTGCCACCGGTTCAACGACAGGTTTTGACTCTTTGCTTTGCTGATGAAACGTAGGCCGGGTGAAATTGGGCAGTGCAGCTTCTCGGTCGATCTTCAGCGACTTCTCAAGCGCGCCTCTCGCCGATCGGCTGTTGATTAAAGCATTCGCCGCCTTGTTGACCACCGGAAGCGTTGCCAGCCGGCCTACCTGGTCGGTGGATGTCATTGCCCGGTCTCTAATTGAAGCGCCATGATCAGAAAAAGCTTGCGCCTTGGCCTGCAGCATCAAGTGCGGAAAATCCAGCGCCCACTCATGCGGCGGGACGTAGGGGCACTTGGTCTGAAAGCACAGGTCGCAGAGATAGCACTGCTCGGCTACCTTGGCGTAATCGGCCTTGTCGACGCCGTCGATTTCCATGGTCGTCGATTCGTCAACCAGGTCGAACAGGGTTGGAAATGCCTGACACAGGCTGACGCAGCGACGGCAGCCGTGGCAGATGTCGAACACTCGCTCCAGTTCCTTGTTGAGCTTGTCGGCATCGAAATAGTCTTCGCACTGCCAGTCGATTGGGTGCCGGGTGGGCGCGTCCAGGCCCCCTTCGCGGGGGGCACTCATGTTGCTCTGAGCCCAGGACTGCGTGGAGCACGTCCTGGGCCTCGATACTTGGCTGTCGCTTCAGCCATCCAGTTCGCTCAAGGCCTTGCTGAAGCGATTGGCATGCGAGCGTTCGGCTTTGGCCAGGGTTTCAAACCAATCGGCGATTTCGTCGAATCCTTCGTCCCGCGCGGTTCGCGCCATGCCGGGATACATGTCGGTGTACTCGTGTGTTTCGCCAGCAATTGCAGCACCGAGGTTGTCACTGGTGGTTCCGATCGGTAAGCCCGTGGCGGGGTCGCCTGTTTCTTCCAGGTACTCAAGATGACCATGTGCATGGCCGGTTTCGCCTTCGGCGGTGGAACGAAATACCGCAGCTACATCGTTGTAGCCTTCAACATCGGCCTTTTGTGCGAAATACAGATAACGACGATTGGCCTGCGACTCGCCGGCAAAGGCGTCTTTCAGGTTTTGTTCAGTTTTGCTGCCTTTCAATGCCATGATGCGGATCCTCCTCAAGACGTCTATGGATTGATGAGTCATGAGCATACGCCGGCTTGTGTCGCAATTGAAATTGCGACACCCTATGGCGGCGATAGATTTTGTCAATGAGCGAAGGAAGCCGATGTCTCGCCCCTACTGTAGAACAGCGTTGAGCCTGCCGCAGATAACGACAAGCCAGCGCCTGCGCTTGCGACCACTGAACCCCGATGATGCCGATGCGATGTGGCGGATGGATACCGACCCTGAGGTGATGCGCCACTTGTTGCCGAATGAGTTTACGCAGGATCAGTACCGAGCCAACTTCCTTGCGGAGTTGGCGGCAGGACAGCGTTTCAAATTCATTCGGGCTATTGAATGGTTGGACCAGCGCAATTTTCTTGGCTGGGTATTTTGCCGACCCACCGAAGATGGACTGTGGGTCGAAATCGGCTACCGTCTTACCCAGCAATCGTGGGGGCGAGGCGTGGCAACAGAAGCCAGTGAAGCGTTAATGACGGTGGCGGCCAAAGACTGGCGTGCCCAGCATTTTATGGGGGTTACAGTCGAGGACAATGTCGGTTCGAGAAACGTTCTACAAAAGCTCGGCATGCAGCATCAGGGCAAAACCGAGGATTATTACGATGAGATTCTGGAGTTCTTTACGCTTGAAAACGATGACCATGCTGCACGGCGACAATCGGTTCAGGTCGAGCGGGAGCGATAGTCCAACGCTTCATGGAACACCTGGAACCGGTTTTTTTTCCGGTCCTTTAGAAACCTGTGCAAGGTGTGTCTGATCACCGGGAAGGCTAACTCATCCCAGGGAATCTCATCGGGTAGCACAAAGTTGACCTCAAGGCTTTCGTCAGCGGCCCGCGCGTACCCGTCCTTGCAGATGCCGCGATACATCATATAGAGCTGGCCGATGTGCGGGATGCTGTAGACGCCGTAAAGCTCGAGCGCCTCGGCCGTTGCAGCCGTTTCCTCCATGGCCTCGCGGGCGGCTGCTTCGGTGGCTGTTTCACCCACTTCCATAAACCCTGCGGGCAGGGTCCAGAATCCATACCGGGGTTCGATTGCACGTTTAGCCAGAAGGATCCGGTCTTCCCAGGTCAAAATGCAGCCAGCAACCGGTAATGGGTTTTGGTAATGGATGTAGTGGCACTGCGGACAAACCTGGCGGATGCGATTGTCCCCCTCGGGAATCTTTTGCTCAACGGCGGTGCCGCACTTTGCGCAATGGAGAACGTCGCGATTCATTCGAGTGCTCCTACAATTCGTCGGTATGAAGCCAACCGTTCAGTCTCGATCTGGCCGGCGTCAGCGGCGGCAGCGACCGCGCAGTCGGGCTCATGCAGGTGTTGGCAATTGTGAAAGCGACACTGACCAAGCAGTTGGCGAAATTCTCGAAAGCCGTGCGCGACCTCTTCGGGTGACATTTTCCATATGCCAAACTCCCATACGCCCGGTGAATCGATTAACGCACCTCCCGCAGGGCGCTTGTAAAGCGTTGTTGCGGTGGTCGTGTGTGTGCCCTTGCCGGTGGCTTCAGACACGCGGCCGGTCTGCAGGTCCAAGTCCGGAATTAACTGGTTGAGCAATGCGGTCTTGCCGACACCAGATTGACCGACCAGAATATGCACGCCCTGGGTCAATTGCTGTTCAAACTGTGTTGCATTGCCGCCGGTCGCTTCAGTGAATGCTACTGCGTATCCCAATGCCTGGTAGCGCTCGCGTAATGCTACCCAGTGCTCCATGTCCGCAGCCAGGTCCATTTTGTTACACACAATAATGGGCTCAATTGACAGGTTTTCGCAGGCAACCAGGTAGCGGTTGAGCAGGTCTCTGGTGGGTTCCGGATGCGGCGCAACCACAATACATATGCCGTCAAGGTTTGCGGCAACCCAGCGCTTTCTGCCGTGTCGGTCAGCACGGGCAAAGGCATTTCTGCGTTTGTGAACTTTGCTGATTACACCTTGTGCGTCGATTGGTGCCCAATCGACAAGGTCACCACACACTGGAATGGTTTTTTGTCGACGCATCTGGCAAACGACCAGTTCTTCTGCATCCTCAACCAGTCCGGTTTTTCCGGTAAAGCGGATGACTCGGCCGGTCCTGATCGCCATACCGTTGCTGTCGGGCGTGTTGTTCATTCCGTTCTAGCCTGCATTGTTCATGAGGGTTCGCTGCTCAGGGCTAATCTGGCTAAGATGCAACGCAAGATTGGGCCTGACAGTGAAAGGCCACAGTGGTAAATCTTGGTTGCACCTATTATCAATCCAAAGCCTTTTTTCGTTGCACTATTTGACTCATGGCCAGCCGTCCTCGTGAATAATGCAGGCTGGTATCTCGTTGCGCGGCGGCAATGAAGGATAACCTACATCATCGCATTCTGGCGTTTTCATGTCGTTTCTGCTCGTTCCAGGCTAAAAAACAGTTCGTCGTCGACGAAATGTTGTTTCGTCGCGATAAGGGGTTTGATCAGCTATGGAGTTGAGTGTCAACCGTACGATATGCTTCGTACTACGGTAGCAATACTGTTTTGTGAAAGGAGATCGAACATGAGTAATATGCAGCAACGTCGTCGCCGTGCCCACCTTGATCAGCGCCTGTGGCGCGCCCGTCGATATATCGACACCAACTTTGCACAGAACCCAACGCTTGAAGAGATCGCAGCAAACGCGTTCTTGTCCGCAGCGCACTTCCTGCGCCAATTCAAGCTGGCATTTGGCGTGACACCACACCAGTATCTGACTCAACGCAAACTGGACCACGCCCAGGATTTGCTGCTGCAAACCCATCAACCGATCACTGATATTGTCTTCTCTTGTGGCTTCGGAAACTGTAGCGCGTTCTCACGCCTGTTTCGAAAAGAGTGTGGTTGTTCGCCTCGCGAGTTCCGTCAGCAATCGGTCCATCGGGTAGAACGCTACGCAGCTTCGGCATAGTCACTCTCGCATCATGACGCGTGTCGATGTCACGGAACAAGACGTCGACTTCAGCCTGGCGTCACAAGGATGGACGCCAGGCGGGCGTGGACTTTAGTTGGAGCGCGTCCACAGATAGGTGTTTTGACGCGCTCGCCCTGGCACGGGGTTTCACGACCGCGCTCCTTGAAACCCGTGTCCGCGTTAGCTAAGGATGGCCAATCGTGGACGACCTCTAATCAGCGTCCAATGCCTGATCCAGATCCGCGACCAGGTCTTCAATGTCCTCAATGCCCACTGACAATCGAATCAGGTTGTCTGAGATTCCCAAACGTTGTCGCTTCTCCAATGGCACCGATGCGTGGGTCATGATTGCCGGGTGATTGACCAGGCTTTCGACACCGCCCAGTGATTCGGCCAGGGCAAACACTTTACAACGCTGCAGCATGCGCGCAGTCGCATCCAGATCGCCCTTTACACGTATGGTGACAATGCCACCGCCCATGGCCATCTGCTTCTGAGCAAGCGCGTACTGGGGGTGGTCGGGCAGACCCGGGTAAATCACGGCATCAACGCGTGGGTCGTCACGTAACCAGTTGGCCAGGTGAGCGGCGTTCTCACACGCACGTTGCAGGCGAATGGCCAGGGTTTTCAGCCCGCGCAGTGCCAGATAGCTGTCAAACGGCCCGGCAATCGGTCCTGCCGAGTTGGACAGGTACCCAATCCGCTCGATCAAATCGTCGTTGTCACCGACCACGGCAATGCCACCGACCATGTCAGCGTGGCCGTTCAGGTACTTGGTGGCCGAGTGCACCACGATGTCAGCGCCCAGTTCGATGGGACGCTGCAGAATAGGCGAGGCGAAGGTGTTGTCGACCACCAGCAAAGCACCACAGGCTTTGGCGCGCTCAGCGACTCGAGCGATATCGACAAGTTTGAGCATAGGGTTGGTTGGTGTTTCCACCCACACCATGTCGACCTCATCGGTAATGCTGCTATCGACGATGTCATCCTTTGACAGATCGACGAAGTCAAAATGCAAACCAGCTGAGCGCTTGCGCACGTTCTCGAACAAACGATAGGTACCGCCGTACAGGTCGTCCATGGCAACGATGCGTCCACCATGGTCGATCAGCTCCAGCAAGGTGGCTGTTGCCGCCATGCCCGAGGCAAACGCGAACCCGGCTCGTCCGCCTTCGAGTCCAGCGACACACCGCTCATAGGCTTGGCGGGTAGGATTGTGGGTACGTGAGTACTCATAGCCCTTATGTTCGCCCGGGCCAGCTTGCACATAGGTGGAGGTGGCAAAAATCGGCGGCATGATGGCGCCGGTAACGGGCTCAGGCGACTGACCCGCGTGGATTGACAACGTTGACAGACCGGGCTTTTTCATTGGGCTCGCCTTCGCAGGTAATTCAGTAAATCAATTCGAGTAATCAGACCGAGAAATTGGTGGCCATCCTTGACGATTGCAACCTTGCCTTCGTCAAATACTGTCATCAGTTCAGAAAACTCCGTCTTCACATCCATGAACTGTAGGTTGCTGGTCATGGCCGTGGACACCGGTTTGGCAAACCGCGTTTGATCTTCGTACACGGCCAAAAGGATGTCTGACTCGTCGATGATGCCGACGATGTTGTCGCCGTCCATCACCGGCAGTTGCGAGACGTCGTACAACTTCATGCGCTGGTAGGCGACGGTCATTGGTTCAGTGGGCGATACCACGACAGTGTCGTGCTGTTGATATGGCCGGTTGATCAGGTCACGCAGGTCGCCATGCGACTGGCGTTCGACAAAGCCGTTGTCGAGCATCCAGTAGTCGTTGTACATCTTCGACAAGTATTTGTTGCCGGTATCGCAAACAAAGGTAACTACTCGCTTGGCTTCAGTCTGCTCGCGACAATAGCGCAGCGCGGCGGACACCAGCGTGCCGGTCGACGAACCGCCCAGGATGCCTTCATTGGCCAACAGCTGTCTGCCGGTGGCGAAGCTTTCGGCGTCGCTGATTGCATAGGCCTTCTTGACGTGACTGAAATCGCTGATTGATGGCAGAAAATCCTCACCAATGCCTTCAACCATCCAACTGCCGCCTTTAGTGTCCAGTGTTCCTTCATTGATGTAGCGGGCAAGAATTGACCCGACCGGGTCGGCCAGGACCATCTCTACGTCGGGTGCGCTTTGCTTGAAGAAACGCGACATGCCGGTCATGGTGCCACTGGAACCACAGCCGAACACGATGGCGTCCAGGCGATGATCCATTTGCTCCCAGATTTCCGGTGCCGTACCAAATTGGTGTGCGACCGGGTTATCCGGGTTGCCGAATTGATTGATGAAATAACCGCCCTGTTCCTTGGCCAGACTCTCTGCCAGATCCTGATAGTACTGCGGATGGCCTTTTTCGACATCGGAACGGGTAAGAATGACCTCCGCACCCATGGCTTTGAGGTTGAAGATCTTTTCTCGACTCATTTTGTCCGGGATCACCAGCAACAGTCGGTAGCCCTTGCTGGCTGCCACCAGAGCCAGCCCGATACCGGTATTTCCCGCAGTGCCTTCGACCAGCGTGTCGCCGGGCTTGATATGCCCGGCTTTTTCGGCTGCTTCGATCATCGACAAGCCAATTCTATCCTTGATCGAGCCCCCCGGGTTTTGGCTCTCGAGCTTGAGGTAAAGCTCGCAAGGTCCGGTGTCTAGCGAGTTGACTCGGACCATTGGTGTTGAGCCGATCATTTGCAGGACGTTGTCGTAGGTATTCATGTTTGCGTGCCGCAGAAATGACTAAACCGCCCATTCAACGACAGCGGGACAAAGAAAACAAGAGCCAATGGAGCCGGCTCCGCATTGCAACGAGCTGACGGCAAAACAAAAGGCCTCGCCGAAATCGACGAGGCCTGATTTGAATTTGGTTTTAAGTGCCCGGCGGATGGTATGGAACGGCCGACCGCGTAGGCATTTAATCTAACTGCTCAATGGTCGAGATGACTCTCCATGATGTGAGAGAGGCGATCCTTGGCCCAGAGCTTTTCCTTTTTCAATTGCATCAGGGTCAGATCATCCAATGGCGCGGTGCCGATCTCAGCCTCGTGCACGCGCTTGTGCAGGTCTTGATGCTTGTTGTACAACCTGCGAAATTCGATGTTCTGGTTCAAGAGATTATCGACTTCATTCTGGTGGTGTTCAAACATAGGCATTCCTCCGCCGTATAGGCTAGGCGTACGCATCCGACCCCGAAAGAATCAGGCTCTGGCTGCGAAACATTAAAAAGGGACTCTGGCCCCCACAATGGACACTGTGGGAGCCGACGCACTGGATTTCGATGTCAATTTGGGCGTCGGTCATTTACTAAATGTGGAGCGCAAAAAAATGTGGCTCCGAGTCCAACTTATCGCAATTTCAGCGTGACGGCAAGGGCGGCACGATTTTACGGCGATTCACCTGCCATTGGATCTTCGATAATGATCTCCACGCGCCGGTTTTGCTGTCGTCCGGACTCGCTACTGTTGTCAGCAATTGGTCGCGCTTCACCTTGCCCGATCGCGGTAATGCGCTCTGCTGCTATACCTTGTTGTTCCAGTACCCGGCGCACGGTGTCGGCTCGGCGTTGTGATAGCTGCAGATTAAACGCGGCGCTGCCGCGATCATCGGTATGGCCCTCGACTCGAATGTGACCCGGGTTGCTTTGGACAAAGGACAAAACTTTGTCGAGATTATCCAGTGTCTCGGTTTTTAGGTCGGCCTCGCCGGTTTCAAACAGGATGTCGCCGAGCGTCATCACCAGTCCACGATCGGTGCGTTGCGACTGCAGGGCATCGAGTTGCTTGCGCAACTCTGCTGCAGCGAGGCTGGCGAGCTCGGCTTCTTGGCGAGCCAGTGCAGCCTCTCGCTCCCGAGCTTGCGCCAGGCGTCGTGCCTGGTCTGCCTCTTGTTGCGCCATTTGCGCCTGCCGATCACTGGCGTCGCGTGCTTCAAGTGCTGCCTGCGCCTCGGCTCTGGCCCGCTCGGCCTCCTCAATGGCCGCTGCGCTTTGCAGCCTTAGCCGCTCTGTCTCCTGGCGTGCCAGTTCAGCCTCACGAAGGCTGGCCTGTAACAGGATTTCCTTGTGTTCTGACTCAAGCTCGATCGCCAACGCCTCATCACGCTCACGTTCAGCTGCGGTTTGTGCGATTTCCAGCGTACGTTGCGCGATATAGCTTTGGTGTTGGTGCTGTTGGTCCGATAGGCCTTGCTGTTCCAGTCCAGCGATGACCTGGGCGGCTCGGGCCTGTTTTTCCGGCGCATAGCCTGATAGCTCACCGCCACGAAGCTCCGCCAGTTGCAGGGTCAGTCTTTCAGCATCGAGGTCCTTGCGCGGTGCGCTGCCACAGGCGGCAAGGCCGAAAATCATCAGAGCAGTGATGACGCGAGTCATTGGCCCCGATCCTCGTCCAAACCAAGATCTCGTCTTAGCGTGTCATTTCGTCTCTTCAATTCGGTTACTGTGGCTCTGGCATCGGCAGCAGCAGCTCGTTCTTCCGCCAGTTCAATATTGATGTTGGCCTGTTCGATCAGTTGCAATGCTTGCTCGTATTCATGTTGTTCGATGGCCAGGCGAGCACCCGCCAGTCGCTCATTGGCAAAGCGCAGTTCCAATGCGGCCGATTGGGCCAGCCCGGCACGTTCGGCCTGTTCCAGATCCCGCTGTAACTGAGACAATTCGGTGGTCGGTGCCTGCATCGTGGCACAGGCTGCTGCCGTGAGCAGGGCACAGCCACCGATCGCGGTTTTCGTTTGTTTTTGTCGCATGGGCCTATAGTGTGGTGACGTCGGTCAATTATTCAAGCGAATGTCCCTATGTTGCCTTGACCCTGCGATGGGTGACGGTCAAACTTCGGGCGA
Source organism: Lysobacteraceae bacterium (assembly GCA_021604725.1). Taxonomy (GTDB): domain Bacteria; phylum Pseudomonadota; class Gammaproteobacteria; order Xanthomonadales; family BQJN01; genus BQJN01. The sequence continues at coordinate 37,006 of BQJN01000022.1, read as the reverse complement.
TTATCGCGGTATTCAAACAATTCCAGGACACAGCCGACTATCATGACTGACCCAGCATTGCTTGAGCAACAGGCTGCCGAACTGTTGGCAGAATATAAACTGGGGTCTTCCGAGTTCGAACGAGCGGTGACGATGTTGTCCGAAGCTGCACCAGGCAGTGACAGTGCGGCGTTGCGACTTGGGCATGTCATGGCGCAAAACCCGGCATATGAAGGCGCGGCCGATATGGCGGCAGAAGCGTACAAAAAAGCCGCCAGAACACGGCCCGATGGTATGGAGCGGCTGGCTGACCTGTACATGATCGGCTATGGGGTGGCCGCCAATGATGCAGCTGCGTTCGAACTGATTGGCCAAGTGGCTGAGCTGGGTTACCCGACTGCGCAGTGCAACCTGGCCTATATGCATTCACAAGGCATTGGTACTGAACAGAACCAGTACGCTGCCTCGACGCTGTATATCAGAGCGGCGGCGCAGGGTGATACGCGTGCAATTGCCGTATTGGCGGAACGGTTTCTGTTGGGAAGTGGGGTTCGGCAATCGTTGGCAATGGCCGGTGCCTGGATTCGCTTGGCGGAACTGCGAAAGTTGGCCGGCGCACGCCAGCGCCGTCAGCTCATCGATTCACTATCGACCGAACAGCAGCGAGCCAAGGCAGATCAATTGGCTGAAGTGATCAAATCGGTCATCCGCGGGCTTGGCCCACGCGTCGCCGAGCTGGAGCAAGGTGACCCTGCAACGTATGTGGCGCAATTTGCGCAGCTGATGACACACCATTGCGGCCAAATGGCCAGCCAACCCGGATTACAAGACCTTGATCTGGATGCCAACCGGCGCATGGCGCTGGGCGCGACCGATCATACTGCGCCGGCCGCAATCAAACGGGTATTGAGTTGGCAACCGCGGGTGATCGAGATTGAGCATTTCCTGTCACCTGAACAGTGCCACTTGTTGATCGAACTGGCGACGCCCCTGCTGGTCAGTACCGAACAAGCCAGGGCCAACCAGAAGGGCCAGGAGATTGACAACTTCGATGGTTCTTGTGCGATCGTAGCCAGCCCATTGGCGACGCCTGTTTCTCGCCATTTGACACGCCGATTCAGCGAGCTGTGCCATTTGCCAACTGACCACTTTGAACCGATTTCAGTGCTCAGGTACGGTGTCGCTCACGAATACTCACCGCATTTCGACTACTTCGACCCGCCGCGAATTCACCGGCACGAACAAAATGGTGATTTTGGTGGCCAACGCCAGGTGACCTGTCTGGTGCATTTGAGTGTGGCCGATGAAGGTGGCAGCACCTGGTACGAGCATGCCAGGCTTGAAGTTGCTGAACGCGTCGGGCTGGGTGTGATTCATTACAACGCGTTGCCATGCGGATTGCCTGATGAGCACTCCTTGCATGCCGGCTTGCCGATCAAGGCAGGTGAAAAGTGGTTGTGTCGAACATCAGGACGCGAAGCCAGCTTGTTGTTTCCGCAATATCGGGAGATTCGCTGATGGATTATCGACTGTCAGAGTTGGTCAGGGTGTACGACAATGATCTGCCTGCCGATTTGTGCGATGAGATCGTTCGAGCCTTCGAGCGCGACCAGGGCTCGGCAATAGGGCGCAATGTCGACGGCCAGCTGAGTTTCGATGAGCTGGATGTTGATGGGCTAACTGAGTGGTTGCCGATTACGGTGAATCTGACGGCCAGAAAGGACCAGGCCTTCGCTCGCTACAAACAGGAGCTGGGCGGTCGCTTTCCTGATGAGTACGATCATGAAGCACTTCGTATCAAGCGCTACCGGGCGGAAGCAAAAAACGAGTTTCGTAACCATGTCGATGGCTACGACCGCGTCAGCGCGCTGCGGTTCATGGTTTGTTTCTGGTACTTGAACGATGTAGAAAGCGGAGGAGAGACGGTTTTCCCTCATCTGCGCATGAAAGTCAGCGCCAAACGCGGGCGGCTAATCATGTTTCCGCCATTTTGGATGTATGAGCATGCCGGTCTGATGCCGCTATCTGGCAACAAGTACATCATCAGTACATACCTTCGATTCAAGTAGCCGCAGCATTCGGCGGGCGCAAGGTAAGGCCCAGGAACGGGTCGAAGCCAACGGTCCAAGCCTGGTTCAACTGAACCTGGCGATTTTGTCCTTGTAGCTGCGACTTAGCTTCACCGTATCGCCGTTTCGCAGCAACAGATAGTGTTCGCCATTGATATGTGGTCGGGCCTCGCGCACCGCATCAATGTTGACAATAGTCGAGCGATGCACCCGCGTGAACACGGCAGGATTGAGCTGTTCTTCCAGTTCTTTCATGGTGGCACGAAGGATGTGTGTATCGTCGTCGGCGTGCACGCACATATAGTCGCCAGCAGCATCTATATGGGTGATCTCGGCGTACGACACCCGCGTAATACAGCCGCCGTCCTTGATAGACAAACAGCCGCTGTGAGCCTGCGCCAACAGTTCGGCTGGCGTTGAGGGCAGGTCCTCAACATCTGGTGTCTCCTGACCAGTAAGCCCACCAATCAACGCCAACAGCTTCTGTCGGTGGCCCAGGGCCTGTGCTTGTTCACGGCGCTCGCGGACTCGAAATAGCGCTTGATGCAAGCGACTCTCTTCGATCGGCTTTAGCAGATAGTCAACGGCGTTGGCCTGGAATGCATTAATCGCATATTGATCGAATGCAGTGACGAAAATAACGACAGGCAGCAGGTCTTCCGGTGTTTTTTTAAGAACCTCAAAGCCATCCATGCCTGGCATTTGTACATCGAGAAACATCAAGTCTGGCTTAAGTCGGTTGATCGCGTCGACCGCTTCACGCCCATTGCGGCACTGGGCCACCAGCAGCAAATCAGGAATCTGCTGTAGTCGTAATTCAAGGCCACGGCGGGCCAGGGGTTCGTCGTCAACAATAATGGTTCGAAGTTGCTGTGTAGTCATGTCAGTCGAAAGGGTATGCAGATGGTAACCGCCAGTCCGTGAGGCTCGACGTTGTCGACAATAAAGCGATGCTGCTTTCCGTACAATACGCGCAGTCGGTCTCGGGTATTGCGCAGACCGACGCCACGAGGCCCGAAGCCATCGGCGGCAATCGAGGTGGGGCAACCGGGGCCATCGTCGCTGAGCACGATGCACAGCCAGTCCTCATCAAGATCGATCTGAAGCCGAATCGTGCCGCCCTCTTCGCGCGGCGCAATGGCATACTTGATGGCGTTTTCAATCAATGGCTGCAGGATCAGGCTCGGAACCAGCGCCTGATAGCAGGACTGCTCAATGTCCAGCTGCAACTGTAGTCGCTCGTCGAAACGCAACTTTTCGATGCCCAGGTAGAGGTGCAAGGCGTCCAGTTCCTGCTTTAAGGTCACTTCCTGCATGGGATCGGAGTCAAGCGACTGCCGCATGAATTCGCTGAGGCGACCCAGCATTCGATTGGCCGTTTCGTTTTGCCCATCCAGGATCAGGGTGGAAATTGCATTGAGCGTATTGAACAGGAAATGGGGGTTGAGCTGGTAGCGCAACATTTTCAGTTGTGCTTCGTGAGCCGTTGCGGTGGCCTGCAGTGCTGCTTCCTTTTGCTTCTGCAGCATTCGGTAGTATTTAATTCCAAAGTAAGATGCAGTCCAGGCCACGATTACGTACATGGAAAAGGGTAGTTCGTACAGGTAATCGCGCCAGCCTTCATATTTCCAGCTGGTCGGGTACAGCCACATGAAAGAATGCACTCGGCCCATGGCGAACAAAAAGCCGCTAACGGCGGTGCCGGCAATCGCCACGGTCAATAGCACTGGCATTGGCCTGGTCCACACGCGTTTGAACAACTGTCGCAGGCCAGCAGTTATCACTATCCCGAGTACAGTGTAGGCGACAGAGGGCCATAAATACGCGACACTCTTGCCATGCAACCAGCCAGTCAGGGCGTTGCTAATGCCAAACATCGACCAGCCAAACAGCTGCAGCATCCAGAACAGTCGAGTCGATGACTTGATAGGCACCAGGCTGGCAATCCTTATTTTTGTGGCATCAGATCATTATTCTAACAACTAACGGGCCATGCAAAGATCGCTCGACCGCGCAATGATGTCTTCCTGTCGTTGTCAGAGCCCGCTATTCTTAACTTCATGCCGATGAAGCGTCTACAACTTTGGTTCATTGTATTGGCCATGGCCATCTCGCATTGCGTTGCTGGCACGGCGCTAGCTGCGACAGAGCAGGTGACCACCAATTCGCAATTGGCCAGAAGCTCTGCAATCGCTTTGTGCCATTGGGACTATGAGATTGGTCAGCCAAGCGTGCACTTGCTTCCGGGAAGTGAAGTTGGCGGTGCTCAGCGCTACCTGGTCCACAACGTTTGTCAAACTCACAAAGTTGCGATTGTCGAGGTTGAGGCGGCAACCGCTAAGGTACGCCACCTGACCGAGGTCAGCGAGTTCGAAGAACGAGAATACAACGTCCTTTTGGATGTGCTGCCAGGCGCAGGTGTGCAAAGCTTTCGCCTGCTGTTGGTCAGTTCTGTCCGAGATTCGAGCGCCGTGCTGCTCGAGACGGATCGTATGTTGAACATCAAACGCCGCACTTTGCTGCCCTGGGTGAGCCGACAACGTTGCGCATCTGAAGGCCAGCCGTTTTATCAACTCAAGGAAACCCAAAATGCAGCGCTAAGTTTAATGGCTGTCGATGGCGCGAACCGTGTGCATACTTCGCTGCGGGGAAACAACGAGAGGCCCTTGATGGCCTGTGACGCCTGGGGCGAGGTGACCCTGGTTTGGCGACGGGCGCAAACCAACGTTGTGCGTGCTCGTCGCTACGATCGAATGTTGTCAATGCGTGAGCAACGGCAGTGGTCGCGAACGGTTCCGACCTCAATGTTGCTGACAACGGTAGAGGGTCATACGCAACTGTCCTGGCGAACGACACGCGGACACTTTGAGCACCGATTCGTACCGAAGAGATTGATTGATGGCAGCTTCTCCGGGGTCTGGCACAACGCGCAACTACCTGGTCAGGGGCTGGTGACGCAAGTGACACGTCAGCAAGGCCAAACAGTAGTGACGGCGAATGTGTTGACGTTCGATGAACAAGGCGACCAGGACTGGGTTTTCATGAGCGGCGTCGCCCAGGAGAACAGTGCGCAGTTGGCCGCGTTCCGGGCGTCTGGCGGTGGTATTGGCAGTACCGGAACGGCTCAAGTCGATGATTGGGGAAGTGTCGTGATGCGTTGGACAGGCTGTCACCGCCTGCAACTGACAATGCGCGGACCAGGCGGGCGGCTGGTCACTTCCTACTTTTCACGCTTGCACAACTCGCCAGATCTCCTCGGAGTTTGTGCCCGGCAAGGCACGGGCGCGTATGAGGCTGCGCAAATTGAACGCGGCCCATTGCTGGACCGCCTACCGAGACTATGGCATAGCAATAGGCGAGGCGGACATGGCGTCATGCTCGATGTAAGTGAGGTAGATGGCAATCCGGTGCTGAACTTGTTCCTTACATCCTTTGGCAACGAACGGGTTGGCGCGCCGGTATGGTTTGCTGCATTTGGCGAGGTAGAGTCCGACGCTACATTTGTTCGCCTGCAAGCGGTTGTGACCCGGGGGGGAGGCTTCTTGCAGCCTGGTGACAACGAGGTTGAAATATCGCCAGCCGGGTGGATAAGACTAGAGCGGCGTGCCTGCAATAGGCTCCGTTTGACCTATAACCTTGACGGTTTGGGCAAGCGCAGGGAGTTCTTGCGTCCCCTCGGGCCCACTTTGCTGGGCGATGCCCCAGCTTGCAACTAGATGTCGTCAGAGCAAGCGCATCCAGACACCCATCCGTGGATGCGTTCCAACTAGAGCGCGTCCACAGTTTACGTTTCTGGACCAGCTCGACCGGCCCACGGATGGGCCAGCATTTTCAAATTATTGAAAATGAAGAACTTTCATAACCACGCTTCTGAAAGTTCGTGTCCGCGTTGGCCACGGATGGCTAATCGTGGACGACCTCTAACTTAGCCCCGCAGTTCCACAGATCCGACAAGTTGCTGCGATTGCCGCTAAACTGCAAGCTGAATCGAAACAGGAGTTCCATTTTGCCCAAGAAGCCAGGTAAACGTCAGTCGTCCAAAACGCGTGTATCCGACCCCCACTTCGAGCGCGAAGCTCAGAAGTATGATCGCCCCGTGCCCAGTCGGGAGGTGTTGTTAAAGTGGCTGGATGAGGCCAGTCAGCCATTGAAGGCTGACCATTTGATGGAACAGTTGGGGTTGGAGGAGGCCGATCGCGTGGGTCTGGAACGGCGTTTGAAGGCGATGGTGCGAGATGGCCAGCTGCTGTGCAATCGCCGGGGCGGTTATGGCGTGGCCAAGCGCATGGACTTGATTGCCGGACGGGTAATAGGTCACGCCGACGGCTTTGGATTCGTGGCACGCGACGCCGATGGCGATGATATTTACCTTCGACCTAGCGAGATGCGCCGAGTATTGCACGGCGATCGGGTTTTGGTGTCGGTGACCGGAACCGACCGACGGGGGCGTGACGAAGGCTCCATTGTTGAAATCCTGGAGCGCGCCAATGAAACTGTGGTCGGACGCTATTTCTTTGAGAGTGGGGTCGGCGTGGTGATCCCGGACGAGAGCAGGATTCATCAGGATATTTTGATCCCGGCAGACTCGACCTCGGGTGCGGCGGAAGGTCAGTTCGTGGTCGCCGAGGTCACCAGGCAGCCGGAAGCGCATCGTCAACCGACCGGAAAGATCATAGAGATTCTTGGCGACGAGTTGACCAGCAAGCTAATTACCGAACTGGCAATTCGGAGTCACGGCTTGCCGCACCGCTGGCCGACCGAAGTCAGTGAGTTTCTGGACGCGGTGCCGGACGCGGTGACGGATGAGGACATCAAGGGACGCAAGGACATTCGCGACTTGCCGCTGGTCACCATCGATGGCGCGGATGCCAGAGATTTCGACGATGCAGTCTATTGCGAACGCAAGGAGTCAGGTTGGCGCTTGTTGGTTGCGATTGCTGATGTGTCGCACTATGTGAAACCTGGCAGCGTTTTGGACAAAGCGGCCCTGGAGCGGGCGACGTCGGTGTACTTTCCCGGGCGGGTCGTGCCGATGTTGCCCGAAGCATTATCCAATGGCATTTGCAGCCTGAACCCGGATGTGGATCGACTGTGCATGGTCTGTGAAATGCGGATTGACCTTAAGGGTCAGACCAAGTCGCCGCGGTTTTACACGGCTGTGATGCGCTCGCATGCGCGACTCACCTACGATGCTGTTTGGCAGGCCGTCGGGCCCAAGCGACCCGCTGAGCGCAAACGGTTTGCGGCGGTGATCGACCAGTTGGACCAGCTCTACGCCATGTATCAGGCCTTGCGACAGTATCGAGAGCGGCGTGGTGCCCTTGATTTCGATCGCCCTGAGGTGTGGCCGGGTCTGGACGGTCAGGGCGGCGTCAGTCAGATCAAGGTACGCAGTCGCAATGATGCCCATCGCCTGATCGAAGAATGCATGATTGCCGCCAATGTGGCAGCTGCGAAATTTCTGGAAAAGAGCCAGACAAGGGCACCGTATCGAGTGCATGACGCGCCGCCGCCAGACAAGCTGGAAGACCTGGTGGTGTTTCTCGGTAGCCTTGGCTTGCGCCTGAACCGACGTGGAGAGGTCCGGCCCGAGCACTTCTCGGCCTTGCTTGAACATGCACATCAACGTGACGATGCCGGTTTGATCGAAGCGGTGGTGCTGCGCTCACAAAGTTTGGCTGTTTATAGTCCAGACAATACAGGTCACTTTGGTTTGGCCCTGACCCACTACGCTCATTTCACATCGCCGATACGTCGCTATGCAGATCTTGTGGTGCATCGAGCCATCAAGGCGTCGATCGAGCGCAAGAAGCCACCGAAAGGGGATATGGATGCGCTTTGTCGCCACATCTCGATGTGCAGTAGACGTGCCGATGAAGCGTCGCGGCAAGTGGTCGATCGGCTCAAATGCATGTATATGCAACGGCATGTTGGCGATGTGTTTGCAGGGACAGTGACTGGCGTTGCCTCATTTGGCTTGTTCGTGGAACTGGATGATGTCTATGTTTCGGGGCTGGTGCACGTGACCTCGTTGCCGGCCGATTACTATCATTTTGATGCGTCGCGACATGAGATGGTTGGCGAACGGCGCGGGCGAAAATTCAGGTTGGCGGACCGGCTGAAACTGAAGGTGCTGCGCGTTGATATGGACGATACCAAGGTGGATTTGGCACTGGAAGATGACTAGGCGACGAAAAAAGGGCGATTCGGATCAGCACTGGCTGATTGGCTTCCACGCGGTCGAATCGGCATTGGAAAACGATCCATCACGCATCATTGAGGTGATCTTCGAGAAGGGCAATAGCAATCCGCGACTGCGTCAACTGCGAGATGCCATAGCTGCGCACCAGATCGGTAGTCGAGATGGCTCCCGGGATGAGCTGGACAAATTATCTGGAAAGAGTCGGCATCAGGGGGTCGCTGCTCGTTATCAGCCACCACAGTCGATGGATGAGAAGTCGTTTCTGCAACGGCTAAAAGCGGCCGAGCAGCCCCCTTTGGTGCTGGTGGCTGACGGAGTGCAAGATCCACACAATCTGGGGGCGATTCTGCGTACCAGCGATGCGGCCGGTGTGGCCGGTGTGGTTGTTCCACGCGACCGAGCGGTCGGTTTGACCCCTACGGTATGCAAGGTGGCCAGCGGCGCGGCCGATAGCATGCCGCTGATTCGAGTGGTCAACCTGGCCCGTTCGCTTGACCACCTCAAGGACGCCGGTCTCTGGGTTATTGGAACCAGTGACCAGGCGCAGCAGAGTGTTTTTGATGTGGATCTTTCCGGTCCGGTGGCCCTGGTGGTGGGGCAAGAAGGCGCAGGCATGCGCAGGCTAACCTCCGAGCGCTGCGATCAATTGGTTCGCTTGCCGATGGCAGGAACGGTCTCAAGTCTGAACGTCAGTGTAGCAGCGGGCATTTGTATGTTTGAGGCGGTGCGCCAAAGATCGGCTAGATAGCGATATATTCAATGCGACCAGAGGCTATAATCGATTCATGACTGAAAACAATTTGCATGATCTATTCGATCAATTGGAAGCCGAAGTCGAGGCCGCCTCGGGTGACACGGATGAGATCAAGCGGCGCCGAGTTGCCGCGGCCCTGGAACAGGCCAGGCGTCAGATTGCGTCTGGTGCGGTTGACTGGCAACAGGAAGTGGTCGAAGAGTTCGAAGAAACCATCGAAGAATTCGAGGTCAGCCATCCACGCTTGACCACACTGCTTGGCGAGGCCATTAGAATGTTGGGTGCGGCCGGAATTTAGCAGGCTGTTGTAATTCTACTCAGCCGGCACGATACGTCGTCAAAACCGTCCTCAAAATGCTCATTTACCTCAGTAAACTGCGCTTTTTCGAACGATTTTTCCTTGTCTCGCACTCGCCTGAGCGAATTTCAACAGCCTGCTAGTGTGCATTATTCGTGAAGGAAAAGGGCTGGCACGTCTATGTGCCAGGGCTAGCGTGTCAATACGCCTTACCGTGGACGCGTTCGAGTTCGGATGTAGCTTGACTGTTCTTCGTTGGGGAGGTTTGAGTTGTCTTCCCTGGCGCAACGGTTGATCTTTGATTGAGGCCCCAGCCTCGCCTTCCATGGCGAGTCGTTCAGCCCTTGCGGCGTGCCTTGGGGCACCCCGCTGCTACAGGGCTTCACCCATGGCTAACGCGGATACAAAAAAGCCGGCGACAACGCCGGCTTTTTTATTGGTCGCATAGTGCGACGGTGTCGTGGATCAGGCCACCTGACTGAGGCGAGGGCCTTTCAGCAACGCATGTCGTGTCGCTGAAATTATCAGATCAACCTCTTCTGAGGTGATGCCGAAGTGTGGGGTGTAACGTAGCGAGTTTTCACCACCATGAATCACGCCGATGCCGCGCATTCTCAAGTACTCCTCGATACTTCCTGAGCCATAGCTCTTGAAGGCAGGGTCAAGTTCAACACTCAACAGCAAACCGGTGCCCTGGACATGAGTGATCTCACCGTTGAGCTCGGATTTGAGTTGCTCGAACTTGTCGATGAACTCTTGACCACGAGCAACGATGTTGGCGCGCAGGGCATCGTCGAGTGAATCGAGCACAGTGCAAGCAACGTCCATGGCGCGTGGGTTGGTGGTCATGGTGTTGCCATAGACACCCTTGCGGTATAGCGACGAAGTTGAAGGGGACATGGCCAGAACCGACAGCGGGTATTGACCGGCATTCAGAGCCTTGGAGTAGGTTTCCATGTCCGGTGGGTCGATGCCTTCGAATCCTGGGTAGTCGACAATTGACAGGCAGCCATGGACGCGCAATCCGGCCTGAATCGAGTCAATCAACAGCAGACTGCCATGCTGACGCGTCAACTCACGTGCTGCGTCGTAAAACTCCCGGGTGATGCCCATACCCGGGTTGCCTTCACCCATCACTGGCTCCATGAACATCGCTTCGATGAACCAGCCGTGCTGATTGGCTTCGGAGAACACTGCCTTCAGGGCTTCAACGTCATTGACCGGGACCGTCAACAGGTTGTCCATATCACGGAAACTGGCCAGGTGACCCTTGTAGGTCTTCCGAGTCGAGTCAGAAAAGCGGGCTGGTCGATCTGTTCGACCATGGAATGCGCCTTTCAGGCCAAGAATGCGAATCGGCTTGCCGGCATGACGACCGCCTGGGTCTGTCTGCAGTTTGGCATTGATGTCGGTGATGCGTGCGCCAACCGTCACTGCTTCAGAACCACTGTTCAGACACAGGAACCGGTCGTAAGGGCAGGCGGTGTCGCGACCGATCTCACTGCGCAGTGCATTGTCCAGCTTCAGTTGCGAGAAGTTGGGGGTCATGATGTTTGCCATGACCTGGTTTTGGCCCATGGCGTCGATCACCTGGCTCGGCCCATGTCCGAAGCCCAGCATGCCGTAGCCACCGGAGTCGTGCAGCACGGCACCCATGCTGGTGATCACCCAGGGACCGCGCGCAGCGATAGCAATGTACGGGTTGATGGCATCATCGGGGTAGAAATTGACGAAGCCACGCTGGATACGTTGAATCTGTTCTGACTCGTCGCGCGTCATCAACTCACCAAACTCGGCTTGCAGTTGCTGGTGACATTCGACGGCTTCGTCGATCGCCGCATTCAGTGCCGCATCGTCGGCGAATTGTTCCAATACTTCATCGGGCAGACCGCGCGTGATGCGCTCGCCGCCGAAATCGCGAAGGGCCTGAAGCCGATCAACTATAGCCATGCCAATCTCCTGTCGGTGACCGTTTAAGTTTTTACTGACGAAACTCTGAGTAAGGTGAAGGCAGCTGTGCTTGATCTCAAGCGTGAGCAGCTCGCCGCAGTCCGCGTCAAAGAGCTAGTGCCCTATTTGATTCAACCCGAGTTTTCCGAGCGGGCCATGATATCACGAGGGCCTTCTGCAAGACGAGGTGACAGTTGTCACTGCCGGTCAATGATAGGGATGACTGGCGCGATCCTGGGCTTTGGCCGCAAGCTGTATGCATCATCATTATCGGGAGTGAAGCAGGTGGTTGATCGCACGCAAACGGTGGCGACGTTGACTGGTGTCAGCAAGGCATTTGGCGATATCTGCGCCGTAGATGGGCTCGATCTATCTGTTCGCGCTGGTGAAATGTTGGCGCTGTTGGGGCCAAATGGTGCCGGCAAGACCACTACAGTGAACCTGTTGTTGGGTTTGGTGCACCCGGATCGGGGTCAGGTTAGCGTCTTTGGAGGCAAGCCTGAAGCGCTGTCGGTGCGGCGACAATGTGGTGCCATGCTGCAGATATCCGGGGTCCCTGAAACGCTGAAGGTGGCTGAGCTGGTGACGCTGTTTCGCAGTTACTACTCCGACCCGTTGCCACAATCGAAGGTGTTGGCGCTGGCGGGCATTGAGTCCATTGCCGGGCGCAAGTTTGGTCAGCTGTCTGGTGGGCAGAAGCAAAGAACCCTGTTTGCCCTGGCGATTTGCGGCGCCCCCAAGCTGTTGTTTCTCGATGAACCCACTGTAGGACTGGACGTTAGCGCCAGGCGAGCATTCTGGGATGTGATTCGTCAACTTCGAGACTCTGGCACCTCTATCGTTCTGACCACCCATTACCTTGAAGAGGCCGATGCGCTGGCTGATCGCATTGTAGTGATCGCCAACGGGCGCGTGGTGGCGGAGGGTACACCGAGGCAAATCAAGGCGCTGGCGGCCGACAAGACCATTCGCTTTCGTAGCACCTTGAAGCTCGAACAACTGGGTCGCCTGGCCGAGGTCGCTTCGGTTACCAAGACAAACGACGGCTTCGAGATCGTTACCCGTTCAGCCACCGCAACCCTGCGCGGCTTGTTGAACGCCGACGCTGAAGTGACAGACCTTGAGGTCACCGGGGCCGGCCTGGAACAGGCATTTTTGACGCTGGTAGACAACGACAATGCAAACCAAGCCAACGATAAGGAGAAGGCAGCATGAGTAATGCAATAACCCAATCGATGTCCGTACTGGCGGTTGAATCCCGATTCGAACTGCTCAGAACGCTGCGCATGCCCGGCTTCCTGTTGCCAACGCTGCTGTTCCCGGCAGCCTTCTATCTTCTGTTCGCCGTAGTGATGCCAATGGGCAAGGGCAGTTTTGATATGGCCAGTTACCTGTTGGCCGGTTACGGTGTGTTTGGCGTCATTGGGCCTGCGCTGTTTGGCTTCGGCGTTGCTGTGGCCAATGAACGCAATGCCGGCTGGCTACTGCTGAAGATGGCCTCTCCCATGCCTATCACCATCCACTTTGCAGCTCGGGTCTTCATGAGCTTGACCTTTGCAGCCGTGGTGGCGTTGATGTTGTTCACACTAGGTGCCGTGTTCGCTGACATTCGAATGCAGCCCATGCAGTGGGTGAGTTTGTTCTTCATTCTGGTGCTTGGGGTCATCCCGTTTTGTGCCATGGGCCTGATGGTGGGCTATTGGGCACGATCGCAGGCGGCGGTTGCCATCGTCAATCTGATCTACTTGCCGATGTCAGTGCTATCTGGCTTGTGGTGGCCGATGCAGTTGTTTCCGGCTGGCCTGCAAGTGTTTGGCAAATGCCTGCCGCCGTATCACCTGGTGCAGTTGGCCTTGACACCAATAGGCATGAACACCAGCGGTGCTGTGCTGGAGCACATATTGGTACTGCTGGCGTATACGGCGGTGTTTTTGTTGCTGGCCGCGCGCGGTTATCGTCGTGATGCAGCCGCACGGGGAGCCTGATACAGTCGCAAGCGATGACTACTGAATCTGTATTGACTGGCTGGCGGCGTTGGGTGCCTCGCTATCAAGACCTGGGGCCAATGCCCCTGGTCTGGCTGGTGTATTTGTTGTTTCTGTACCTGCCTCTGATCTTCAACAGTCGCATCTCGTCGTCGATGATCTGGGGGACCATCATTTCCACGCTGGTCTTTCTGCCGCTGTATTTCAAAGCATTCTCTTCCGATGGACGAGCGGCGTTACCGTGGGTGGGCGGCATCCTGCTGTTGGGGATGGTGACGCTTCCGTTTACCAGCGGTGCAATGGTGTTTTTCATTTACGCCGCATCATTCATCGCCTTCGCCGGTATCAGGCCTCTCCCTGCACTGACGCTGATCGTCATTATCGCGGCACTGGAAACCTGGCTGGTCGTTAATTGGCAATCGGCGGTAATTACCACGATCATCGCCGTAGTGGTGGGCCTGGGCAACATTCTGGCGCATCGCTATATGCAGCGCACCGCCGAGCTAAAGCAATCTCGGGATGAGGTACGCCGCCTGGCGACCTTGGCCGAGCGCGAACGCATCAGTCGAGATCTGCATGACCTGCTGGGGCACACGCTATCGGTGATCGCGATCAAGTCCGAACTGAGCGGGAAACTACTGGATCGTGGGGCCACAGACCAGGCGCGTGTCCACCTGCGAGAATTGGAAAAGGTGACCCGTGATGCCTTGAGTCAGGTGCGTACCGCCATCGTTGGCTTTCGCTCCTCGGGCTGTGGCGATGAGATTGAACATGTGCGTCCGGCCTTGGAGGCGGTAGGTTGTCAGTTACATGTGGCCATGGAGGATATTGCGCTGGACGACAAAGGGATGAATGCATTGGCGTTGGCCTTGCGTGAGGCGTTGATGAATGTGGTCAAACATGCCGGGGCGTCACGTTGCGACGTCACCATCACAAATGGTGCAAATGAGGTGACAATGACAGTGGCCGATGATGGCAAGGCGGTTAATGTTGTCGAGGGGGCCGGCTTAAGCGGCATGCGAGAACGAATTGAGGCGGTAGGCGGCCGCGTGGCTATTGATCGAAGTTCCAGTGGTGGGCTTGCCTTGCAAGTCACCATGCCGCGTGTTCAGGAGCACCAATGTCAACGGTGATTAAAATCGTCCTTGCTGAGGATCAATCCATGGTGCTCGGCGCACTGGCGGCGTTGCTCGATCTCGAGCTGGATATGCAAGTGGTCGGCCAGGCCACCAACGGTGAGGATGCCTTGCAGATGGTGATGGACCTGGCTCCCGACGTGTTGTTGACCGACATCGAAATGCCGCGCCTCAGTGGTCTGGAGCTGGCGCAAAAAGTGGCAAACCAGGCGCCACAGACGCGGGTGGCGATCGTGACCACCTTTGCTCGACCAGGCTATTTGCGGCGCGCCTTGGAGTGTTCAGTTACCGGGTATCTGCTCAAAGATGCTCCGTCGGAGCAGTTGGCGCAGGCCATTCGCAAGGTTCATCGTGGACAAAGAGCCATCGATCCGGAGTTGGCGATGGCAGCCTGGAGTGAGGCTGACCCGCTGACCGATCGTGAACGCCAGGTTTTGCGCCTGGCCGGTGAGGGCCAGTCTACGGCCGAGATCGCCAGGCAATGCCATTTAAGTGAGGGGACAGTACGCAACTACTTGTCTGAGGCCATTGGCAAGATGAATGCAAGCAACCGCATCGAAGCGGCGCGCCTGGCCAGGCAAAAAGGTTGGTTGTAGGGTTGGTACGCTTACTTCGAGAGTGTACGCAGCATTGCGGACAGGCCGCCAGACAGCGCGTAAACGTCACTGAAGCCGTTGTTCGACAACACAAAAGCCGCCGAGGCACTGCGCTCACCGGTGTTGCAATACAGAACGCAGGTCTTCGACTTGTCCAGTTCGTCCAGCCGGTCTCTTAACTGATACAAGGGAATGTTCAGCGCGCTTCGAATGCATTGCTGCTCGTATTCTTCATTCAACCTTACGTCGACCAACTGTGCGCCAGTGCGTACCTTGATTGATGCCTGGCCTGGCGAAAGCCAGCGCACCATGGGCGACTTCAGCAATTCGGCAAAGTCTTTCTTGGCAAGACGCAACAGGCTACCGTTTTTCTTCATGGTGATGGTGGCGTTGCGGACATCGTTCGAGATCAAAGCGTCCTCGCCAAACGAGTCGCCGCGCACCAGATAGGCGATGGTCGCTTCGCCGTCGCCCTTCATTTGCGACACCGCGGCAGATCCGGATTTAATCACGTAGAAATAGTCACCGGCATCGCCTTCGCGAATAATCACCTCGCCTGACATGACGTCAACCGGTTCCAACCTTTCCAGGAGTCGTTCGAAGTTGCCGGCGGGAAGCGATTGGAAGGTCCGGCTCTTGAGCATGCGCAGTATCCAACGTGCCGCGTCGCGACTGCCATCGAACAGGCCGATGCGACCGCTGCGCGCCAACTGATCGAAGGAAAGCACCTTTTCCAGGTAACTGCGGTTGATACGAACAACGACGGCTTTGCGGCTAGTGACCTTGGCGGTGAAACGACGCGGGGATAAATCGCCGATGGCATAACGGGCCTGGGTGGTGTCGCCAGAAATCTTCTTCTCTCGACCATCAGGATAGGCACCCTGAATTGAACCGCTTAACAGGAAGTAAGAATCGTTTCCCGCATCGCCAGCAGCAAACAACTGATCGCCGGCGGCCAGCTCCTTGCTTTCTGTTTCATCCGCCAATTGGCGAATGATGGCGTCGTTGATTGATTCAAACGCGAAGAACTTACGAAGGTCCGAAGGCTTTAGTTCCATGCATGCAGTGTAATGACAGGAAGCCAACAATGAAAGTTGTTAGCTTGCTATGCCCGCAGCTTTCATTCTTCCTTGGGTGTTATTGCCTGGCCTGAGTCGGTTTCATCGGGCTCGGACAGTGGTACGAATACATCCTCAAAGGCCAGGTACATGGAACACAGCAACACTGGAGTCAGGATCAGGTAGCCCAGCATCAACGGCAACGCGGCGACGATCATCATCAGGAAGGCTATTGCGCCGTACAGCAGGAAGGGCGTCATATTGCGATAGCAGCCAATAAAACTCATGCGCATCGCGGTCAGCGGCTCGACACGTGCAACAGCGACCAGCGCCGGAGCAAAGAAGAACGCCATCAGCAGTGGGGCCAGGGCGACCAGCACCAGCATCAATATCCAGAGCACCGTGATGACTTCATCTTCCGACAACTGAGGTACCAGGCCTCGATCCAATAGTTCAATATTGCTGGCAGCCAAGGTCGGCAACACCACGATCAAAGTGATGAGAAATGAACCAATCAGGTATAGCGAACCAAGAATGACCAGCCGCGAGCCTGCGATGCTGAAGCCTGAAAACATTTGCTCGAATCTGGCCTGGCCACCACGTCGTTGGCGACACGCGGCAATCATCAGACCGCCGAGCAAAGGTGTGGTTAGCAGCGGGGCAAGCAAGGACACCACTGGTACGATGCTGATAAAGGCGGTGATGATCATGAAGACCAGGCCCATCGCGATCCAGGTTCCGACATTTTGGCCGAACATGGAAAATGCACTGGCCAGCCATTCCAGTCCACGTACCGGCGTTACGCGCCGGATTTCGATCGTTTTGTCAATCATCAATATACGGTACCCAATCACACTGTCTTCACACAATCTCTTATATCATTACGCGCTTACCGAAATGAGGAGATGTTCCGCGTGTTTTCACTAAAGACCTCAATTTGCGCCCTCGGCGTTGTTTGCGTTTCGAGCGTAGCTCAGGGGCAAGATTTCTTTTTCCGAGACATTGCAGACGTCGGCGAAGCCGCATTGGGTGTCGAGTCAACGGCCGATGGACGACTGCTGGTCTTTACACAACGCGGACGAATCAGGGTGATTGAGGATGGCCAATTGTTGCCGGACAGCTTTTTGGACATCGACTCGCAGTCCAGCGGAAGCGGTGAGCGAGGGTTGCTGGGCATGGCGTTGCACCCGAATTATTCAAGCCCAGGGATGACCGGGGAAGGCCAATTTTTTGTCCACTACTCAAACAACAGCGGCGATGCGATTATTTCCAGGTTTGATGTTTCCGCCGATCCAAACATTGCTGATGCCGCCAGTGAAACGCAGATTCTGTTCGTAGATCAGCCGTGCAGCAACCACAATGGTGGTTCCATCGACTTTGGGCCGGACGGCTATTTGTACATCTTCTTTGGCGATGGTGGCGGTGGCAACGACAGCTGCGGAGCGCACGGTCAGCGTCTCGACACTCTGTTGGGCGCTGCGCTTAGAATCGATGTTGACAACGTGGTACAGCGGCTACCGGCGGCGCGAGGTGGATCGAGCACGTGCGGGGCGGCAGTGGAATACTCTATTCCCGGTGACAACCCCTTTGTCGGTGTGTCGGGTGCCTGTGAGGAAATCTGGGCCTTCGGCTTGCGCAATCCATTTCGTGCCAGTTTCGACAGAGACACAGGGGACCTGTGGATTGGCGATGTTGGACAAGGGCCGAGCCCCGCTGGCCGCGAAGAAATCGACTTCCAGCCGGCCTCATCTCTAGGTGGAGAAAACTATGGTTGGAGCTGTCGTCACGGTACTCAGGCCAACCCGTTTACTCCGTTAACCGCAATGGAGTGCGCCGATATGGAGCCGTTCGTTGAGCCGGTGATGGAGGTGGTTCATGGCAGTGGCGATTGCGCCATTATTGGTGGGGTTCGTTATCGCGGGCCGATGCCACAGATTTATGGCGATTACTTTTTCTCCGATAGTTGTAGCTCTCGCCTCTACTGGGCCACCTTTGACACTAGTTGGAGTTATATCAATGCCGGCTCCATCGGCGGCTCACCGGGTGGCTTTGGCGAAGGTCCGAATGGCGAGCTTTACGTTGTTACCTTGTCTGGTGACGTTCGGGAAGTGCTGATCGACGAGATCTTTGTCGATTCTCTCGGCGACTGAAGCCAGTCGGCCTCTCACGTTCTATTGATTGACCGCATGGGCACACGGATGTGCCCGGCTCAATCAGAGTTGCCACCGATTGACTGGCAGCGGCGACAATTGCGGCTGTACCCGGCACCCTGCATTGTGGCAGGATTCACCGCCTTGAACTTCAATACCCGAGCGCAGCTGTGAAACTGACCGTAATCACCACCGGTGGCACCATCGACAAAGTCTATTTTGATGCCGAATCTGACTATCAGATTGGCGATCCACAGATCGCGGAGATCTTGAAGGGCTTCAACGTGGCCATGGAGTTTGACGTCAAGCCATTGATGCGAAAAGACTCCTTGGAATTGACGGATGCTGATCGGGACTTGATCTATCAGGCAGCCGTTGACGCAGAAGCTGACAAGATCATCATTACGCATGGCACCGATACCATGGTGCAAACAGCCAACCGTTTGACCGCTATTCCTGGCAAGACCATTGTCTTGACCGGCGCACTTAATCCAGCACGTTTCGTTGGTAGCGATGCGGTCTTTAACATCGGTTGTGCTTTGGGTGCGGTCCAAACCTTGCCGCCTGGTGCTTATGTGATCATGAACGGCCGTGTTTGGGATCCAGCCCATGTGCGTAAAAACCGCGCAGAAAACCGCTTTGTTGAAGTCCCTTAAGGTTCGCCTGTCGATCGCCACAAAAGCCTGTTCCGCTGCCGGATCGCGACCTGCAAACAGCTTCGTTGCGAGCGGTCGCAATGATGCGCTAGGTAGAGCGCGTCCACAGTTTACGTTTCTGGACCAGCTCGACCGGTCCACGGATGGACCGGTATTTTCAAGCCATTGAAAATGAAGAACTTTCATAACCGCGCTTCTGAAAGTTCGTGTCCGCGTTAGCCATGAATGGCTAATCGTGGACGACCGCTAGGTACCTGCACGCCTTTTCTCGTCGCCTGGCACGAAATGACATGGCGATGACCGCAATGGATTAATGGCTGTCGTTCGTCTCGACGCAAACTGGTCTCATCGCAACGAGGAGACCTTGTGATGAGAGCGAGCAAGCAAGCGACTGAGTATCAACACACCGTAGCTGCACCTATATGGTTGGAGCAGCCGGGTGGATCACCCTCCATGCGTATCTGTCCGGCACCGGCCGATCACGGCATCGTCTTCGTTCGTGGCGGTGTCGCGCTGCCTGATCGGCGGATACCCGCCCTGTGGAGCCACTTGGACCCGAAACGGCCTGAGGTCTTGAGCAATCGCTTTGGGGTCACGGTGAGTAACCTGCAGGATACGCTGGCCG
Source organism: Lysobacteraceae bacterium (assembly GCA_021604725.1). Classification (GTDB taxonomy): domain Bacteria; phylum Pseudomonadota; class Gammaproteobacteria; order Xanthomonadales; family BQJN01; genus BQJN01. Next base: position 17,548 of record BQJN01000022.1, on the reverse strand, counting down.
CGTTGCGGCTGTGTGGTATCGACAATGCACGTATTGATCTGACCACAGACCGTTTGCCGAACGTGGCCGGCGGCTTTACTGACCTGTTGCAACGCCTCACTGCCTTGGGCAAGCGGCGACATTCGACCCTGCGGCGCTTTATCGAAGTCATGCGGCCGGTGCAGATCGAAGGTGACACGCAAGTGCTCAGCATTGAGCCGAGCAATGGTGAACGCCACTGCATTCAGACACGGGGCAGTGAGTTCGCCATCGATCTTGAGCAAACTCAGGTAGCCGACTGGCAAACGCTGCGGCACGGCAGCGCGCTTAAGAGCTCGATTGCCCTGATCGCGCTGGCTGGTGCGCCTGTTCACGGCCTGATCAAAAGCCACGCGCCAGATTCAAGGAGCTACGCCAGATTGTTGGACAAGCTGCTCAATGACCGCAATAACTGGCGCGTCGGCTACGCGATTCACACCGCAGCTTCAAGTTTTGCAACGCCTGTTGATGCGAAGTTCCAAGCCTCGCACGCCTTATGTCTTCAACAATAATAATGACCAAACAATAACAATAATCTTGACAGCGCCGACCCGCTCCCCCAATGCACTCCCTTCCCGGGCTCGGCGCTGATTTTTTTACACTCACTGGCAGGCTGTTGAAACCGTGGGCGCGCTGTCACCAGGCTTTCCTTACTCCAAGAACGCCAGTCACTATCGATGTGGACAGATCGGTTCTTGCGTCCTAATCGTCCTCATCTTCCCATTCGTAGCGTTTTCGCGGCACTCGATCGAGCTCACGCAGCCAGAACGCCAGGGCCAAGCCAATGGTTGCGCCGGCCGCGTGCGATTCGAAAGACATGCCACTGCGAATCGGAAAAACGCCCCAGATCAGGGTGCCGTAAAGGAAGTAGACCAGCAGTGAGACTGAAATCGCCCGAACATCACGGCGTAACAAACCAGCCATGAACACGTAGGCGGCGAGGCCATACACCAGGCCCGAGGCACCAATATGTGCCGCTGATCGCCCCAGCAGCCATACCGCTGCACCGCTGCCAAGCCAGACCATTGGAAAAACCCGCAGCGAAGAGTTTGGGTACATGTACAGCATCGCGGTGGTCAGTACCCACAATGGCACGGTATTGGATACCAGATGGCTGAGGTCACCGTGCACCAGTGGTGCCGTCAACAGACCGATAAGGCCTTGGGTCGACCTCGGCAGTACACCGGCCAGGCCCGGAGGGAAATCAAACAGCCACAGCACGGTATGGATCAACCACAGCAGCCCAATGAGCGCGGTGGAAATCTTTACCGCCAGCGCAAAGTTCATGCTGGAGCGTTCGGAGTTGATGAAGTCCGGATCGGGTACGTTCAGGCGCACGCTATGAGCCCATGCTCAAATAGGAGGCGACGCCGTCGAGAAACATCTGGACTGAAACGGCCACCAACAACATGCCCATCAGGCGCTCAATGGCCACCAGTCCGCGATCGCCCAGCAGGCTGCGTAGCCTGCTGGCTGCCATCAAGATGGCGGCGGTTGCCACCCAGGCCAGCCCGATCGCCATAGTCCAGTCAACAATTTGTCCTGGCTTTTCGCTGACCAGCAGCAACAAGGCTGCCAATACCGATGGGCCGGCAACAAACGGGATGGCCAGCGGCACAATAAACGGTTCGCCAGAAAAGCTGTCTTCGTATTGAGCGCGCGCCACGGGAAAAATCATCTTCAGCGCAATCAGGAAAAGGATGATGCCACCAGCAATGCTGATCGACTCTTGTCTAAGGCCCAAGACTTTGAGAATGGCCTCACCAGAGAACAGAAATGCCAGCATCACGCCCAAGGCGATCAGCAGCTCCCGTATCAAAACCTTGAGCCGACGTTTTTCTTCGACCGGTTCCAGGGCACTCAAAAAGAATGGAATGTTCCCCAAAGGGTCCATGATGACAAACAACATCAATGCAGCAGAAAGTAATTCCATTGAATGCCTCGGTTGGTGGCTAATCGCCGATTCAGGTTAAGCTTAACGTCTACAAAGTTTACATCACATGAGGAGCAGGTATGGCGGGTGACCGGGGCATAGAAACAGCCAAGATCACTTATGACGATATCGACAGCGAAGCCTTCGTGGCATGGCCAGCCAATGCCAGCACACCGTGTCCAGCCGTTCTGGTCGGCCATGCGTGGGCGGGACGCAACCAGTCGGCAATAGACAGTGCCATGGCGCTGGCTGATCGCGGCTTGATTGGGATTGCCATGGATGTGTATGGAGAGGCCAAGCTGGGCACGACTGCCGACGCTTGCGCGGCATTGATGCAACCACTACTGGATGACCGTGGTGAGTTGGCCAGGCGCCTACTGGTCGCGTTCGAAATGGCGACCCAGGTGAAGGGTGTTGATAGCGATCGCATCGGCGTCATGGGCTACTGTTTCGGTGGCTTGTGTGCTTTGGATTTGGCTCGATGCTGTCCACAGTTGAAAGCGGCTATCAGTTTTCACGGGCTGCTTGAGCCGCCGCCAGCGACCAACTTTGAGTCGTTCCGTGCCCCCGTATTGATTTTGCATGGTCACGATGATCCGCTGGTTCACGAGACACACGTTCATGATATTTACCGTGAGTTGTCCGCGGCGGATGTTGACTGGCAATTTCATCACTTCGGTGGTGTTGTCCATGGCTTCACCAACCCGGCCGCTGAAGACTACCAGTCGGGCATTGTCTACAACGAACGTGCTGCGGCCAGAGCCTGGCGACTGGCCATGGGGTTTTTAGACGAAGTGCTGTGAACAGCGCATTGACTGCGGCCTGGCGGCCGTTTCATGAAATCGGATTGCCGTTGCCGAATGACCGGCAACTGAGCCATGCCAGTCTAAATGCCCTGGCCAAGTCCAGACGGCTCCGATCAGGCGGTGATGCACCAATTGAATTCGTCCTGCAGAACGGCAAACTGTCGGCAGCGCAGTACGAAACTCAGATCTATCATGATGGCCGCGTGCCTACTCGTGTTGATAGCTGGCACGACCTCTACAACGCTTGTTGTTGGCTGAGGTATCCGAAGTTGAAGGCGGCGCTCAATCGTGGCCATTGCCAGGACTTGGCTTTGAGTGACGCGCCAACCCGGTCGCGACGACGAGACAAGCTGACCTTGCTGGATGAGGTGGGCGTTGTGGTGTTTGGCACTGATTTGTCATTGCTGACCAAGCTGGCATCCCACCAATGGGCACAGGCGTTTTTCGATTGTCGCGACCTTTGGTCAACGATGGAGGTTCGAGTGGTCGGTCATGGCCTGCTTGAACAGCTGGCAACACCCTATTTGGGCCTGACAGCGAAAGCTCTGTTGCTTTGTGCCAACGATTCGTCCGCCGACCCTGACAATGTGGACGAAACCGTCGCCTCACTGGTCGATAACGATCTGTTCTCGGGTCGGACAGGCCGGCTATCTCCGCTACCGGTTCTTGGTCTGCCAGGCTGGTGGCCGCCAAATGAAACTCGAGATTTTTACCTCGACCAATCGTACTTTCGACCGTTGCGCGATGATTCGGTGGTCGCCAGCCGAGTTTTGACCCTGTGAAGTGCCAAGGAAGCCTTGCTGCTTTGAGGGTTAACTTTGGCGCTACGCGCTTCTGGATCACCGGTCCGGGCCCAGGATGACGGTGGGATGTGGTGTCCCATCGCAATACACTCCGTCATTCCGGGCTTGACCCGGAATCCACCTTCAAGTCAATCGCGCGTGTGCGGGTGCAGCTTTTGGCGCTACGCGCTTCTGGATCCCGGGTCCGGGCCCGGGATGACGTGGGATGTGGTGTCCCATCGCAATACACCCCGTCATTCCGGTCTTGGCCCGGAATCCACCTTCAAGTCAATCGCGCGTATGCCGGTTTAGCTTTGGCGCTACGCGCTTCTGGATCACCGGTCCGGGCCCAGGATGACGGTGGGATGTGGTGTCCCATCGCAATACACTCCGTCATTCCGGGCTTGACCCGGAATCCATCTTCAAGTCAATCGCTTGGGCAAAGGTGCGGTTGCTAGTCCAGGACGGACTATTGCAACACCTTCACAATGAAGTAGCCGTTCGATTGAGCAGGGCCTCGCGCATGCGCTTGACAGGTGGCGCGTTCGGGGCCTTGCGTTCAACGGCCGACAACAACCGCTGTGCAGAATCGAGCTTGCCAATTGCCATGTAGCGTTGCGCCAGCGCCATAATCGCACGTAACGACAGACGCGACTTGCCATTGGTCGCGCGCAGATAGGCCTCAAACTGTTCAGTGGCAAATGTATTCCATTGGTCGGGGGCGTCGCGGCGCAAGGCGAGCTGCTCGATCACCGCATGGGCTGGGTGATCGACGTCAATTGGGCCGTTTTCCAGGGTCGCCGCAACCTTGACCTGCCATGCGCTCAGGTGATCTGGGCTCCTGCCGAGAATTTCATCGGCAATTCGCAGTGCCAGTTTGTGGTCGCCAGCGCTGACCAGCTCACTGGCGGACCGAATCGCGCTCTCATCGTCAATGGTCGGTTTGCGAAGTTCGGTGGTCTCAAGTTGCATCGGCAGGTCGCCGATTTGCCTGGTCCGATGCCATTGCACCAGGCCAAGAACCGAAGCGATCAGCAGAGCCGATAGTGCCGCGCCGGCATGCCACCACGGGGTGACGATCGAACTGGGCCAATAAATCTGGAGAGCAACCCAGGCCAGCGCCAATGACGCAGACCAGGCAATCAGCCAGGGCCTGCGCAGCAGCAGGCTGAGAAGTAGACTCAAGGTCAGCATGCCCGTTGTCGCTGCGTCGGCACCAATTAGTGTGAGCAGGCGGTTTCCCTCAAATGACCACGTGGCGATGGCCGCTCCCAGGCTACCCGTGGCCCAGCCCAATGCTGCGATCATCGGCCCGGCCAGCCTCTCGGTCAGCAGGCAGGCCAGCAGCAGAGCCATCAAGCCGCCAAGCCAACGCCAGGTCGAGGTATCTGACAACAGCGCATAGCCCAACCACGTTGTAGCGTCTGGCTGGTCGAACTTGAAGCGAAACTGATGGCTGACTGACCGATCCAAAAGACTGTCGTAGCGTGTTCTGCGCTCTTGCCAACGCCGATACTCGGCAGATGCGATCGGCAGGTAGTGGCCCGACCACATGGCGTCCAGGAAGGACGGCGAAATGTCGATCCAGCGCCGAGCCGCTGTGCGTGCCGATTCGACATCAAGCGATTGCAGTTGATCGACATGCCCGTCGTCACCTTGTTCTCGAAGGTAACGTATGAACAGTGGCAATTCGAATTTGCTCAGTTCCAGGCGCTGGTACTCGGCGGCCGCTTGCTGTTCCAACTGCTGATCGCCATCTTGCAACCAGAGCGCGGACAGCAGGCAAAGTGACACAATGGCCAGGGTAACAAAGGGTAGGGCGATTGCTTGTTCGGCGTTGTTTGAATTGTTGCGCATGATCCTGGTTTATAACCTTCCGGGGCGCATGCTGCTGTGCAAAGGGTGATGGCCAGCACTTCACAGCCGACGACGACCCGCTGCAAGGCCCTCACGCTGCAGACTTCACTGCGTTTTTCGCTTTCGCGAAAGAAGCGAAGCAAGCAGCCGAACCTGTTAACATTCCGCCCACTGTTGCACGTGTCGACGTTGCAAACCTGATGGAATTTCGGCAAATGAGGGCCTTGTGGCGCACTATTTGATAACCGGTGGATCCGGCTTCCTTGGCATCAACCTGGTCCGATACCTGCTGGCAAAGGGTCATCAGGTTCGCTCGCTGGACCTGTTGCCGTTCGACTATCCCGAGCATGAACTGATCGACCATCGCGTCGGTGACGTGCGTGACTCCGATGCGATGCGAGAGGCGGCACAAGATATCGATTTTATTGTTCATTGTGCGGCGGCCTTGCCGCTGTGTGAAGAACAGGAGATCAGGTCCACCGAGGTTGAAGGCACAGCCTGCGTACTGGACGCTGCGGCGCAGTGCAAGGTGCAGCGGACCGTGTTCATTTCCAGCACGGCGGTCTATGGTGTACCGGACCATCACCCACTGACTGAAGATGATCCCAGGCGCGGCGTAGGGCCGTACGGTGAGTCAAAGATCGAGGCTGAAAAGCTGTGCGAAGCGGCTCGGGACAACGGGCAGGTGGTCGCGATTATCAGACCCAAATCATTCATCGGGCCGGAGCGGCTAGGTATCTTCGCATTGCTCTACGACTTTGCTGCCGATGGTCATCACTTTCCGGTGCTCGGCAATGGGCGACAGAAGTTTCAGCTGCTTGATGTTGAGGACTTGTGTCAGGCCATTGTTCAATGTACTGAGGTCGATGCCGCGTTGGCCAACGACACTTTCAACGTTGGTGCTGCTGACTACGATTGTCCAAGAAACGATTTTCAGGCCGTGCTCGACGCTGCCGGTTTTGGCCGGCGAATTGTCTCGTTGCCACGCTGGCCTGCGGTGATGGCATTGAAGGTCCTGGCTCGGCTCAATTTGTCACCGGTTTATGAATGGGTCTATGAGTCGGCCGATAAAGAGAGTTGGACCTCGATTGACAAGGCCAGGCAGCAGCTGGGCTTTTCACCCCAACATTCCAATCGGCAAGCCCTGTTACGCAACTTTCACTGGTACCTGGCGCATCGCGACGAGTTTTCGCAATCGTCCGGCGTCACCCACCGGGTTCCGTTTCGGCAGGGCATGTTGGCGCTGGTCAAGAAAATTTTGTAGTTAGAAGTCGTCCACGATTAGCCATCCGTGGCCCGGTTGAGCTGGTCCAAATAGGTACACTGTGGACGCGCTCTAGCTACTTCCGTCGTTGAGCTCGGCTTCGGCTTGTTCGGTCTCCGCTTCGTCGACTTGCGGCGCAAATTCGGCCCGTTCTTGGGTCTTATCCCATTTCGCTCCATCCGAAATGGAAATCGACCACGGTCTGATCGAACGGTTGCGAAGGCTTCTTTGCAATGCAAAACCGCCATCGCACGCTCCTCGGACCTGCGAGACGGAGGTTACCACTATGCGCGCGGCCTTCTGGACTTCACTGCGCTTCGCCAACCAGGCCGGCGGGTCGGCCAGTCCCTCTGGCCTCCAGTGCCTGATAAACGGGAGAGTTTTGCAACGCCTCCATCAATGGGTGGATGCGCACCATTTCAGCTGTTATCCCGCCTGGCTCCTGCAATGACCTGGCCAGAAACTGTACGGCGAGCCGTTGATTGCCTGATACGGCGTACATTTGCGCCAGTTCCCAGACCAGCCTGGCGCGAATGAGGGCTTCATCGGGTGCTGTGTGCAGCGCAATTTCGCCCATCCGCTCGGCTCGCTCGGCGTCGCCGACCAAGGCTGCTCCCCAGGCCAGGGCAAGGTAGCCACGAAAATCGCCGGCCGCCGTCTTGACCAGGTTTGCTGCCTGCGACTGGAATGTCGCGATGTCCTCTCGACTTTGCTCCGTATGGCCCTCGACAACGGCGACCAGAGCGCGCACGAAGGCTGCTGAAAGGATGGAGGTTCGTGTTTCGCGATACGCCTGGCTACTTTGGTAACGTTCACCAAGAAGGCCGACTTGGCCAGCCAAAAGGTAGGCATCCAGCAAGTCGCGATCCAACTCGACATCTTCACTGGCAATGAGCAATTGCTGCAACATCAATTGCTCACCGCAACAGGCGGCCTGCAGTAGTGCTTGTTGCTGCAAGGTGTCTCGCCAGTCCGGGGCCAGGCGCTGCAATTGTTCAGCGTAGCTGCCGGCGAGGTCGAAGTTTCGCAACAGGCGATGGGTCCGTGTCAATTCGAGCAACCACTGACGACGCCTGGGATCGAGTTGATGTGCTTTTTCGAACTGTTGCAGGGCCGCGTCCCAACGACCGGCACCGCGCAACACCAGAGCCTGGGCACCCAACAGGTCGGCGTCGTTTGGGATCTTTGCTATCGCTTTGTCAAACGCCTCAAGCGACGCTTCGTAGTCCAGGTAGAGCCAGTAATTGGCCAGGCCATCAACAAAAGCCAGTTCAGCCAGTTCGGGGTCCAGTTCGCGGGCCTGTTGCTGATGAAACAGGCCTTTCTCCCGAAACTGGAGTTCGCGAAACTCCCAGTAGTACTCAAACAAGGCGAGAGCCAGTTGCGCGTGCGCCAGGGCGAAGCCCGGATCCAGCTCGATCGCTTGCTCAAATTGGGCAATGCGTTGTTGCATCGACGTTCTTGAGCGGTCACTTGCCAGCATCCTGCCGCGCGTTAGCGCCTGCCAGGCGTCGAGGCTATTGGTGCTGGTCGCCGCCGATTGCTCAATTGATAGGGTAGTGTCCAGTGACCGCGCAATCGAGGCTGCTATTTCTCCCTGGATAGCGAATAGATTGGCCGTGCTCAACTCACGATCAAAGGTTTCGGCCCACAAGTGCTGGTCTGTGCGGGCATCAATCAACTGGGCATTGACTCGAAGTTGCTGGCCAGCTTGTTGCAGGCCACCCTCCAGTATCAGGTTGGCGTTCAGTTCTTCACCGATTTGCCGCACATTTTTGGTGGTGTCTCGGTATTCCATGACTGAGGTTCGCGAGATCACCTTGATGGCATCGAGCTTGGCCAGTTGTGTCAGAAGGTCGTCGTGTAGTCCGTCGGCAACGCTCAGCGCCTGCTGGTCCGCGCCTCGGGTCACGAAAGGCAGAACCGCCAATACCGGTGTTTGATTGTCGTCAACGGCCTGCCAGATGCTGGAGTGTGATTCCTCAGGCAAGGTCTGAAGACCAAAATACAGCGCGACGCCGAACAGCAACAAAACCACGACTGCCAGGTCCAGGCCCCTGGTCTTGCGCCGTTGGCGCCTGGCCACCGGCGGAATCTCCTCGTCACGGGTCACGCCGCTGGGAGTAAACTCATAAATCCAGGCGATCACGGCGGTTGGCAGGATGCCGATGGCGACCACCAACAGCGCCAACTGCATCACCCAGGACGGTGCATCAAAGGCGTCAGTCGCAATCTCCAGCGCTTGAATAAACAGCCATGCGGCCACTACATAGGCCATTACGACTCGCAGGACATTGCGTCGGTGCAATTCGTGCCATAGGCGTTGCATCAGGAAATTGTGACCCCAGCCAGCGTTAAAGCTAAGACGCTTGATGCCCGCGATTGGTTGAGCCGTGCAGGCATCAATGCCCCTCAGGCGACTCGCTTAGTTGCTGGCACAGCCGCTCGGCAAAAGGGATACGCCAACCTTGCATCGATTTCGGAACGGACTGAAAGCGCACGATATGCTCAAGATCTCGTCGGCGCGCAATCAAGGTGGCCTCGATGCCGAGCTGTTCGGCATCATTGGCCAAATAGGCCCGAATTTCCTTGACCCGTTTGCGTTGTGCCGAGGTCAAGGGCTCGGGACCTGGCGGTGGACAGTCCTCGTCCGCGGTGCTCCAAGCCTGGTGCATGAGATCCCACAAGGTACGCAGGTGGCGTCGACGAGGCGATGGGGCCAGTAGAGCTGACAACTGCTCCATACTTTCGGGCATCTGTTCGGCAACTTCTCGAACGCTGGGGTCGGCCATGATGTGGCCTCGCGGCCGGTTGGCTCTCCTCGCTTCTTCATCACGCCATTGGGTGATTAGCCGAAGGGCTTCGCGACCTTGTGGCGACAGCTTGGCGCTGTAGCCCAGTCGTCGCCACGCTCGCTCCGGAGGTGCTGACACAACATCTTCTCGCATCGCTTTTGCGCAGTCCTCGTTGAACCAGGACTCACGTCCCAGGTCGGCCAGTTGGGCGCGTAAGCGTTCGGCGATGGGTAACAGGTGCTCTACGTCTGCTGCGGCATAGAACAGCTGATTTTCCGTGAGGGGACGTTGCAGCCAGTTCGAGCGCGTTTGATCCTTGGCCAGTTCAACACCGATAAAATGTTCAACCAGCTTGGCGTAGCTCATGGACATCGGCAAACCAACCAGACCTGCAGCGATCTGAGTGTCGAACAAGCCTGCCATGGGGGCACCGATCTCATTCAATATCAGCTCGAGATCCTCGCTGGCCGAGTGCATGACCTTGATTGGTTTTTCGGCTGTCATTAACTCGAGCAAGGGCTGCATGGAGCCAATGGCAGGCAAATCAATCAGGTAGATTTGCTCGCCATCGCAGATTTGCAGCAGGGCGGGTATGGGATAGAACGTTCGCTCACGAATAAACTCAGTGTCCATAGCCAGGACGTTCGAGTTCATCCAGCGCTCAACCAGGGTTTGCAACTGTTCGACTTGATCGATCCACTGCACGTTCATGGCTGAAACCGCATCGACAAATCGACGGCATGAATATGCTTGGTGATGGCTCCGACCGAGATGAAGTCAACGCCGGTGGCTGCTACCGCCGCCAGGTCGTCCAGCTCGAAACCGCCGGAGGCCTCCAGCTCAATCGTTCCTTTGGCCATCTCAACCGCTGCGAGCAGCTCATCGTTGGAGAAATTGTCCAACAGCGCACGCTGCGCGCCGGCACCAATTGCTTCCTCCAGTTGCGGCAATGTTTCAACTTCGACCTCAAGCAGATTGCCATATCCGGTGTCGCGGGCCGCTTTGACTGCAGCGCTGATACTGCCGGCGGCCATGATGTGGTTTTCCTTGATCAGCACCGCATCATGCAGGCCGATTCGATGATTGCTGCCGCCGCCAATGGCCACGGCATACTTCTGAGCCATCCTCAAACCGGGAATGGTCTTGCGGGTGTCCAGCAGTCGAGTCGAGGTGCCTGCAAGTTGCGCTACGCAGCGGGCTGTCGCTGTGGCGGTGGCCGACAAGGTCTGCAGAAAGTTCAGCGCGGTTCGCTCAGCAGTCAGTACCGATCGCGCACTGCCGTGAATCTGGCATAGCAGCGTGTTTTCAGCCACCGCGGCGCCTTCGGCAACTGCCCAATCGACTGTGACGCCAGAATCGATCTGTCGAAACGTCTCATCGAACCAGGGCTGTCCGGCAATCGTTGCCGCATCGCGGCAGATTACGCGCGCATTTATGTCGGTCGACTCTGGTATCAGCATGGCCGTCAGATCGCCATCGCCGACGTCTTCGGCGATAGCACGAGCAACGTCGTCGGCCAGGCCAGAATGGGTGTAGGTCATCATGGGGGCGCAGTATACCGGTCAACGCTGTAGATGACCCAATTATCGGGTAGTCAATGTGTGTGGCGTCGAAGCTTCAATTCCACCAATAGGCCGTTGCGAAACCACAACCTCGCGCGATGCAGGGACGTTACGCCATTTCTGGTGGTTTCTAACCCACTGAAATATAAGGGTTTTGAAAAGACGGGACAGCTTCCCTAGCTGTTGTCGCCCTTCGAACTCAGCTTCTTGACGATGGCACCCAGTGCCCGGTCAAACAGCGGTACATCCTTCACGATGCGCGCTGTTTCACGTCGCAGCTCGGCTGCGAGGCCGAACACGGTTTTGTCAGCCACCTTGAGGCCGCGACGATTGACGAACAGGTAGTTGTGACTAATCGGGCTAATCCAGGACAGTTTCGCGCGCAACACGGTGCCGTCATCTTCGGTGAACTCAAGCCATGCACCGACCTCCAGGCTACGTGCCAGCTCGACGAACTCGTCTTCCTCCAATGCAGTCTCCGTGCCTTCGCCGACGTCTCCAGACTCCATCACAATCTCTTCGACAAAACCGCTCATCGGCGAGTGTTTCGGTTCTGGCAGCGTCTGATCTTCCTGATCCGATAGCTGATCACTGACTTCCTCGATTTCAGCCGCCAGCTCAGACACTGCGGTGGCAATCTCTTCCTTGGCCTGGCTGAGTTGCTCAGCCGGATCGCGAATGTCGGCACTGTCTTCACGATCGCCCTGCGTCTGTGCTGCAGCGGTTTGATTTTCGACCTGGTCAGCGGCTGGCTCTGTTTTAACGGCTTCAGTTGTATCCTGCGCCTGATCTGACGGCGCCTTGAACTCACCGACATCGGGCGTCGGCTTGGCCGACTCTGCAGGTTTGGCATCCCGGCCTGCCTCCAGCAAGCCGATATGGCACTTGTCCAGGCGTTTGATGATCTCCTGAATATCGGTCTCGTGATAAGCGACCAACTCCAGACCCTGGCGCAGATCCTGCTCGAGATCAGCACGGATGTCGATCAGGCGACGTTGATCCTCGTCGGTAGACTTGGGCTCGCCGCTCCACAGCAACTGGTCTGCCGTATCCAGGGCTTTTTGCCACTGCTCCGACTCATCGCCCTGCCGCAGGTAGATCAGCACCAGTACGTTGGCCCACGGTCGGGTAAGAATATCGTGGATTAGAGGCGGGACATCGCGGTCTTTTAGTCGGCCAAGCACTTCCTTGGCTGCACGCTTGCGTGCGGTGAGCAGCTTTTCGCGGCCCTTGCTTGCCTCCGCCGTGCGTCGTTCTGCGGCCTGAGCGCGACGTTCCATTTTCGACATGAAGTCACGAAACTCATCCAATGCGTTCGAGAACACCGAAATGTCATCATCGAATTCAGTGAGCAGTCGCTCAACAATGCCTTCAATTTTTCGCAGCAGGCGGTTGTCCTGGTCGGTTTCCTCCGACCAGCCAATACCAGCGTGCGCCAGCTCATCCAGCAATTTGCGAGCCGGGTGCGACTTCTGCGCGAACATTTGCCGATCAAGCAAAGCCACCTTGACATAAGGCAACTGCAATCTGCTAAGCACAGCCTGGATCTGCGGGGCCAGGTTCTTGTCCTTCAAGATGAAGTCAAACAGCATGCTGACCAGATCAATCGTGTCCTCGGCGTCACCACCGACCCGTGCCGGTGTGCCGCCAAGTTTCTTCATTTGGGTGAGGATACGCGCCTTGCTGATAGGGCCGCTGGGTTGGCTCGCCGCGGCTTCATCCTCGGCCTGGAGTAGCTCGCCTTGCAATATGCTCAACGCGTTCATCAAGTCGGTGTAGCCACTGTCACCAGCGACTGCGCCGCTCGCCGGGCTCTGCTGCGCTTGCGCACTGGAGCTGCTTTGTAGGGGTGGCGGAGGCGTTGTGCCACGATAGCCTGCCAGCAGCTTTCGCAAACCATGGAAGATGCGTGCGTCGGGCGGGGGAGCCATGGCTGGCCCGGCACCATGACTACTGCCTTGCGCCGGGGCGACCTGTTCGGCCGCGGCCTGATCGGCGTAGGATTCGTCATAGTCTGTTGCCGTCGGCGTTTCCGCGTCACCTGCCATAGCGCCAGGCATTGGGGCAGAGTAGCCGGGTCCGCGACTGCCTGCCCCTGGTAGCGACGGCTTCAGGTTCGGCAACACACCGGCGTCACTGAGTTGTTTGTTCAGTTGCTGATACAGAGCGGGAAGTTGGCTAGCGACATATTTGTCGAACAGCTTGTAGATGATCAACTTGACCGGCAGCTCAACACTAAGCTCATCGGCGGCCTTGTGAAATGCATCGGTGATGTGAGCGGCACCCACCGGGTTGAGGTCGTCCTCGACCTTCTGACCGCCCGCCAGCAGCGAGAATCTCTCGTTTAGGCCATACATATCTCGAGCACTGTGGCTCTCGATTTTCGAGACGATACCGGCAATAGCCAGGGACTCTTCCAACTCCTGGTCGCCGACCAGTGAAAGCTCGCCACTGTCATCGTCGCTGGGGTTGCCGGTTGTGGGTGGCTGCAGTCGGCCATGAGCAAACCGGGAAAATCGATTGTGCATACTTTCTCGAAAGATTCTTTCGCAATCCTGCCGTTTCTTGCGAACATGGCGCATGCCATCGAAGTAGTTGGTCTGCAAAGCGTTGCTGTCTGCTTTCTCGGCCAGGTCGAACAATGCATCGTCGACGTTCTCGAACAGTCTGGCCAGCGCCGGTTCCAGGCGCGACAGCGTAGACTTCAGGCACAGTTTTAAGTGCCCGTGCAATTCTGATGGTGATGATGGCTTTTGACGAGCACTCAAATCGACGACGGCGGCCTTGTCTTGGCGGGGTTTTTCTCTTTCTACGCTCATTCGTTCGTGCCCCATTGGCTGTTGCACACTAAACCGGATTATCAATCTTACTGGCTTCATTCTGCCACGTGCGTGATCAAGTTCACACAATGTAACAATCGGTTGCTTCGTATACTCTCAGTAGCTGATGCTGCGGGTCAAGTTCAGTATTCGATACGTTTCATTGGCCAGATTCGCGGTTGATCCTGACGGGTAGAGCCGTTAGGGTGGTGCGCCGACCACGCAGAGCCTCGACTCGTGCAATCTAAGACCGATATTGCCGCAGATTCCTTTCATCCCTTGCGCTTGCAGCCGGCGCGCCGTATCCCTTCGTTGGCAGACGATGCCCGGGACGGGTTGTTGAGCACGCCCAGAACACTGCCCCCAAAGTATTTTTATGACGAGCGTGGGTCGGTGTTATTCGATCGCATCTGCCAAACCCCCGAGTACTACCCAACTCGCAGCGAAGCAGCGTTACTGGATCAACACGCCGCCGAGATAATTCGTCGTTGCCGGCCGGGGTCGATTCTCGAATTGGGCAGCGGAACGTCGGCAAAAACACGTTTGTTGCTGCAGACCTGGGCAGAGCAGTCTGGCGGTGGCCGGTATTGGCCGTTTGATGTATCTGAAGAAATGCTGCTGGACGCGGCGGCCAGCATCAACCACGACTTTCCGCAGATTGCCGTAACGCCGCTGGTCGGCGACTACACCGGTGGATTGCAGGGTTTGCCCGCCATGGCTGAACCCAATCTCACCATTTTTCTCGGTGGCACGATTGGCAACTTCACCCACCACGAAGCGGTGTCTTTCTTAAGCGAACTGGCTGATCGGATGGCGCTGGAAGATCATGTCCTGATTGGTATGGATCGTCACAAGGATACCGGCATTATCGAGGCGGCCTACAACGATGCCGAGGGCCTGACGGCGCTATTCAACTTGAATGTATTGAATGTGCTCAATCGTGAGCTCGGTGCCGATTTCGACGTTGAAAAGTTCAGGCACCAGGCAGTTTACAATGTCGACGGCATGCGCATCGAAATGTATTTGATTGCGCGCCAGTCGATGAAAGTATGCCTGCCAGCCTTGTCCACTGAATTTGAGCTGGAGGAGGGCGAGCGCATCCTCACCGAAATCAGTCGCAAGTTCGATGACAAGTCGGCCAATGCGTTGTTGGTGGAGTCTGGTCTCGAGCTGGTGCAACCTTTCCTTTCCGACAACGGCTACTTCTCACTGGTGTTGGCGCGGCGTCGGCGCTAATGGTGGCTGCGCTACGGCACCGCCATGCGTTAGAATAGGCGGTTTTCGCGCCCCGGTTGCATACCTGATGTCCATAGACCGCCGTTTACTGGAAACGCTGGCCTGTCCGGTTGGAAAAGTATCACTGAAGCTTGTGTCGGCCGACCGATTGGCTGTGCTCAATGACCTGATCGCCAAAGGTGACCTGGTCGATGTCGATGGTCGTGCCATTGACCAGCCGTTGCAGCAGGCACTTATTACCGTCGACGATAAAGTCATTTATCCAATTGACGACGATATTCCGGTGCTGCTGCCCGATCGTGGCATTGGCACGCAACAAATCAAGGAGTGGTGAACATGAGTGAGCAGACAGCAAAGGCTGATGTCGGCATCATCATGGGGTCCCGTTCAGACTGGCCAACCATGCAACACGCTGCAGATATCCTCGAGCAGTTGGGCGTGGCACATGAGGTGAGGGTGGTATCGGCCCATCGCACGCCGGATCTACTGTTTGAGTATGCGCAGTCAGCAGAAGGCAGGGGCATCAAAGTCATTATCGCCGGTGCCGGTGGGGCCGCGCACCTGCCGGGAATGACGGCAGCCAAAACAACGCTGCCGGTGCTCGGCGTGCCGGTTCAGTCGGCAGCGCTCAGCGGCATGGATTCACTGTTGTCGATTGCCCAGATGCCAGGTGGCGTCCCGGTCGGCACCTTATCGATCGGCAAGTCAGGTGCCACCAACGCGGCTTTGCTGGCGGCCTCCATCCTGGGCTTGCAGGATGAGCAGGTGTCCAGTGCGCTAAAAGCCTGGCGCCAGCATCGAACCGACTCGGTATTGGCTGATCCGGACCCGCGAGTAGAGATCGAATGAAAATTGGAATTGTTGGTGGCGGGCAACTGGCTCGCATGATGGCACTGGCTGGCTACCCGCTGGGCATACGCTGCACCGTACTTGACCCAAATTCTGATGCCTGTGCCGGGCAGGTCGCACCCCTGGTGTTGGCCAAATATGACGACGTTGACGCCCTCGGGCGGCTGATGGACGAGGTCGATGTACTGACCTTCGATTTTGAGAATGTATCGGTACCAGCCCTGCGAACATTGGCCGATCGCACCGGTATCTTCCCGCCACTGGACGCCCTGGAGTGTGCGCAAGACCGACTTTCAGAGAAAACGCTGTTCACGCGCCTGGCGATTCCGACACCCCCATTCGCCCCGGTGGCCAGCCGCGCGGAGTTGGATGCGGCGATCGAGGACATTGGATTGCCCTGTGTGCTGAAAACACGGCGCATGGGTTATGACGGCAAGGGGCAGGCGATGATCCAATCAGTGGCCGATATCGCAGCGGCCTGGGACCGGCTGGGCGATCAGGGCGAATTGCTGCTTGAGGGCTTCGTCAAGTTCAAGCGCGAAGTGTCTGTTATCAGTGTGCGTGACCGAAAAGGCAATATTCGTCACTACCCGCTGAGTGAAAACAAACATCGCGACGGCATCTTGACCAATTGCTTTGCACCGGCGGCGGCCGATGATGTACAAGGCCAGGCCTACCATCATGCAGAAAAATTGCTGGAGCACTTTCAGTACGTAGGCGTGCTGGCTGTGGAGTTTTTTGACGTTGATGGCACCTTGGTGGTTAATGAAATGGCGCCGCGAGTTCACAACTCCGGTCACTGGACCATCGATGGTGCCGAAACCAGCCAATTTGAGAATCACTTGCGTGCGATCCTCGGCTGGCCTCTGGGAAGTACCGACGCCATTGGCTACTCGGCGATGCTGAACTGGATCGGCGCCATGCCCGACCCCTCGCTGGCGCTCAACTCCGATCGCGCCCATTGGCATGACTACGGCAAGAAGCCTCGTCCGGGACGCAAGGTGGGCCACACCACAATCCACACCGAATCGGCCGCCGAATTGCATGCCGAAATGGCGAAATTTGCCACATCGTTGGGAAATCAATTGGCCTCCGGTGCCGATGCATTCCTGATCAAACGTTGAGAGTTCGAAAAACACGAATTAGAATGTTGACGACCCCCAGGAAACGGGCTATAGTGCGCGGCCTTTCCTGAGGGGCTATAGCTCAGCTGGGAGAGCGCTACAATGGCATTGTAGAGGTCGGCGGTTCGAGACCGCCTAGCTCCACCAAACGATGTCCCCTTCGTCTAGAGGCCAAGGACTCCGCCCTTTCACGGCGGCAACAGGGGTTCGAATCCCCTAGGGGACGCCACATATAAAAAAACCCGCTCCGGCGGGTTTTTTTATATGTGGCTTTCCCGCGGGTCTTCGAACCCCTGCGGCGATCGCTTCATCGCCTACCAGTGGCACTGCCTTCCTTTTAGGATTCACCTCACCTACTTGAGCACGTACGATCGCCTTTGGGGTTCGCCGATTGGCAGGATAGCCAATCGGGACAAGTGAGCCTATGGCGAACTTGCCCCAACGGGGTGAGGACCATGGACGGTCGGAGTTTCATTGGAAAAGCCGGAGCAGCCATCCCTGGC
>BQJN01000021.1 GCA_021604725.1 Lysobacteraceae bacterium | reverse complement strand
GGCAGGGGTGAAGCGGAGCCAGAACGAGGGACTTAACGTCCCTCGATCCCGCTGAACGACTTGCCACGGATGGCAAGGCTGGGGGTTCTTTCGAAGTGCAAACGCTTCGCCATGGATGGCTGCACCATAGGGTGCCCACGCCAGGTTGATCGCTAAAGATGCAACGCCAAATCCGTCCTGGTACTGAAAAGGCCACGGTGGTCACTTCCGGTATGCTCATAGTAGTTCTCAAGCATCTGTTTCTACTGAAGTATCTGGCGATGGGTGGCCGTCTTCATGAATAATTGCAGGCTAGAACATCGTATTGTCATTCGCCGATTGCTCGGGCACAGCTTGCACGACATCCCAGTGCTCGACCATACGACAGTCTTCAACCCTGAAGATATCAACGACCGCAAAGCCAAGGTCCTCCGGGGTCGCCTGGCTATGGTAGTGGACGGCCACCAGGTCATCGGACGCGATAACTCGATGTATGGTGAAAGTTCGGTTGGGGAAGCGTTGTAAAAGCTTCTCCAGAAAGCCAATCACTGGCTCACGGCCATCCGGCAAGGTGGGCTTGTGCTGAATATAGTCAGGATGAACCCAGGTCTCAAAGGCCTTTCGAACATCCTTCTTCCGATAGAACAAATCGATAAAACCATCGACGACCTGGCGGGGTGACATGGTGCAACTCTGGTCGACGCTTGTCGGCAAAGCCTCCTCAGAAGCCCATACCGGAACAACCAAAAGTGACGTCAAAACCACAAAAAGCAATGTCGCCAGTTCGGTTTGGTATCTCATTGATAGTCCTCGAATTTGATCGGATACTGGGCACTGTACACGTCGATAGACACCGCCACCAAGTACCCAAACAAGATCGCAACGCTGTCGAGTGCTGTCCCGCCAACCCATCCTTCCTTGTTCCGATCTCCATCTGATTACCAAATATTGACGACAACGAGTTGCGACTCCTCTCGCAGCTATATTCAACTAGAGACGAAACCCTCGCTCCGATTGAGCAAAACGCCGGCCAAACGTCGCCTAATTAGTGTGTGCGGCCCGTTGGTCGCTGATTCGCGCGAACGCAAAAAGCGGAGGTTTTCTCATGCGTAACCTGAACCGTATTCTCGCTGGCCTGTTGTTACTTGGTTCAACGGCCATTATGGCCAGCTCCGACGCACCTGTTTCGGCGGGTGGAATTGGGGAGCCGACAACGTATCACCGAGACAGGCTAGACAACGTAAACGTCTCGAACGGTGCAGTTAGCATCGATATTCCACTGGCGTCCTTCACAGTTGACGGCGGGTTCGGCTACAGCATTGGCCTGTTCTACAACTCCAGCGTCTGGACGTTTCTCAGCGATGGTGCCTCTTGCAACGTCGGCGGTAAACAGATCACCGAGGACCTATGGCACCTTCAAAGTGGTTTCTCGTCACCAAATTTTGGGCCGATGTGGCGACTATCATTGGGACCACGGCTAGAGGCCGACACCATGCGTATGGTGGACGGCTCAACGGTCACCTTCCAGGATGATGGGTTCATCCAGACCATCTCCTTCAGTACCGATGGTTCGTACTATCGGAAGCGCGACGCGGGGAGTACGACCTTCGTTGATGCTCCAAACGGCATCGTGTACGAATTCGACGCCGATGGCAGGCCGGTCTCAGTCATCGATCAATTCGGAGCGACAGTTTTAACCTACACCTACCCTGTCGGTCAGACCGTCGTGAGCGATCTGGCAGGCCGGGAGATCACGATGGACTGGAGCACGCACACGCTTTCCTACCCCGCTTCTCACGGCCAGACTGCAACGATTTCGTTCGAAACAGACGAACGCCAGATTTACTTGCGAGGTTCCGGCCCGGGGCTGAACAACTATGCCTGCATTGAAGGAGAAGAATATGCTCAAGACGGCTCGCCTCTAACGTTTTTAACCAAAGTAATATTCGCCGATAGCTCTTCCTTCGAGTTCGACTACTACACGTATGAGCAAACCATCGCTGGCACCAGCGAAGCCGGCTCCGGCGCGTATCTAAAAGAGACTGTATTGCCGACGGGGGGAGTCTATAAATACCACTATCAGAGCCCTGGGAGCCAAGCCCTGGCGAATAATCCGATCTCGCGCCTGTCCCGCAAATTCATTCATGATTCCGCTACGGACCCGGACCCAGCGATCTGGAAATACACGTACTCCAGTCACTTTGCTTCAGGTTACACAACCGTTAGCGATCCATTGGGGAACGAGACCCGACACTATTTCGATACTCGGGATATTGAGCTAACGGAGCCCGGCTGGAACAATTACTGGTTTCGTGGCCTGCCGTTCGACGCGAACCAGTCCATTGACAGCTTGCGCGGCCACAAGCTGTATCTCAGTTCATCAACTTACGAGGGGACTGCGGAGAATGGCACGCTGCTGCGCCAGCGGTATGTACGATACGTCGCTGACAATCCGGATGATAGTCCAGCGCCAGGCCAAAGTGCAGGGGAGAAGGAGAAGCGCCTGAAGGGCTCTGCGACCCTCTATTTTGACGAAGACTCTGATCCCGATGAGGATTACCGAACTGAGATCGTCAATGCCGATTGGGACGGGTTCGGCCACTGGCGCAAAACTGAGACGCTAGATGCCGCGGCTTCGGAAATCGAGTTCACGGCCTGGAACCCCCATCTTGATCCAGGGAACGCCGCCAACATTGAACCCTGGATACTGAACACCTACGAGTACATGACATTGACTCGCGGTCCTCAAATCAAACGTGTGGATTACGCGTTCGATACGACGACCGGCTTCCTCAAATGCGTTCGAAACTACCGGAACTTCGGTGAAACTACGTCTAATCAGGATCTGGTTGAATTGAGGCTACTCGACAACGATAGCAATATCGGAGAGATCATTCTGATGGGGGCTGATCAACATCCTCTCTCCGGAACGGGATGCGACAGCAGTGTGGGCGAGCCTTCATATCGCAGCCAATTCGATTACATAAATGGAAGCATTAGCAAGCAGAAAGTACTGGACCCTGATACAGGCGATATCGCCTTGATTCCAGCCAACGATGTGATCGACCCGGGATCAGGTGCGATAACTGCGGCTGAAGATGCCAACGGACTCGTCACCGGGTATTCCTATGATCTGATTGGACGCCCGACAGGAATAAGCCCACCCGGCGATCTTCCGGTAACAATAGTCAATTACTGTCTGGCTACTCAGACAGGATGCGCAACAAACCAGACAACGTATCAGCTAAAGAAAGACGCATCGGTTCTTGAGGAAAGCGTAAGCAACTATGATGGACTGGGTCGTCTCACCGACACTCAAAATTCCCTGGCAGTAATTGACGCCGATTCAACCCAGGTCCTGAGGACACTTTTTGAGCATGATGATCTTGATCGCAAGACTAAAGTATCGACTACCGACACCGCGCCGACACTGAGCAGGGCAACTTCATTGGAATACGATCGCTTTGGTCGCATTACCAAACTCACGCAGCCAGACGGCTCGATCATCTCAACAGAGTACTCAGGGCGCCGAAGCACGACAGAAACGTATTCCGTCATGACGGAAGCCGGCATGCAGTCTTTTCCTCGAACATTCTCTCGGGGAGACTATCGGGGCCTCGTTACTTCTGTTTCCGAGCCATCCGCGCCGAACGGAACACAGCAGATAACCAGCTACCAATATGATCTCAATCGTAACCTGACATTGGTGCAGACTGGGTCTCAACAGCGCTCCTTTTCTTTCGATGCCATGGGGTGGAAGACCAGCGCCAACCACCCGGAGCTTGGGGCGTCCCTGTTCAACTCTCAATTTGATGTGCTGGGGAACGTCGGTCGAACTGTGATTGGCGATAGGACCTTGGAGACAAGTCATGACGTCGCCGGTCGACCAATTCGAATTCATGCACCAGGCGTTGGCCCTCTCATCGAGTACTTCCGTGATGCAAATCGCATGATCATGGCTAGGCGGCACAATTACATAGCCAATGACCCCCAAAATCAAAACGCCGGACTCCAGCACTACGTGGTCACCGAACGTTATGGCTACGCGCCCTCAACCGGGCTGTTGGCTGGTCTTTCAAGCAGTATCGTCCGCTATGGACCGGGTACGGAACACGTGGATGCTGATCGTTGGTTTGAACACGCGATTACTATCAACGAAAGAGGCATGGTTGCCGCCGTCAGTTACCCCGATGCGCGTCGATCGGGTGCCGATCGAGCACCGTCACAAGTTGCACTACTATACAACGGCCTGACGCCTGTCGAGTTGAGGAACTCCTCTGACAATCGTTCGGAGGCAGTTCTGAATTACCATCGTGGCGTGCGCACGGCAACCCACTACGGCAATGGGCTGACCCAAACCAGAGGCCTTGACTCAAGCGGAATGCTTCGACCATCGGCGATACGGGTCGATGGCTCAATGCAAACACTGTGGGAAACAGGCCCCTACACGTATGACGGTGCCGGAAACATTCACTCGATCGGCAGTGATGTCTATAGTTATGACGCTGTTGAACGACTCGTCTCTGCCAACGTGGCAGGCATCGATCAAACGGCCGATTTTGATGTGTTCGGCAATCTAACGAGCTTGTCCACAGCTGGGGACACCTCGAATTTTGCCATCGATGGATTGAGCAATCGGCTGTCGTCTATATCTGGGGTTGCGGTTGACTACGACGCGTTCGGAAACGTCACGCAGTGGGGTGATCGATTCTTCAACTACGACGCGTTAGATATGGTTACGGCAAGTGAAATCGGTGGACAGATTCGTCAGTACATCTACGATTCTGGCAATCGTCGTGTGGGCACAATCGACCCGGGAGGAATCAAATGGACCCTACGCAATGTGAAGGGTTCGGTACTCAGTGAGTACTCAGATCAGAATGGTGATATCACCTGGAATCGTGACTACTTGTACGTTGATTCTCGCCGCGTAGCGGCCTATGGGAACGGCTCAAGGCGGTACTTTCATGCGGATCATCTCGGTTCGACCCGGGTCATCACCGACGAAAATGGTGTCTCAGTTGCACGCTACGACTACCATCCCTTCGGAGGGTTAGCGATGAGCTTCGGTTCAGAGGTGGACCTCGAAACATTCCTCTTCACGGGGCACGAGCGTGATCAACACACAAATGAGGAAACGGACGATTTGGACTATATGCTTGCGCGCTACTATTCGCCGGCTGTGGCTCGCTTCTTGTCGACTGATCCTGTTCTGGGGCAAGTTGCGTTGCCCCAGAGCTGGAACCGCTTTGCCTATGTCCAGAACAATCCGCTAAACGCGACGGATCCGACCGGAATGTGTACCGATGGGGACATCGCCGGTGCAACTCCAAATGCTGATACACCTAGTTGCGTGATGCAGCCGGAGGAAGAGGCTGAGGATCAACGAGCGACATTCTGGGACGAAATACTTGTAACGGGAGACGCAGCCAAAGACCTAACAGACGAAGATCTGAAGATCCCAAATAGGATCGACTTTGAACTGCTTACCAATCCCACCTATCTCGCACCGATACGAGAGTTAATCGAAGCCGAATCTGGACCGCAATACGCCACGATCCGAGCGGCCCGACCCTGGGATGACTTTGGTCCGCTACCCGAGAACCCCAATTGCATGACCATGCAAAGCATCGGTCCCAAGTCCGATGCCGTATTGGGATTCGCGACGGCCAACCTGGATTTCGGTTGTTCCAATATGCCCCGCAACTTTAAGAAGGGCAGAGCCGTAGGAAAGCTGGTTGGTGCAGCTACGGCCTTTGCGCGAAAGGCACAAACCCGGGCGGATGCTGCTACCGCGAAACCGCATGTCACGTTTCCCCAATCCAATCGCCCGCAAGTAAGAGACATACGGCATCAGGGGGCGCAAGAAAGCGCGGTTATTACTTACAAAAAGGAATAGGCGCTCATCTCACCTGAATCGACAGCCTGAAAGCTGCTGAGCAACCTTCGAAACAACAAAACGCCGGGCCTCGCCCGGCGTTTTTTCTTGGCCATGAGCAAAATTTCGACTCGTTGTCGCCTAACCCTACAGAACCTTCAATTTACCGGTCTGTTCGCGTTAGGTCAGGCCGGCAGACGACGAGAGAACCGCTATGTTCAATCCGCATTCACTAATAGTACTGATCGCCGCCTTGCTGGGGTTGACGACAAGCGTCAGGGCCGTCGTAACGGCCATTGACGACCAGGTCATCCTTTGTGATGGCCCTGCCGTGGTCGACGCTTTGGCCAACGACAGCAACGATACCGGCCAGGCTTTCGAAATCAGTCTGGATCAAAACAATTGTCCAGGTGCTATTCCACAGGTGGACACTGGCGTTTTCGACGTCACCTTTGCCCTGGGTGCCACAAGTTTCTGCACGTTCCAGTACAGTGCCAATGATGGCTTGTCGGCCGACTCGGCGATCGTCATGCTGGAGCGTCAAGCTGGGTGCGAAGGTGCCGTAGATGCCCCGACCTTACTCAGCGTGCACCCGGACAATCCCCGTTACCTGGTAAATGCGGCAGGCGAAACCGTTCTGCTGTCCGGTGGTCATGTGTGGCAGAACATGCAGGACTACGGGCCGCCTCAGCCACCCAATCAAACCCCGCCGACCAACTGCGGCGACCATGAGTGCGGTGCTGAGGAATGGGACTATCTCGCAAATACGCTCGGGCACAACTTCACCCGTGGCTGGCATTGGGAGCAGGGCAAGCAGTACGGCTATGCCCCGAACTGGGTCACCTCGCCGGTGCCCTATCAATACGATGGCCAACGCTATGACTTGAATAGCTTCAACCAGGCCTATTTTGATCGACTCAGGGACCGCGTGCAGGCGGCGTCGAATGCCGGTTTGTACATCAGCGTGATGCTTTTCGAAGGGTTTAGCCCACGAAAGCCAAACAATAATGTCGCGAATGGTTGGGCTGATCATCCCTTTAATCCACTCAAGACGAATTCATTGGGTGGCTACAATCCAGATGCGACCACTAATGGCGGCGACAATGACGGCGGTGGTGAGGAAATTCACAGCCTGAAAAACGCCACGATAACGGCCTTTCAATACGCCTACATCGACAAGCTGATTGAGGAGCTAAACGACTTCGACAACCTCATTTGGGAGATATGCAACGAATGCGGCGATTCGGACGGCAATCCAACGCTGACGGAAACAATGGATTGGATGAACGCAATGGCAGACTACCTGCGTGCCGAGGAAATGGAGAACGACAGAAAGCAGCATCTGATATGGATCAGCGCGCCTTTCGGCAACGGGAATCTTCAAAACCCACCGATCGCGGCCAGCCATGCCGATATAGTTTCTTACCGCGGCCATGACCAGAACAACTGCGATCCGGGCGACGTTAACCCTTGCTTTCACAACGATCCGCCGCTGAACAAGGATGTCCTTGGTGACGATCAGGCCCGCATGGTTCTATTGGATTCAGACCACATCTACAACCCCTACTGTGTCCCCTATGCCAACCGCGCGGCGTGGTGCGGTTCGGAGTGGCCGTGGAAAACCTTCATGCGCGGCTACAACCCTGTATTCATGGACACAACACGAACCCTAACGCCATTCGATGGCACGCATTCGCAGCACCCTCACGGCGTGCCACAAGAGCCCACCGGTGGCTCGGTGGACCGCACTCGCATGGCACTAGGACAAGTTCAGCAACTGGCAAACGAGCTGGTCGCAGACCTGGGCAGCATGACCCCCAGCACAACCATTGCTTCAACCGGCTACGCGCTAGCCAACCAAGAAGATGGTGAGTATTTGGTGTATCAGCCTGACAATGGCGATTTCAACATCGATGTCATTGCCGGCCTCTACGACATCACCTGGTTCGAAGTCGAGGCCAACGATGGCATGGGCCTTTTGCACGGTACCTTGATAGGTGAGGAACTGGATGGGGGTACCGAGACTTTCGGCCAGACAGGACCAGGCTGGGTTGTACACCTGATTCGCACCGGCACCGCAAGCGATCTCGCTGTAACCGATCCGGATGATGTCACTGCCGAAGTCGGTACCGACGTGTCATTCTCGATCACGGCATCCCAGGGCGTACCGCCTTACGAATATCAATGGCAGGGCTCGCCGGCCGGCCCGTTTTCCTTCGTTGACCTGGTGCCAAGTGGTGCGTTTTCCGGAATCAACTCGCCGACACTAATCGTTGATCCGGTAACTCTGGGCCACGATGGTTGGTACCGATGCGAAGTCACTGATTCAACCGGGCACACGGTGTATTCGGGCGCTGCCGAACTGACTGTTACGGAACTAGCGCTAACGGCCAATCCGGACGAATTCACATTCACTGAACTAGCTTCATATTACGTCATTGACCCTGACGACATGATCGCCAACGATGACCCGAACATCGGCGTCTGGATCGACTTCGTCAACGGCCTGCGCGATCCACTGCCCAGCGGCAACTTCAACATCATTGGCGGCAACATTCGCTACGTCCCCGAGACCGGATTCCCCGGCGGGGTCGTTACATTTGAATATCAAACGACCGATGGCGTTGATGACTCGAACTGGGCCACAGTGACGCTGAACATTCCAAGCCTGCCTGGCACCTTCGTGGCCAACCCCGATACGATTTCCTATCCCACCTACCGTTCGTCATACAACATTCGCGACAACGCCGATTTGCTGGCCAACGATGATCCCAATGTCGGTGTAGTCATTGACTTCCACACCGGAGTGATTCATCCGTCAGCGAGCCAGGGCACGCTGACGCGAGACCCCGGCGGGACAGTGCCGACGATGGTCTTCACGCCTGTAGCTGGCTTCCCAGGCGGCAATGTGAACTTCAACTACAAGATGACCAATGGCACCAACGAGTCCAATTTCACGACCGTCACCCTACAAATCCCACCGCCGCCAGCGCCGATTGCGAATGACGACAATGTTGTCACTTCCTACGAGACGCCAGTCGAGATCAGCTTTGACGAGCTGTTGGGCAATGATGAAGGCACCGGCATTGAAGTGTTCGACTTTCCGGCACCTAACCCGGGCAATGGAACATTGAGCATCGGTGCCAACAGCGTTACCTACACGCCCAACAATGGCTACTCTGGCTTGGATGCGTTTCAGTATCGCATTCGTGATGTCGCCGGACAGCTGTCCGGCACCGCCACTGTTCGCCTATTCATTGGCCCGGTCGCGGTAGATGACGTCGCCTACGAATGTGGCGGCGGTGTGATGATCACCCATCAACACCTGCTGTCCAATGATCTGGGTGACGACCTGACGTTCTGGAACATCGTTACGCCGGTCAACAACGGCTCGCTTGACCACTCTGTACCTGGCCAGATCCGCTGGACTCCATCGAGTGCTACCGCCTTTGAAAAGGGCCAGGTGGGGCTCAAGACCGACGTTCTCGCGCAGTTCAGCTACGCGGCCATTGATGCCAGCAATCAACGCACAAACCCCGCGTGGGTCCGAATCAAACACCTTTGCCACGGCGACGGGGATGCCGACAAAAAGCAACGCTACCTGTTGCTGCAACACATCCTCCGGGATTGAGCGCAAATCTTCTGACTTTTGTTGAATAACCATTAGGAGCAATCACATGAAAGCAATCGCAACGACAATTTTGGCAACCACCCTGTTGGGTTTGGCCCATGCTGCACAAGCAGGCTGTAATGCGCAGGCCTGCTACAACATGGATATCGAACAGTACCGGGTGCAGGCCAACGGTCTCTATTT
The DNA here is from genome assembly GCA_021604725.1 of Lysobacteraceae bacterium. GTDB lineage: Bacteria > Pseudomonadota > Gammaproteobacteria > Xanthomonadales > BQJN01 > BQJN01. The sequence continues at coordinate 42,481 of BQJN01000021.1, read as the reverse complement.
CGTGACTACCGATGATGCGGCCCTCGCCAGCATCACGGCTTGCAGGGTGCAGCGTGTTACCTTTGGGGTGGGACGGCCTGCCATTTTCTTGCACAAGGACTGGGCAACCTACGATGCGGTCAAGGAGGCTTTGCTGCTGTCAAAGATGATGGGTGAGCAGGTTTCATTCGCCGTGGCGGATAATCCAGATACGACCTGGGATTTCTGCGAATTCAACTGGGTGATTGTGCAGGAAACGCCAGCTTCGTGACAGCATCACTGTATTTCTTCGCTTGGCTGGCCTAGGATGGCTGGCCATCGAACTTCACCAAAGTAAATCTCCAGGTACAGGTATTCATAATGAAAGGGGCAATTTCCAAAGTGCAAGTGTTGGTGTTTAGCGGCGCATTGCTGGCGTCCAACGCCGGATTTGCCGAACCTTTACCCTGCGAGGGCTATTCAATTGGCAACGAACCTTGGATCAGCGTGTACTCTCCAGGCTTTGGTTTCCCTTGTGAGGTTGAGTTTGCGGTGCAATCGGATACCAGCCCAACGTTTGCATATGTGGAAAGGCCACTAAGCCCCTGGCTTACCCAGTTCAGCTACACCGCACAAATTCAGGCCGAACTCGACAGTCTGGATGCGGAGGACGAATGGACGTTCCTTGAATTGGCATTCGGCCGCGCCCCAGACACGAATTCCGGGGGCCTGGTCCTGTCACTGCTCAGAGATCCAAGCGGCCCCGGCAGTTGGTCTCTGGAGGTCGTCACCGACAACGGCACCGGCAATGTGTCAGTCATTACGACTTCAATGGGCACCCTGGAAGATCCTTTTTATCTAACCATTGATTGGCTACCCGGGCCAGGAAATTTCAGCGCAATGATCGACGGGACGCCGATAGCACTGGGTTACGTCAGCAAGTTTGGTCGGCCGAGAATATTGCGAGCGGGCTTGGTGTACCCGTTGCAAGAGCCTGTTGTCGGCAGTCGAGTCATGATCGGCAGCAACTTGCAAGTCGCGCCGGACCGATAACCTGATAGCTGTGGAGTGCACTATGCAAAGGGCTTTTCTTGGAACGGCATGCGGAGTCTCCGCGTTATTGGCACTCTCGATCATTCAGGCCGAGCCGTTGCCCTGCGAAGGTTATGTTGGTGGTATACCCGAATGGATCACAATCACGCCGCGTGATGGCTTTCCCTGCGAAGTAGACATCGTCACCAGCGATGATAACGACTCGGGTCTGGCCTATCTTGAGCGGCACCTTGATCCGGCACTGGCCGCAATGAGCTACCAGGGTTACGTCGTTGCCGAACTGAACAGTCTGAGCATAGATGACGACTGGGCATTCCTGGCCATCGACATGCAAGAAGCGACCCATACTTCAGAGTTTGTCATGGCCTTCACTCGCGACACCTCCGCGGCAAGCGGTTGGGCACTGCAAACCAGCGTATTCGATGGAATCGACTGGGGTTTGGTCGATCATCATCCACTGGCTGACCTTGACGGTGTCCATGTGCGCGTCGCATGGAGTCAGGGCCGAAGCGGTTTCACAGCGACGGTGAATGGTTCAAGTGTTGAGCATATGTTTTCTGAGGTCACTGTTGACACGCTAAAAAGGCCAGTCACCGCTCGCGTTGGTCTGGTCTATCCATTGATGGACCCGAATGACGGCGCAGGCGTATTCCTGGATCATAGCCTGGAACAGTACCTGAAAAGCCGGTAGCCTGATTCCGGCATGCCAAAACCGCAAACCGCCTAGCGCGCGCTTTCCAGAAGCGCCAAAGTTTCTCGGGCGCGTTGAACATCTATGTCATCTTCGCCGAAGCGCTCGATCAAAACTGGCAGGGCATCGTTCAGTAGCTCTCGGGCCCGGTCCACTTCATCCCGTCGCGCCAAGGTCAACGCCAACTCTGCACGCGCCATGGCTACATTCAATCCGCGCGGTGCATTGATTGTTTCGAAAGCGTTGACGGCTGAAAGCAGTGTACGTTCCGCCGCACCAAATTCACCCAGGTCGTTGAGCAAAGTTCCAAGTGATAACCGAAACAGGTTGACGTTGGTGTGTTCGTCGCCCCAATGTCGAACACCGGTGTCAATGGCAGATTCAATATGCGCTCGTGCATCCTCAGGCCGCTCCAGGTACCTGTGCAGGACGATTCCGGTGTTGTATTCGGTCATCGCCACGCGTGGGTGATCCGAGCCGTGGTATTTGCGGTAGATCGTCAATGCCTGCTCGTAGTTGTCGATCGCCGCTTGGTAGTCCTGCATGCGGCGCTGGATGTTCGCCAAGCTATTTAGCGTAGTCGCGACCACAAGATGATCTGCCCCGTAGATCTGTCGGTACAGGGTCAGGGCGGCCTGAACGTGATCCAGGGCCTGTTGATTATTGCCTAGTCGTCGCTCCAGATAACCCGCCATCTTGTAGGTACTGGCCAACTCCGGCAGCAATCCTGGGCCGGCGGATTGCAGTGCCGGGATCACCGCCTCAACCTGTGCCAATGCTGTTTCGGTCTCGCCCAGTGCAGCTTCTGCTTCAGCCACTTCCAGCGCCGATGACAAGGTCAGCGGATCATCATCTCCGAGAGCTGCGCGTCGCAGCGACAGCGCTTCCTTGTGGGCATTCAATGCTCGGTCACGCTGATCCAGCGAGCCGAGGGTTTCGCCGTAGATGGTTAACGAATCGGCTCGCTGCAGTGGCGACTCAGATCGCGCAATCGCGCTCTCAATCACTTCTCTGGCTTCCTCATATTCTGCCTGCGCCTGCAATAAACGGGCGTGTAGCTGCTCACGCGTCAGATCGTATGTCGCACCGGAAGAGGCAGCATCCGAGTTTTGGTACAGCGCCTGCGCCTGATCAAACAGACCCAGGGTCAGCAACACATCGACAATGGTATTGCTTAGACGGGTCTGAAGCTCAGGCTGCTCCTCCAGTTCGCTCTGCAGACGAATTGCCCCGCGCTCCAGTACCTCGCGCGCTGTCAGGGTCTCCCCCAGTGTTTCGGTTGGATCAGCTGAGCGAAAAGTATCGACCAGAAACTCGGTAACCTGCTCTGCCCTTTGCCGCTCGGACTCCGCCAGATCTCGCTCCGTGGCCAGACGAACGGAGTAACTCCATAGCCCAATGATCAAGCTCACTGTCGCAGTTGCAGCCACCATTGCCAGCAACGTTGCTAATCGGTTACGGGCTACCAGCTTGCCGAACCTGCTCGCCCAGCCTGCATGGCGTGCACGCAGCGGCCGGTGTTGAAGATACGAATCAATATCCTCGCCAAATTCGGCGGCCGACGCGTAGCGGTTCTCAGCCCGCTTGCTCAACGCATGCAGGCAAACACAATCAAGATCGCGATTGAGCGCCCGCAGCAGTGCGCGCACATTGCTGTTACGTTGATCGGCCAACTGTCGAGCGCCTTTAACATCATGCACCAAACGGTTCTCGAAGTTGCGCGATGGCGGCAATGGAACCTGTTCGTGAACGGTGCGGGCGAACTCGGCCAGCGTGCGGCCCGAAAAATGCAATGGCTTGCAGCCGCACAGCAGCTCATAGAGAACGCTGCCAAGCCCATAGACATCGGCGGCCGTGGTGATTGTTCCGGGCTCGAATTGTTCGGGAGCAGCATTGTGTGGTGATAGAGCCATTTGCTCACTCTGTGCCAGCATTCCCGTTGGGTTAACGGGCGTTGCGATCCCAAAATCGACCACCTTCGGAACACCGTCGCCATCAACCAGAATATTGGCCGGTTTCAGGTCGCGGTGAATGATCAGACGTCGGTGCGCGTAGTCGATCGCCCCAAGCACCTGCCGAAACAGCGTCAGTCGCTGCTTCACCGTAAGCCGTTGTCGATCGCAGTAATCGTTGATCGGCTCGCCGCGCACCCACTCCATGACGTAGAACGGTGAGTCGGCGTAATCGCCGGCATCGATCAGGCGCGCAATGTTTGGGTGATCTAGATCAGCGACGATCTGCCGCTCCTGGCGAAATCGTTCGCGCATCCTGTCGTCAACCAATTCACGACGAATCAACTTGAGAGCTGCGGTTTGTCGCACCGTTTCGTCGCGCCTTGTGACGCGGTAGACATGACCCATACCACCGTGTCCGATCAATCCTTCCACCCGCCAACTGCCGACATGGGTGCCCGCTTCAAGTTCGTTCTGCTCAGCCAATGCCGGCTCGAGGTGCTCGACCGCGCTACGAACGGTCGCTGAAGCTAGCTGATCGTGGCTGGCCAGCAACTCTTCAACCAGCTGCCTCAGTTCGGCTGAATGGTTCGTTCTGGCCGCTAAAAAATGCTGCCGTCCGGCTGCATCGAGGTCAATCAGCTCATCGAACAGCGCCTTGGCCTGGCGCAACAGATCAGAACCGCTCATTGTGACAGGCGTCGGTGCAACCAGGCACGCGAGAATTGCCAGTCCCGCGTGATACTTGAGATCGACCGGTCGAGAACATCCGCCACTTCCTGTAATCCCAGGCCGCCAAAAAAACGCAGCGTCACCACCTTGGCACCGATCTCACTGGTCTGCGCCAGCTCGTTCAGTGCCTCATCCAATGCCAACACATCGAACTCTACCGCCGTTCTCGGCGCATTGGCATCGCTCAGATCATGCAGTGCCACCGTCACGGCATCACCCCCTCGTTTCTTGCGCCGCTTGGTCTTGGCGTGATCAACAATCAGGCGCCGGATCACAGTAGTGACGATGGCCAGGAAATGACCGCGATTCTGCCAAATCAGCCGGTCGTGATCAGAAAGCTTCAAGTAGGCCTCGTTGGCAAGGTCGGTGGCCTGCAGGGTCATTCCTGGTCCTTCCGAACGCAACTGGCGTCGCGCGATGTCGCGCATCATCGGATAGACCGCTTCAATCAGCTCCGATTCAGCATTGCGGTCACCCTCTCGCCACCTGCCAAGCAAGATAGTGATCTCCGGTTTCGACGATTTCATGCGAGCATTTGATTGGTCATGATGTCCATGATCTTAACAGGCACCTAACATAGAGTTGCTCGCGCCTGAGCCCAGGCGGTACGGTTCAACATGCAAGCGACAAACATACCAGCACCCTTCCGATTTGGACCACGCAGCTTCAATCGCGTAACAATTGATCTGTACATTCGTGTCTCAAGGAAGGCCGGAACAGTTAATAGCAGAGTAAACCCATGCCAAAATTAAGCCGCGACAACATCCTGACCCTATTGCTGTTCCTGATACTCGCCACCGCATTCTATCTTGTAGGGTATTGGCTGATATACCGCCTCGGCCGGGCGACGCCGTTGATGTTGTCGGTGGGCGTGGCCGCGATACTGACCTGCGTAATTCGAAGGCGTAATCTCGCTGCTCTTGGTTGGCGCTGGGGCCAGTGGCGTTGGCAATGGCTTAGCTACGTCATCCCGCTCGGTCTGGCGGCGCTTTCCTATGCCTTGATTGTAGCGCTCGATCCGGCAACATGGCTCAACACGACCTTTATTGCCGAGCAAAGAGAGTCGTTCAATCTGCCGCAGTTCAGTGACGCAGGTATTGTCGCGATCCAGCTACTGATCACCGCCACGATATCCTTCATGTTGGCTCTGCCTTCGGTATTGGGCGAAGAGGTCGCATGGCGTGGCTTCCTGGTCCCCGAACTGGCCCGCAGCTTTTCATTCACCAGTGTTGCACTGATCAGCGGCGGGCTGTGGGCGCTGTGGCACTGGCCATTGATTTTGCTTGGCCTGTACGGCAACGACGTCACACCCACTTACTTTCAGTTGATCACATTTTCTGCCTTTATTGTCGGCCTATCCATGACGATGACTTATTTGCGTTACAAGACTGGCAGCCTTTGGACCGCAGTGGTCTTTCACATGAGTCTTGAGGAAGCTCTGATCAATTCGAATATGGCTCTGGCCTACAGAGCAGTTCGCAATCGAGGCTTTCCTTCGACAGCATGCTCACTGCCTGGTGAGAAGGGCTAACGACGAGTGCGGGCTGCTCTGCAGGCCCCGTAGGGCTTGGCCTGAAGCGCACATCTGCGTTGTTCCATCCCTTGCCAAGGACTTCGGCCATTGCCTGCGGAATGCGCCGCGCAGCTGCACGCTTGAGGTCAAGCAGAGCCGCATTCGAATTGATCAGAGCTTCCTTAACGTATTCATGCAGAAGTTTTTTTCGCCGCTGATGAACCCGACCGAGGCCTCGGCCTGGTACGCCGATGAGTTCGGGTTGGTTCCAGCTCTATTGGCTGTGTTGCTTGGACTGTATTATTTGAAGAAAGGTGCGAATGAGTTTGACGACAACCGACCTGCGGCTGGCATGAGCTAAAGAATATGCTCAATGACTATTGTCCGATGCAAGCAGAGTCAGCGGCTTAGGCATTCAAGACCAGGAAAGACAGATCACCTTGTGACGACCTGCCTTCCACCTACTTATTCCCCGTGCAACTCCAGCGCTTCTCGCTGATCTGCGGCATTCCAATTGCTCGGATTGAGCATCAAGGCTTTGCTATAGGCTTCGCGCATGCACTCGATGTGGCCGGCGTCGAGGCAGGCCTGGCCCAGGTCGTCCCAGGTATCCCAGTCGTCAGGAAAGATCATCGTGTTCAGTCGCCACCCTTCAATCGCGTCGTCCATCCGTCCTGCAGCAACCAACGCATCGGCGGCATCCTCAAGGTCCATGCGTCCCACCGGCTGCCAATAGTCGAGATGACCCCACCGGGCCTGAAGTGCCGCAAATTCATTTGCCGCCGCTTGCGCTCCCATGTCAATCAGAACCCGATCGAGCATTGGATACGGCGTTGCTGCCTGCAAAATCGATTCGACGGCCGGATCAAGCCCGGCGAAGTACTCTGCACCGTTTGGCAGCAGGGGAATGTGGACCGGGATGGCAGTGCGAGGCGCATCTGATTCGCGCAATTGCCAGAGGCGGCGAGAAACGTCCAGCTGAAAACCGCTTTCGGGCAGGGTGAAACTTTCGGCATCACCATAACTACTCCATGACGCGCCCATAGGCTGACCAACCAGAATGGCTGGCATGTGATCTAGTATTTCTTCGGTCAGCATCACGCCGGCTGAAAACGTGGCACCGGAGGTGATGACAAATACATGGCCACGTTCGAGTGCATTGGGAAAGCCCAGCAACAGTCTGTTAACGATGTCGGTAGACATTGAGCCATCGCCGCCGAAGTTGTAGCGAAGGTCGACGATCAGGCGTTGTGCCGGATTGGGGCTGCGTTGCGAGCTGGCCAGATGATCGGCAATGTACTCCAGCATTGGTGCCTCAACGCGCGACGATTGATGAGTCATTGCATTAATTTGCAAGTAGACCGTGCTTTGGTCCCGCAGGTGCTCGGCGAAGTAGGCAGCACGATGGCGCAAATGCAGCGGCCGATCAGCATCCGCGGCGATCAGGAAATCCATTGGGTCTTGCGTGCCAAATGAGGCGACCGTCTCAACCCCCGGGGGCCCAAAGTGCTCACCCCAGAATCGGAAATCGAAATCAGCCTCACCGGCTTCGGCAGCAACGCTGCGCTCCAACCGCTGGCCATTTACTGTCAATTCGAGAGTCAGCGATGCGCCGGGGGCAACCAGGCCCAGCGCGGCGAGCACATCAGCATTGCTGACGAGAAAGGTGAAAGTGGACCGACCAAATCGATTGTCGGCACCGAACAAGGCCGTCACATCTGCGACCACTTGCTCGGCAGGACGACCGGCAATGGTGTCAACCCGCGCACCACGCAGCTCCGTCATTTTTGCTGGCGCGGCAGTGATGTAGATCCCATCGGTGAATGTATGAAAACGCAGTGGATACCAGTTCCTGAAGCCGTTCTCGCCGGACGGAATCAGTTTGCTGTGACCGTCTTCCAGCAGCGCCACCAGCCGCATCATCTCGACCGTTATCTGATCGTCATTCAACTGATGAAGTCGAGCTGCAAGATCAGCAGCATGGGCCTTGAACTGGGGCTTGTGGACGAGCTGCCATGGGTCGGCATGGGCCACAGAGATACGTTCCACCACGTAGTCGAGATCCGCACGCCACTGCTCGACGGTGAGTGCACTGGCCTGGCCGCCAAAGGCGACAATGACTGCGAACAGCAATTTCTTTGTCATGGTATGTTTCCTTTCCTATGGCTAGTAATCAGCAAGACGACGTTGGGTCGAAAACGGTTCGCGAACCCTTTACCAGCTTTGCAACGTCCTTTAGTTAGTCGTTCACGATTAGCCATCCGTGGCCAACGTGGACATGAACTTCCAGAAGCGCGGTTATGGAAGTTCTTCCATGGCTGGAAAATGCCGGCCCATCCGTGGACCGGTCGAACTGGCCCAAAAACGTAAACTGTGGACGCGCTCTAGTTAATGACAAATGTTGCAAAGTGGGTCCGGCAGGCGCGCCGTGGACGCCAATCGGCATATCGCAAGCTGTATGACGCTTGCGTCGAGTCGGCCTGGCGTATTGCCTGGCGCGTGTTGCAGCGAGATGACCTGGCGGCCGACTGCGTTCAGGACGCCTTTGTGACGGCATTCGATCGGCTCGACTCACTGTCGGACGAGGTGGCCTTCCCGGCCTGGCTCAATCGAATTGCCTGGCGCAAAGCGATGGACGCGCTACGCAGAGAGGCGCGTCATCTCGGGCCGGAGCTGAACGAAAACGATGGCCCGGTTGAAACTGTGGCCGACCACCTGGCAGCGCAGAGGCTGGTTAGTGCCATTGATACTTTGGATGCGCCGTTCCGGGACGTCGTGCTGTTGTACGACCTGGCCGGCTGTACCCACCCCGAGGTTGCCGTTCGCCTGGGGATACCTGTTGGCAGCTCAAAGCGCCGACTCTCGGTAGCCAGAGAACGGCTGCGCGGGATGCTTGATGATGTGCGAGACCATGAATAATCGAAAGTTTGAAGACCAGTTAAACGAGCAGTTGCCTGCGCCAAACACACCACCGCCGAAAGCGGCGATGTGGACCGAAATCTCGGCGCAGATCAAACCGGCGAAGACACCTTTTTGGGATCATCGTTGGCTAATGGCTGCGTGCGCGGTCATGGTGGTGGCGATCGGCCTCAGTCTTTATTGGGTCGGTGATGGCCCCTTGGATTCGCCGTCGGATGGTGCCCTCAACATCGTGCAACAGCTGCGCCCGGATCTATACCAACGAACCCTGCCAGCGCTAGAGGCACTTGATGAGGCGATCGAAGACGTAGAACAGCGGCTGGCGGGCCGTTCCAATGAGCGCCTTGAATCGCAACTTGCGCGATACGTGGTCTGGAGGCAACAGATGGTTGAGAATTTGCTGGAGGTGGCGACCGCAGATGTGGGCTAACTTGATCATGCTGCTGATAACGGCACCAATGTCGGCAAGCGCAAACAGCGATGAATGGCCCGTGAATCCAACGTCGCCGATCCTGATCGAGTCGCGCAACTGGCCGCTTGCCGTCCGCGGCCACGACATAGACAGCGTTCGAATCAGCGGAACCGAGGCCACCGTGTTCGCTGACTTCAGTGCCGATGGCGGCAAGGTGTTTATCGAGGAGGCCGATAACCCATCAACCATTGACATCGCCGTTCCGCGCCAATCACAACTGACGGTTACCGGCGCATTGGCTGACCTGGCGATCTACGACATCATCGGCGACGTCAACGCCAGCAATGAAAACAACCCAATCTCTATTAGGCAGATAGAAGGTGATGTCCGCGCAAAAAGCCTGATGGCAGCGGTCGATATTCGCGATGTGGAGGGCTCAGTGGATGCCGAATCCAACATGGCTGCAGTGACTATGCAGCGCGTACATGGTCGCGTTCGAGCCAGATCTGCCATGGCAGGTGTCAGTTTGAAGCAGAGCGAGTCGAACGACGTTGAGCTGCACGCCACACACGGTGTCGTCACTTTCGTCGGCGGCGTCTATGCCGACGGCGAGGTGCTACTAACCTCCCATCGCGGCCCGATCAATGTAGCGCTCGCGGCCGACAGCAATGTCTCCGTTGAAATCAGCGGCGAGCGACCGTTGGTTCAGATCAGCGGAGTCATGGCCGAATGGGACAGTGATGAGGTCGCCCGATTCAGTGTCGGACAGGGTTTGGGCAGGCTGGTGATTGAGTCTGTAAGTGGTCCAATCAATGTAACTCTGATGCCGGACTGAATCCGACATGTCCAATGATCTGATTGGATTGAGCTATGATGATTGGCAACGGTGACAGTAGCGGTTGAATCTTGGAAGATGCAGCTGGTGTAGAGTTCACGCCAGGGGGAATCCACATGCGACCAATCATTCGGTTTTTTATCGCCATTCTGCTCAGTGTATTGATCACGTCGCCAGCGACCGCGACAGACCTCTATAGCGGGCCTGGCGCGACTATCCTGGTGCCGCATTTTGAGGTCGATCTAAGCGACCCAAACGGCGTCAATACGTTGGTGACAGTCGTCAACAACCGGCCAACACGGACACTGGTGCATATCATTATGTGGACTGACGCCGCCGCACCAACGGTGGATTTCGATCTGCTGCTGAATGGGTCGGCATCACAGATCATCGACATACGCGATCTGTTCGATGGGAATATTCCCATAGGCCATGACAGAAACGACGCCTCGCAATGGGCGGGCATGGCTTTTTGTGACTTGGCCTTGCCGCTCTACATCAACCCAGTGCTTACGGGGGCTAAACTGAGTCGCGTGAGGGATGGCCATACCGGCCAGGACGTACCGAGTGTTGGAGGCTGCCTTGGAGCCAGCTATGGCGACAACATTGCACGTGGTTACATCACCATGGACGTGGTCAATGATTGCAGCCTGGCATTAACTCCGGGAGAAACCGACTACATCGACAACGTACTGAGCGCCGACAATGTGCTCAGTGCAACGGTGATGCGTATAGACCCCACCAACAGTCAGACCCACTCGCGATCCGCGCTCCACCTGCGCGCTGACCTGTCAATTGGGTTGGGGGACCGGTCGTTCTGGGGTCGTTACGTCGGAATGGGCTCCACTTCTGACCACCGACTGCCACTTCCGAATGATTACCTGGCACCGTTTATAGTCGGCTCGCCGGTCGCATCGGATACGCTGATTTCCGCCTGGCGTGAAGCCCCGGCACAGCTTTCTGGATTCACCTGCGGTTCGCCGCCGCAACTGGCGACCCTGGCACCGGCCATTGTGGCCGACAGCGATGGCGTGCTAAGCGCCGGTGCGCTCGATTTTCCGCTTGCCAGCCAGCACCTCGCCGTGTCTGCGGCGACCGGTTCGACCCCTGCTGGGGCGGCATACTTTGATCTTGGCCACACCGACTCACAACTCGGTGATGCAAGCGCACAGGCCTGGCTTGGCGGCGTATGGGTCGATGCCGTTGGCCCATCGCTTGCCTACCCCGGCACCCCGGTCAGCTCAATGCCTGTGTTCCCACCACCCATCCAGATCGTCGAGATCGCTCATCGACCAGATGCTGTACCCGACTCTGATGGAGAGTGGGTGGAGATTTTCAACCCAAGCGACTCCAGCTTTGACCTTTCTGGCTGGACGCTTGCAGATGATGCCGGTTCCTATGCCATCGCCGGCCCGCTAATCCTGACCCCTGGTCAACGCCTGGTTCTGTGTGCCAACGCCAACACCGCAAGTAACGGTGATTTCACTTGCGATCAGGCCTGGGGCGCGGCCTTGAATCTGGGTGATGTGAGCGACTCACTGATCCTTTCCCATCCGTCGCTTGGTGAGGTTGATCGAGTGGATTGGGACATCAGCTTTCCGTCTGTCGATGGCGCTTCACTGATCTTCACCGGTGCTAGTGACGAAGACAACAACGTGGCTTCTGCATGGATGTCAGCATCTACCCGTGAGCCCAGCTATGTCGGTGCAGCCGGTGATCTGGGGTCACCTGGGACGCAAGGCACTGGGCAGCTGTCGTCCGTACTGATTGAGTATTTCATTGAGTGACGGTCAATAACGACCAAGCCCAAAAGTCGAAGACAACCCGGAGTGTTTTCGGATGTGGAGTAGAGGAACTCCAGGTCCCGCTCGCTTGCTATGACTTGGCAACCGAACACGTTTGCAATGGGCAATGCACGCTTGAGACCATGGACGGTTATAGTTCGCCAAGCCAATTCACGACTGCACGCAGGCGGGGCTGAAATTCGAGCCGGCCTGTATCCTTGCGTTTATAGGGTCGTTCCTATCGACGGCCCAAAAGGACAACTGCCGTGGCACCAAACAGGAGCACCAGCACTAGTAGCGCGGGGGGTTGCAACGCAGGGATTGCTCGGACCTGGTTAATCGCCTCCAACACCACGGTGTTGTTTGACGGTTGATACTCGAATGCGTCAGAACTAGCTGTTGTCGTCAAACTAAAAGTCGGAGATGACGGAGACACTCGAATGGTCAGGTCATAGCTTGAAGTTGTTCCCACTGGCATGTCACCCAGCTGACACACTGGGAATGAGCTGGTCGCATTGAGGCAACCTTCAGTGCGTACGACCTCGCCAGCTGAATCAATCGCCGCATCGATGATGACGTTCGGTGCATCGGAAGGTCCGGCGTTGAACACCTCGACGGTGATTGTGATGGTGTCCGGTGACTGAATCGATGTCGGCCCGTTGATGCTTGGAACCAGATCGGCTAAAGGTTGAACATTCGTCATCTCAATGGCCGTATTGTTCGAGTCATCGGGGTCTGCCGTGTCCGATTCGACGGTGGCGGTGTTGGTGAGCACCCCTGACGCGCCCAACTCAACACTGATATCGAAGCTGTATTGGACCGAGTCGCCAGGTGCAATGTCCTCAAGCAGGCAATTGGGCATGCCGCCAGGGTCATTGAGACAGCCCGTCGTGCCACCGTTGACAAAGACGTCGGCAGGCAATGTGTCCGAGACCACCACGTTCTCGGCGGTCTCCGGTCCTGCATTGGCAACGGTAATCGTGTAGCTCATATCAAACCAGACCACCACCGTCTCGACCGACCCCTCTTTGGTGATGGACAAGTCGGCCATAGTTGGCCCTTTGACCGCCGCGTTGGCGAAGTCTCTTCCGGACGATGACGACGTGCTTGCCGCCGCCATAGCGACAGCGGATATCGAAAGAAGGCCGAGCCCGACAGCGAGAATAAATGGGTTGCAGCAGGATACTCGCATGTAAGCCCCTCGGTCTTGGTCTTTTAACTCAGATACGACGCTACAGCGTAACAGGGCAAACCACAAGGCGCGAATCATGCTGCATCGATCGGTGCCGAGCTTTGCAACGATTCGGCCCATGTTCAGGCTTTTGTGTGGTTAATGACTAAGAGAAGACGCTTGAGCAACCTTGTCAATCAACAGCATTCAGGGTACACAAGGGTGATGAACGAAGACGAATGCCGACGTTGCGGTGCTGTCATGACAGGGGCTTTTTGTGCTTCTTGCGGGCAAAAGCGGAGTCAACCTTTGACCATCGCGAGGCTTTGGCAAGAGAACATCGGCAAGCTGCTGGAGTTGGACCTGAGATATCCGCGAACCGCCTACCAAATGATGCGGCGGCCCGGTTGGTTAATTCGCGAGTACCTGGAAGGCAACAGAGACAGTTGGTTCAATCCCGGAAAATTCGTCTTTCTCAATGCGACCTTTTATGCGTTGGTTTTGACTTTCGCAGTGCCCAGCGATCGCCTGGCGGCTGGCTTTTCGCAGGAGTCCACGCGGGAGGTCATCATTTTCGCCATGGGCGTGGTCGCCTATACCGCCTTCATCTACCTATTCGTTGCCGCGATCGTCGCACGTTGGTTGTTGCGGCCGGTCATCAGCACGGTAGCCGAGGCTTATGTCGCACTGCTGTATATTTATGGTCAGGGTCTCCTGATCCTGTCGATCATCGGCCTGGTCTACTGGCATATCGCCCTCACCAGAGTCGCCATGCTGATCTATATCACCTGGGTTGTGTACCAGCTAGCCGCCGCGCCGCGTTGGTCGGCAATCTTAAAGGGTATCGTCATATATCTCTCCTATACCCTGGCTGCAATGGCCAGCGTTTGGTTGATTGCCTATATCCGATTCGTCCTGTTGGACCCTGGTTAGAGCGCGTCCACAGCAAGGGTGTATTGACGCGCTCGCCCTGGCACATGGAAGTGTCAGCTCTAGGCTCAATCGGTACCGCTATCGGGTGGCTCATAAATGTCCTGCTCCCTGAACGCCAAGGCATCTTCTGCGGAGTAGCCCGCTTCGCGCCAGAGTAGAACACTTTCCTTTCCAGATTTGAGGCCAGCCACTGCTTCGCTTCCACAGGATCGGTGACGCCGAAATCGATCCAGTAGGTGGCAGCGGCCGCGTTGAAACCGAGGTTGAGCCAGTGGGCGCGCTGCTCTGCAGTCAACCCCAGTGCGATCCACTGCGCAGCCTCTTCTGCTGAGAAACCTTCGTCGCGCCACCAGGCCGCCAATTCGGGTTCGAAGTGCAGGCGTCGCCATGGCTTTGCGCCACGCCAATCGAATTCTGCTTCAACCCAGTCCGGAATTTGTTCCGGAAGCACCCTTGCGCGCGCCGACCATTCACCAACGTCGTTGGGTGAAAGGTTCAGTTTGGTTAGTGTGCGCGCAAGTCCGGCTTGATCGGACTGCAAACGCCGAAGCCACAGCGATGTGGCCTCAGCATCAAAGCCCTCGTGCTGCCAACTCTTGGCTGTTTCGGGGTGGTGAATATGAGCAAGCTCGCGCCAATCGACGATTTCGGCTAACGCAAAGCCTGCCGCAAACCAACCGTCGTACTGATGCGGCAGGATGTCGAAGTGGGCAATGTTATCAAGTTCGGAAAACTCACCACGATTGATGATCAGCTTAGGGTCCCGCGCAATCATGATGTAGTCGCGATCCTGTGGCGGCACGTAGAACCCCAGCAATACTCCCGATTCTGAGCAATACACCAATAGATCTGAACGGAACCGTTCGAATCTAACTGAAGTTGAACGAGGTATTGGCTTCATCGCAGCGGTACTAGGCTTGAGACATGACACCCTCGATAAAATCTGACGAAAGTGACGCAGAGGGCATTATCTTGGCGAGAAATCAGAGCCCAAACTCCCCAAGCCATGGTTGCGCCTGGCATTGTCCACAGGACTCCCCTTCCCGACAGTTTGAAACGCTCGCTGCGACCCCATCCTAGCAGAGGCGGACAACGCCTGGGTGTCTCGGGGATTCGCCCCAGCAACCCCAAGCCATGACTCAATCCGGTAACACGCCACCTTGTGAAACATCCTTGCCAAAGTAGTCAAGCAGGCGGCGTAGCAGTTCTTTCTGCGACAGAAGCCTGTTCCGTGGCAAGACGGAGCGCAGCCTATCAGATGCGCTGACGACCAGGTGGCGGCTACTCTCTACAAGCCTGAAACTGCTGAACTTGTAGATTCTTGACGAAACCAATCTGACTTTGCTTGTCGGCAACTCCGACTCGCGATGGTCCAGCCAACGAATGCCTGTCGCGACATCCTTGGCCAGCCAGCTTTCGCCAATCCAGCGTACTGCCCAACCGACATCGAGCTTGGTGCAGCGAACGTAATAGCGTGGCCGTCCTTTGTAATAGATCTGGACGTGCCAACCTCGTTGCTGCAGCGGGTCTTGGCCGTCAAGCTCTGCGCCATAGGGGATCCAGTCATATGGAATCACCTCGCCGAGTCGATAATCCCTTGAGTTTCGAAACCGCTCGGCGTCAAAACCACCCTCCCTCCATTCGATGTAGTCGGCCAGTTTGGTTTGTAGTTTCCGCTCAAGCTCCCGTGCTCTCGCTGCGGAGATTTGATCGAAACTAAGCATCATCCACTCCTTGCTCAATACCCGTCCATAGCCCTTTCCATTCCAGGGAGTCGTCTACATCTCGCCATTGGTCACGCACGCCTCGCATTGGGTCCATTACCAACACCTCTTCGCTGTCGTCACCACGAATGCGATAGCCGTAGATCATCACGACGTGGCGATTGTCGACATACGCCTGCACCGGACGTCTTTCTGCAATTTCTGCGCTAACGCCTGCACCGAGTTCGGATATGTCCAGTTCTTTATAGACAAGTCCGATGAACCCGTTTGCAGTCCAAACGCTTGCGACCTGACTAACCTTGATCCATTTGTTGCACCGTCGGGCGTTGTATTGGGACAAGTTCGGACAAGCTACCTGCCGCGCGATTTCGCGCTGACTAACTCGTCTGGGTTGAGGTCGCCAGACCGTGCCAATCGCACTTGTGATACAGGCCGCCCAGCACAATCGAGCATCGATTTGTGACACAGAACGATACGGTGCAATGAGGTACTCTTCATCGACTGCTGCGGACAGTTTGAGCGTTAGAACAGAGCCCATTTTCTGCAGCGCCATGATGGCCTCCTATGAGTCAAACATCATAGGAATGCAAAGGGCCGAGCCGCCAGCAGCAATTCCTCGATCAGGCTCGTGTGCGACAGGCATCCCTGTACCCGGGTCAGGAGTGTTTTTGCTAAACAAATAGAACACTGAGCTGTCGATATCGGCGTTCAAGTCCATTCTCGGAGCGCTTCTGCCCACACCAAGCAAGGTTTCAAGCTCAAGATTGGCCACCCACATCTCACACATGCCATCCAGGCTGCGAAGATCCAGTTGACCGGCGGGCCTATCCTCAGTGTACGACGGAAGAAACTCGATGCTGATGCGCTCCCTGGAGATTTCTGCGTCCCAGTACAGGCTGGAGAATACGGCCTGACTCCATTCGGGCTCCTCTTCTTCAGGCACCTTGAACTCGTACATGATTGGTACGCCCTCAGCTCTGCGTACATCACCCACGTATAGTCGCCCCCTGTCCACGACCACGGTCGCGGCCAGGCACACGTCACCCGATTCGGCGGGTGTCTCATCGGCATTGAGAAACTCCTCATGGTTGAATTTGCCAACATCTCGACCGCCGCCGTTGGCCAGTGACATGGAAGGAATCCACTGCAATTCTTCGACGTTGACAGACGGCGACAGGGTTCCAGCCTCCTCAGGGTTAATCTTTGTGTGCTTGTAGGCCAAGTTGTCCCCAACCAGGCCATTGACGCGAACGCGCTCATTCCTTAGCAAAAACATCGAGAAACTGCGCCCGGCGAACGGACCACCCTTGGTTTGAAAGGTCATGGCTGGTGCCGTATTCCAACTCTGGATTATCGAGTCTGTTGGCACAATGATGACCGGAACATGCGGCGGAATCTGTTCAATCCGCCCCTCGATTGGCTCAGTTTGAATCCCGTAGCTCAGGTCCGGTAGCGCCGCCAAGAATCCACCGTCACCTTTCCTGGGTACCAATCCTGTCAGCCCCAAAAACTCAACCCTAAACAATCCTGACATTATTTTGTTCCTCACTGCTGGTAAACACGCTGCCGCCGTGATGTGCTCTGACAGTTACGACGTTCTATACTGCAAAGTTGGAGCAACGAGCAGGCGGCCCAAAAACAATAGGCTCTCGCCATCCAATGCTTCCAAGGTGTTGTATTTGTACTATTCCTCTCACTTTAAGACGAAAAGCAGAACGAAGCCATTTTCGTTCTTTTGGCTACCACTGCTTTCTGTGCTGTTGACCGCCTGCACGGAATCAACCATCGAGAGTAAACTGAAAACCGCGAGGTGGGTCGAACCCCGCCTATCGGTCGATCAAACGAACGAACCATGTTCGGTCAGTGACAAGCCGGAATCGCAGTGCGCCCGCACCCTCAAGGAACTCAGAGCCGCCTCCTATCAGCGCACCACCCTGAGTGATCACCAACTCGCTCTACTTCATATGGTCGTGCATCAGGACAGCAGTCGCGCTATCGAAAGGTTGCAACTAGCGCTACGCAATGATGGCGACAACGCCGCTATTTGGAGTGACCTTGCGGCAGCGAACATTCTGTCTTTGTCGGATGAGGGCGGCTGGCGAGCACAAGAGCAAGCCTTGGATGCGGCCAACCGAGCAATCGCCGAGGATGGCGCCTATTCCAGAGCCTACTTCAATCGTGCTCTGGCGCTGGAGTCAGCCCATCTGCATGAAGCTGCACTTTTCAGCTGGTCAGCGACGAAAACGCTGTCCGATTTTGATGACCCGTGGCTATTGGAATCGGAACGAAGACATGGCGCGCTAAGCCGCTCTTTGCAGTCTTCAAGCGCCGCAATTGACGATGGCACGTTGCTCAGCCTGACCCAAACCCAGATTGAATCTTTGAGCGACCTTCAGCTCGACAACAGCAACCGGTTCATTATTCAAACAGGCAGCCTACTGACTTCGGCACTGACGCCAACTGGGCTGAGTTGCCCGAGCGCTCAGTGGTCGCAACTTGGCAGTCAAGTGAAGGAACGTTTCGGGGACTCCCTGCTTTTGGACACGACGGATTGGATTTGCGCAGCTAACACCCTCGGAGACCGAAGCTCGGTCGAATTGACCACGGGAGCTATCCTGGCTTACAAAAACTACGATTATTCAGGCGCCCTTGAACTATTGGAGACATTTGCCAAGGAGACCAACACCGGTCCGCTGTCGAATGTTGCGCTATCGGTTCACGCGGCGACTCTGTTCGCTCTTGGACGCCCCGGCGAGTCCTCCGCATTGCTACGCAAGGCGGCCAAGGAACATGACGGGGTTGATGCATTTGATCCCAGGTACCCGTTTTTGGCCGCTCGCAACCATGAAATGCTGGGCAGCATGAGTTTGCGCGCTACCGACAACGAGACCGCACAACACCACTATCAAAAAGGCCTGGAACTGCTTGTTCGTGGCGGAGATGCAATGCTCAAGACCAGGCTTATGGTGTTTCTAGCCGAATCATTGGCGCGGGCCCACCAGTTCGACCAGGCCTGGTTGGTAGGCCAGACAGCAATGTCCGAATTGCGTCAGTTTCGAATTCAAGGACGAATCCTGGCAACGGCCTGTGGTGCCATGGCCTTGATCGCTGAGGCAAGCGGCGCAGTTAACCTGCAACTACAATATGCTCGATGCTTCAACAATCATTTGCAGAAGTCTGACGGGCCTAGGCTAAACGTCACGGCGCTGCTGGCACTCGCCAGGGCTCAGGCGGTCAATAGGATAGATGCGAGCCAAGTGATCGAGCGATCAACCATGCTCATCGACAAACACACCCTTGGCCCTGAACTCAAAGCTCATCTCGACTATGCCGCAGGTCTTGACCTGATTACCAAAGAACCTGATGTCGCACTTCGTCTGTTGGCGGAAGCGGAAAGCAGCTTTGCGGAGCAGGACAACCAGGAATATCAAATCATTTCTGCCACCGCATCGATGGATCTCGGCGGAGAAAGCTCCAAGCTGATTGAACTGGCGACCCAGGCGCTTGGAAATACACGCAGCGCCAATTTTTCTCTCTCGGTCCAACGTCGGTATAGGGCGGTGTACGAACGTCGCGTGAGGGAATTGCTCGACAACCAACAAAGCAATGCGGCGATGTTGCTGTTACAGCAATCCAGAAGGGTTGAATCGGCCGACCACAGCTATTTCGACATGATCACATCTGCTCACGAACCTGGGCAGGGGACACTGGTGTTAGCCGCTCTTGGTTCGGTTATCGCCGGTTGGCTAATCGATGTAACCGGCGTCCGTGCGGACTTCAAACTTCAAGTAGATGCTGAAGTGCTGGTAGAAGCCATCACGACCAGCGCCAACTTTTCGGCCCCAATGAACGAACGCTTGCGCGCTCTAAGCTACCTTCGCCGGACTCTAATCGAGCCGATAGATGCCCACCTGGCAACATACAGCCGGCTAAGGGTAGTGCCTGATGGTGTGTTGTTCGGTGTCGCTTTCCCTCTGTTATGGGATGAAGAGCGACGCGAGTTCTTGATCGAATCGGTTCCTTTGACAGTGGCACCCGAACTCCGACCCGGACAGGTTCGAACAAAGCGACCCGTCAATTCGGTCGCGTTATTTAGCGCCGCCATGGGCAACCCAGATCGGCCGCTTTATTTCGCGGACAAGGAAACCGAACGACTTGCCGAGCTTCTAGATGAGCGATATGACGTTTCGCATTTTCAGAAGGATGCAGCGTCGGCGGATCAATTCAAGGCGTTGCTTCGGCGAGCTGATGTTGTCCACTATGCAGGCCACGGCGAGTCCAACGTGAATGCACCAAGACAAGCAAGGTTAATCTTTGGACCAGCGGCGGACGAGCAAGTATCAGTGGACGACATCAACGGACTCACGCTGGTCCAGGCTCCGAGCCTGGTAACGCTCGCCGCTTGCGACACCGCAGCCTACTCGGACCGCCTGCCCAATGCCCTGGCCCTGGTTAGACCATTGCTCGACAACGGAGTTGACCAGGTGGTCGGCAGCCTCAAACCCATATCGGATCGCCTCTACAGCCAGTTCATGCAAGCTTTCTATGCGGCCTTCCTTGAAACTGAGGACGCAACACTCGCGCTGCAAATGGCTCAAGTCCACGTGGCGAAAGAACTACGCACCGGCCAGCCGCTGGAGTGGGGATTCATTCAGCTGTTTGAGTACCTTTGATGCTGCACGAACGGCAACACCTGCGAACAAAGCCTGGACCCGATCAAAAGTCGCAACAGGTCCACCTGCAGTCCGTAACGGGCACCTATATTGTGTGGCACCCAATCGCTCCAGGACGGACGACGGTGGGAGGGTGCGAGCCGTCACAGCACCCTTGAAAGTAGGTAAGCCAGACTGTGTGCACCGCGCAGGCCTACCGACAACTACCAAATGCCGATTCATTCAGACCCAAATCCGGAGCTAGAAGTATGCCTAGACAACACTACGCGACCATTCTTGATGAAGACATGCCGCCGGCCGGCGACCGCTACCAAGTCGCAACCTATGCTTACTCACTTGACAATCTCGAAACTCGTTATTTCACCCGGACCTTTCCGCGACGAGTTGAGACCTGGGACCCGGTCAGATTAGACGAAACGACCCTAACGCACGTACCAACCGGCGACAGATTTTCAGCCGGTATATATCGAATGGATCCAACGCCATGAAACAGAAACATACGAATCGATGTTTACTGACTGCTCTTTTGCTATCAGCCACCGCAGCCTGTACCAATCCTGAGCTGACGCGGCGTTATGACGGCGACGCAACGTGGCCACCTCCTGGCCAAATCAACACACCAATGGTGAGTGTTGGTGCATTCGCGATCGCACCGCCCGCGTCAAAATCCACGCCTGCAGTTGCTAGCCTGAGCGAACGCGGACAAGCCGCGTTGATTGAGGCCCTCGCAAATCCCTCAACTAACCCGAAGCTGCTAGAACAATTGCAGCTAAAGTCGGCGGTAAACACAACAACTGTGGTCGATATGTCGCAGATACAACGTCGAGTCATTGTTTCGGTAGAAACAGATTTCTTTCAAGCTCATGAGGCAGATCGAATCACCGCCTTGAAATGCACATTGGAGAATCTATCCAACCAGGCTCAGTTCGTGTCCTGGGACAAATTTGAATCTGTGTATGAAACAGTCGACCTGGGCAAGCTGACGCTGACGCAGGGTTCCAGCATTACGGTAACACCGACTGAAACCGCCAAAGCCGGATCGGGCGATGTATTAGATATAGGTGGAAGCCTGGGTGCCACACGCAATCTCGTTGAAGAATTAGCCGTGAAGAAAAAACGAGTTGTTATGAGTGGCCGCCTTACGCCCACCGAGGCTATCGTGTCGCAACAAGGCGCGCTAGGCATAGACTTGGTTGGCAATTTTGCGATTGACCTGACATTGGATGTTCCGCATGTCACCCGGGAGGTGACTAACTGGTCATCCCTTAAAGACAGCGCCGGCGCCTGGAACGATCAAGACCGGCTGAAATTGCATCTCTCCTATCTAAAAATCCCGAGTGATCAAACACCGGTGACCTCGGACCTTCGGTGTGATTATCTGCTTCGAAAGGTGACAGATGGGCAGCGATATGTCGTCGAGGGAAAACAGGAAATTGAATATGTTAAGGGTTCAGCGAACGAGACTGGAGTAACCATCATCGGCGATGAAAAACTGATCGTACGTCGATGGTTTCTGGAGACTGATGACGATGCATCGTTCCTCTACGTGAAACAAGAGAACGACTACATTCCAGTTTACTTCTCGAGTTACCCAGCGGCGGTCGCTTTCAGAAGCTGGTTGTACGCGAAGGGGCGACCCCAAGGCACAAATATCTTGGCCGCTGATCTATCACTGCTCCTGGTCGCTGATGATGGGACCCACACTCCACTAGACCAATCCGGACTCGACAAGCTGGTGATTCGCTTAGATCAAAGCTGAAGTCCCGGCTGCCAATTGATGCCCTAGCGGGTTCGCGGCGGAGAATTCCGAGTTCAAGCCTCGTTTAGTACTCACACGATAGGAGCTTATTCCGACAATCATATAGTGATGGGTTGGATAGTTCCCTGTTGAATAACCGCATACTACTAATGCACGACTGTGAGGCGAAAAGGTTCTGGCAACGTAGTGTCGCCTTTTTCCAATGAAAGTCTACGAAGTGAGAGCTTTCGTCTTTTCTTGACACCCTATCAGCGAAAGCGGATCAAGAATTATTGGTGGAGGCAAACATTATGCGATCTGAGTGGGTTCTATTCTCCTGGACGGTATTGCAGTTGGTCATCGTCGTGCTCCTGCCAATGATTCCAGCCATTTTAATCTACAAGATCTTCCCGAATACCCAAATTGCTGCGCAGGGGGCGATAAAGGCACTGAAGTGGAACTCTTCTGGTGCGTTTGCCGGCTACATGATCATACTGTGCGCAATTATTGCCTCACCTTTGAATCGAATCTTCGATTCGATTGGCACACTCTATCATCCAACGTGGACGGTGGAGATGGAGATTCATGGCTATGACAGCGACGACCGACAAACGACCTTTGGCGACCTCGGAGTAACACTAGAGCCTGGCCTACATCGAGTCAGCCCAAATCAAATACAGCTTCGAATTCCTGGGCTAAGTCGTTCGGACTGGCCCGTGGCACATATCCATGCGCAAGGCGCCGCCGCGCAAGTGCACCTCGCGACACTGGAAGAAGACGAGTTGGAAATAGATGAAATCAACAAAACGATTACCGTGCTTTCACCAGTGATTGTGAAGCAAGTAGGCACTGTAGGAGCACATTATCCGGCGCCGGGCTCGGAATACATCAATAATCCAGAGGAGACTTAGGAATGCTTCGACTGGCACAACTGTTATTCGCGATTGCCACTTTTCTAGCCGCCGAATGGGCAGAGGCAACTGATATTCGAGGTAGGATAGACACGCGAAACCCATACACAGGCTACTACCAACCATACTATGGAGCCGAAGTCATGATAATGGCTCTAAACGGATACCAGGTGGCGGTGTCCTATACGGGGCCCGACGGCTTCTACTATTTTTACGGAATCTCACCCGGTGCATACCAAATAGTGGTTAATCGCACGATAAGGGTTCCCGTCAATATACCAGCCATGACCGGTTACGACCTCGGTCCGATTTTGTTCCAATGAAAGTCGTTTTCCTTGCTACTGTCGTCAGCTTCCTGATTATTGCGCCGCACGTTGTGGGTCAGGAGCGGTGCGAACTGAGGGGGCCCAAAGTCGCAAAATATGCCCAGAAACAGGGGCACACATTTAAGGTGGAGGTGGAACCAGAACACACTGGTCGGTGCACCTTGAGCAATCACAATGCGGGAGCATCGCTGGCGTCTGGGACGTGTACTCTAGTCCTTTTTGAATCCACGAATCTAAACAGTCCTTGGACTTTTGAACGAGCATCCTACGCAGGCCGAGGTTTCACCATTGAAAGAGCACCGCTGCCTGGGGATACCGAACTAGGGTTTTCCATTCAGCTGAACAGCGTAAAAGGAAAGCCGGTAAAATTCTTGCTTTCCTATGTTGTGTTGACCGGGGGTAGTTGCAAGCAATGGAAGACCGCTTTCTAGCGTTCTGGCGTACTGGGCTGACCAATGATTGGGGTGCTACAGCATCCGCCTCCCAAATCCGTCTCCACGGTGACGGGGCTTCGCAAACACAACATGCGACCTTTGGCCCTGGCACGATCGAGAAAACTGTTTCTCAGGTAGGGTCGGTTTCCCTCGGCGGCCAAGGTTGCAACGACCAAACTCCCAGCCTCAATTGATCACGGGCACGTGCGATGTGCCGCCCCTCAGGGTCGCAAGCTCTGAGCGACGGTAATCTACCAGCTATTTTGCTTGTCCTCTAAACCCTACCAAACACCGTCGCGATGCCTTGACCCAATCCAGTGCATATGGTGGCGAGCCCCAACGTGGCATCTTTGTCTTCCATGATGTGCAGCAGTGCCTGAAATGCACGCACCGGAACAACCGAGGGGGCATCCAAGCGCGATAGCGCCGCCGTTGAGATTGACCTTGTCCAGCAATCCAAGACCCTTCAGAACCTGCAGTGATTGCGCAGCAAAAGCTTCGTTTAGCTCGACATAGTCAATATCGTCCGTGGAGACGCCGGCTCGTTTCATTGCCTTTTTGCGTGGCCGGTACTGGACCGTGTGAAGAACTCTGGATGTCCAACACTTATTCAAACCAGTGAAGGCGGATCATCCGCCTGGATATACCCATCATTAGGCGAAATTGCCCGTGTTGCAGCGCCCGGCTTCACTGGCTTTTTGACTAGACAGGCCGCATCTTTGGAGTTACCGAAGTAACACTACAAAGGCCCCCGCTATGCAACAGTTTCCGCATCACTATATCGTTGTAGCCAGCGCCAGCGGCGAAGAACAGGTTCAACTTGACAGCCCGGGCGTGCAACGTCTTGAATCAGCCCCACCGGCAGAGTTTGGCGGTCCAGGTGATCGATGGTCACCAGAAACGCTGTTGGTCGCCGCCGTCGCCGACTGCTTTGTGCTGACATTCAAGGCCATCGCCAGGGCATCAAAGCTGGACTGGGACGCCTTGCGCTGCGATGCCAACGGGGTGCTCGATCGAGTGGACAAAGTTACCAAGTTCACTTCCTTTAGCCTGAAAGTGGTACTCGATGTACCGGAGGGCACTGATCAGGCGAAGGCGGCTCGCTTGCTTGAGAAGGCCGAACATGCCTGCCTGATTACCAATTCGATGACCGCCGTTGTTAATCTGGATGCACAGGTGGAAGTCGCCCAATAGCCAAAAAGTCCGATGGGTCGGTCATCCACCGTGGGTTATGTACTGGACTCTGCCTAGACATTCGGACACTCGTGGCCAGACTCACTACGGATGTGCTGCGTAGAACTTTGGATGTCCAACACTCATTCAATGGCCTCGAATACTTGTTTGCTGCTCCACTTCATCGATGATCCTCATTTTGGATGACCCATCATGACAAAGCACATGGAAAATATTTATCGGCCTGCGTCTGGCGATGCGCTGGCGCTGGGTGGCTCTGAGCAGGTTCGGTCAAGACCCAGGGTGGCGTTGGTTCACTACGAACATCGGAACGGTACAAGCTGCCACGACGTCGCTATCGAGGCGAGACGTCGTACCAATTTTCTTTTGCGTCCAACAATACATTTTACGAAAAGCATCTAATTGCGTATTCTCTATTTGTGGCAGCCTCGGCACCGAGGCGCTTCGAACTCACCGAAACGGAAAACAGATGTTTACGAAAGCAAGCCTTGTCGGCGCCCTCATATTGTTGTCGTTGCCGGCGCAGGCCATCAACATTGCAGAGATTCTATTCGGTCGTACAGTTGAGCTTTGTACCGCCAGCGGTAGCGGGTATGTTGCCACCATAAACAGCGACGGAGACACCAGCAATATCAGTGCTGTTGGTCACGTTGGCCAGAATACAAGAAACATCGAAAACGCCGATCCGATGATGCAATCGGAAATCTACAGCCGCTACCTTATTTATCCATTCGGATCGCCTGAAACCTCAGGTACGATTCGCGTCCTTGGTGAAACTCGGTTCCGGCCCTTTTGGGCAAAACAACATTACCCTTGCCCAGCACCGTGGCTTTCGGCCTGTGAGATCTATGGCCCTCACATGGCGGGTTGGCAACGTTCTCCGGTTGGGGAGTATATCTACGCCCCACTTGAACTGACTCCATTCGTCAACTGGAATGCAAAGAAAACACTTCCACCATTTCTCGAATGGGCATACGAGCGAAACTGCGACGAAGGCGAGGAACCGAATACAAACCAGGGAACCTGCCTTCTTGAGTTCGGCGGGCCACTGCATCCGCGCAGAGAGTTTGTTTGGTCATCATCAATCACATGGACCTATGTCGCCGTAGATTGCCCCGCTAGTCCAGGGGCGTTCTGCGAAAGCTCCCATATCGAACTTATTCAGCACGAACAATACGAACAGGCCAAGCCAAGGCCGCCGATCCAGACGATTGATCTTTCCGACGGTTTTAGATTCGATCGAATCAAGGTTTACCACGTTGAACAACGGCGTCTGAAAATGATCCTAAATGCCAACGGCCCTGATCTTGTGGCATGCGTGCCGACGAACGACCGTAGTTGCAGCAAGTGCTCACCTGAGGATTGGGCGATTCACCTGGGGCTATAGCCCAATGCCACGCTTTTCGCTGTGTGAGTCGGCAAAGCAGTGCGCGAGGTTTTGCCCCGGCGGCCGAGACAATGAGGCCATCTCCTGCGCGATTCGCAGAAAATATATCGTGATTGCCGCCACCCGGAAAGCTACGCCCCTGAAGTGACGGCAATCATCCAATTTTCACGGTCTATCTACACTCTCTCAAACACCGTCGCGATGCCTTGACCCAATCCAATGCACATGGTGGCCAGCCCCAGGTTGGCGTCCTTGCTTTCCATGATGTGCAGCAAAGTACCGGAGATACGTGCACCGGAACATCCCAACGGGTGTCCAAGCGCGATGGCTCCACCGTTGAGGTTCACTTTTTCTTCGACCTTGTCCAGCAATCCCAGATCTTTCAGAACTGGCAGTGACTGCGCAGCAAAGGCCTCGTTTAGCTCAACGTAGTCAATATCGTCCATGGAAACACCGGCTCGCTTCAGCGCTTTTTGCGTGGCCGGTACCGGGCCGTAACCCATGATCGAGGGATCGCAGCCAGCGGTTGCCATGGAGCGAATTTTCGCCATCGGTTTGCAGCCCAGGGCCTTGGCCTTGTCAGCTGTCATCACCAACATGGCGCTAGCCCCGTCTGATAGGGCAGAGGACGTTCCTGCAGTGACGGTGCCGTTTGCTGGATCGAAAACCGGCCTGAGGGCGGCCAGCGCCTCAAGGCTGGCATCGGCGCGATACACTTCATCAACTTCACAGAGTTTCAGCGCACCGTCTTCATCATGACCTTCGAGCGGGACGATTTCATTCTTGAAGCGGCCCTCAATGGTCGCTGCATGCGCCTTCTGGTGCGAGCGCAGCGCAAAGTGATCCTGGTCCTCGCGTGAAATGCCATGCATCCGACCCAAAAGCTCAGCGGTCAGGCCCATCATGCCGGCGGCCTTTGCAGCATAGCGACTGATTGATGGCGCAAAATCCACGCCATGGCTCATCGGAACATGCCCCATATGCTCAACACCGCCGACCACGAAAACATCACCGTGCCCGGTCATGGCCGCTTGTGCCGCAGTGTGCAATGCCTGCATTGAAGAGCCACACAAACGGTTCACCGTTTGCGCCGCTACCGTCTTCGGCAAACGCGTCATCAGTGCTGCGTTACGGGCGATATTAAATCCTTGTTCCAGGGTTTGCTGGACACAACCCCAAATCACGTCTTCGACCTCTTCGGGATTGAGCTGCGGGTTCCTGTCGAGCAAACCATCAATCAATCTGGCCGACATGTCTTCAGCGCGAACATGACGAAACATGCCCCCTTTTGAGCGGCCCATCGGTGTCCGAACAGCATCTACAACTACGATATCGTTCATCAATAATCTCCTAAACCTGGTAGAACTTTTGGCCGTCTTTGGCCATGGCTCGTGTTTGTTCGGTGGGCACGTACAAGTTACCCAGAGATGCGTACTGGTCACAGAGCTCGACGAAGCGATCGAGACCCAAGGAATCAACGTATTTCAACGCACCGCCGCGGAACGGTGGAAATCCAATGCCATACACCATGGCCATATCGGCCTCAGCCGGAGACGCAACAATCTTTTCTTCAATACAACGAATCGTCTCGTTGAGCATGGGAATCATCATGCGATGGATGATTTCGTCTTTATCGAAGTCTTTCCTTTGGGCTGAAACCGGTGCCAGCAAATCGTAGATTTTGTCATCTACCTGCTTCTGCGGACGTCCTTTCTTGTCCATCGTATACGCATAGAAACCGGATCCGTTCTTCTGTCCGAAGCGTTCGTTCTCAAAAAGAACATCGACGGCATCTTTATCGTCTTTCTTCATGCGATCGGGAAACCCATCGGCCATCACTTGGCTGGCGTGGTGTCCGGTATCGATGCCAACAACGTCAAGCAGGTAGGCGGGGCCCATCGGCCAACCGAAACGCTCCATTACTTTGTCGACCTGCTGAAAGTCGGCGCCGTCTCGAATCAACATGCCGAAGCCATTGAAGTACGGAAACAGGACGCGGTTGACTAAAAAGCCGGGGCAGTCATTGACGATGATCGGAGATTTGCCCAGTCTTGAGGCGTAGGCGACGACGGCCGCGACGGTCTCATCGCTGGTCTTGCTGCCACGAATGACTTCAACCAGTGGCATTTTGTGCACCGGGTTGAAGAAATGCATGCCGCAGAAATTCTCTGGCCGCTTCAAGTTGGTCGCCAACAAATCGATCGAAATGGTCGAGGTGTTGCTGGCAATGATTGTGTCGTCATCGACCAGGCCTTCCAGTTCGGTCAAGACCATGTCTTTGACGCGCGGGTTTTCAACCACGGCTTCGACAACAATGTCGACAGCGCCCACCGCCTCGTAACTCAAGGTAGGATCGATGGCATTTAGGGTATGCGCCATCTTGGCGGTGTTGATCTTGCCGCGCTCGATGCCTTTGGTCAGCAACTTGGTCGCTTCGCTCATGCCAAGATCAAGCGCCGCCTGATTGATGTCTTTCATGACGATGGGGACGCCGCGGCTGGCAGATTGATAGGCAATGCCGCCGCCCATAATGCCGGCGCCGAGCACAGCGGCTGATTTGATCTCGACTGTTGCTTTCTTCGCTGCAGTTTTTGCGACTTTCTTGACGACCTGGTCGTTGAGAAAAATGCTGATCAAGCTCTCAGCCTGAGGCGATTGCGCCAGCGTGGCAAAGGCTTCGCGTTCAACCACAAGGGCATCATCACGCCCCAGCCGAGCTGATTTTTCCATGACTTCAACGGCGGCCACCGGCGCCGGGTAATGCCCTTTGGTCTTGGCTGCAACAAAGGCCTTTGAGGTGTTGAACACCATCATGGCTTCGACCTTGTCCAGTAGCAGAGGCGACTGTTTTTGCTTGCGAGCTTCTTGCCAATCCAACTTGCCTTCGATGGCTCGTTTGGCCATTTCAATGGCGGCGGCTTTCAGTTTCTCGTCGTCAACCACCGCATCGATCACTCCGGCTTTCAGCGCGGCAGCGGGCTTGTGATCGTTGCCGGTGCAAATCCATTCGATCGCGTTATCGGCACCGACCATACGAGGCAGACGGGTGGTTCCGCCGAAACCGGGGATCAAACCCAACTTGACCTCAGGCACGCCGACCTTGGCGCTAGTGGACGCGACTCGATAGTCGCAGCTGAGACACATCTCAAGGCCACCGCCGAGCGCCACGCCATTGATGGCAGCGACGGTTGGAAACGGTAAATCCTCGAAGGCGTTGAAGACATCATTGGCGCCTTCTATCCACTCCAGCAATGTTTCGCGCGATTCTGCGAACAGACCCAAGAACTCCTTGATATCAGCACCGACGATGAAGACCGGTTTGGCGCTGGTGACCACGGCTGCCTTGACGTCGCTGTTCTGTGACAGCGCCTTGGTGGCCTGTTCGAGCTCACCCAAGGTGGCCCGATCAAACTTGTTAACCGACTCATTCTTGTTGTCAAAGCAAAGGTGGGCCACACCCTCTGCGAGCAACTCGCAGCTTATTGACTGACCTTCAAATAGCATCCGTTATCTCCGATTAGACGTTTCTTGCGGGAATATTTTTGCGAGCTTACCATACGGGGGCGTATGTTTTGAGCGCAATAGCGTATATCGAAGCTAAAACCAGAGAATCTTGCCGTACGCCCCATGGCCTTTGCTGTCACCCAACTCGCGCTTCCGCTTCAATTTCTACCAGGTACGCGTCTCCGACCAGGCGAGCTTCCACCAAGGTATTGACCGGGCGAATCTCGGCAAATCTCTGCCCGTGAGCGCGTGCCACTGGTTCCCAGTGAGCGATGTCAGAGACCAAGATGCGTGTTCGTATCACATCTTCAAGGTGTCCGCCCAACGATTCGATCGCCGCCGCAATCTTGTCGATGACAAAATGGGTTTGCGCTGCGGCATCGTCACCGCCGATCGCTCGATCGCCATGGGTGGCGGTGGTCCCCGATACCAGGATGCGATCCCCATCGCGCATGGCTCTGGCGTAGCCGGCTAGGTCCTCCCACTCGGTCCCGCTGAACACGCGGCGACGTCCATCTGCATTCTCTACCGCGTCGAAGGCCGGTGGGATCGCGTCCAGGTGGTCACTCAGATCGCCCGAGGCGGTCAGAAACGGTGGTTTTCGGTATTCATCACCGCAGTCCCCTGGAATTGCAGCCATGGCACCGGTCGCTTCCTTTATTCGTGCCAGATCCTGATGATCAAGCTGCAAGTCGAAGATCTTCAGGTTTTCCGCCACGTGATTGGCAGCGCCTAACCGCGCCCCAAGGATGACGCCAGCAACACAGGGCTGGTCGAGAATGTACTTGCTGGCGACCACGGCAGGGCTGGTGCCATGTTTACGTGCGATGTCAGCAGTCGTCTGCAGCAATTCCTGGAACAGCGCCCAACCCCCGGCAGCGTCGATAAATCGCTTGTATTTCATCTGTGACCAGGTCGCCGGAGCTGTTGGCTCCTCCGCGCCCAGCCATCGGGGGGAAAGCAATCCACCGGCCAAGGTTCCGTAAGCAAGCAACTGCACGCCGTACTCGCTACAGACGTCGGTCATCGCGCCCGACGCGCGCTGGTCTAGCAGCGAGTAACTGACCTGGTTGCTGACGATGGGAATACCACTGGCAACGGCGATGCGCAGATGCGCTGCGTCGAAATTGGTCACACCCAGGCCGCAGATCAGCCCTTCTTGTCGCAGCTCGTCCAACCAGAACAGGGCGTCCAGCCAAGAAGGGTCCGGATAGTGCCAGGCATGAAACTGCAGCAGGTCCAAAGTGTCGGTGCGCATCCGGTCCAACGCTCGATGAATGCCGCCGCGGACATCCTGGCGATCCAGGCGGCCAGGTTTGGGAACCCATTTGGTCAGCATCTGCGCATGCGATGCGTGCTTGCTGTGCGTTTTGAAGTAGCCGGCGATATCTTCCGCCGACCCATAATGGTCGGCCATATCAAAGGTCGTGAACCCCGCTTCCACGTAGGGTTCCATCGCGCTCGCCGCGTTGGCTAGGTCCAGCGTCTCACCGTCACGCTCAAGGTCGGCCACCTGCCACAGCCCGTTGAGGACACGAGCAATCTCCAGCCCCGGCGCCAGGCGCGTTGTTGGTACCTTAGCCCGCATATCTATTGTCCTGGAAGTTTTGCAAAACGCTTGGCCCAATCCACACCCTGACGCTGGGCAGCGGTTCGTCTGACCAGGTAGACCAGCGACCCCAAAGACATCACCAGCAGCCAGACCCAGGTGGAATGGAAATACCAGGCCTCGACGTCGCCGGAAAGGTCTTTCCACACGTGGATGAGCAGAAAGCCTGCCAGCACCACAACGCCAAGAATGCCGATGACGCTCTGATAGGCCGGGCGCAAAGACGAAACACCATCTGCAAGTGCCGGGTTGCGCCGAGGCAGCCACAACAGACTCAAGCACATCAGCAAGAAGTTGACCATCATCGCAGTGACCATGATGTCAATGCCGAGGAAAAAGTCGCCAGCAAAATGGCTACCCAGAACACCCAGGCTGGCAATCACGCCACTGAGCATCAGTGCGCGGTGCGGCGTGTGATAACGCGGATGGACCTGTGCCACACTTTTGGGAAAGATGCCATCTTCGGCCCAGGCGAACATCAACCGAGATACCGAAAGCAGCATTGCAGGCAAGTCATTGATCAAAGCGATCGCGGCACCGGTCAGAATAGCCACTCCAACAGAGGCGGGCAGTACGTAGGCAAGCAGGCCCGGAGCCGAGATATCCATGGTCTGTGCCTGCTCGGCCACGTACCACCAGGGCACGACGTGATACACCGCGGTCGCAAACAGCAGGTAGAACGCGCCGACGATTAAGATGGCCAGCAAGATGGCTAGCGGCAATGTTCGCGACGGATTGCGGGCCTCGCCGCCGGCCTGGGCAATGGCGTCGAATCCGATGAAGCTGGCGAACATCAGAGCGGCGGCGGACAAGAATGTCATCCAGTTCCACGGTGAGGGCGGCTCATCACCGACCACCTGACCCTCGGCTTCTAAAATGGCGGCGGCAAAATCGGATTGATCGAGCAAGAACCCCGCCACGACGACAATCGCGCCCAATGCAAACATCAGGAACATCATCGGCACCAGAGTGCGTGCGTACAGGCGCAAGCCCCGCATATTTATGGCAACGAATAGCCAGATCATGGCCAGCGCCAGTCCCACGCGCACCCAGGGTGTTGCCAGCATTTCCGCTGCTGTTGCCCACTCAAGCGCCACCGCAATGTCGCGCAGAAACGGCACGATGACATAGGCAATCACGCCGATGACGATGGACAAGCCAAACCATTGCGAGAAGCTGGCGATAAAGCCCAGATATGGGCTTAGGCTTCGACTGGCGAACAGGTAGCTGCCGCCCGCTCGCGGCATGGCTGAGGCCAACGCACCGTAGGCCAATGCGGCGAGCAGCGCCGGCAAAGCGGCAAACATAAATGCTGGCAATACATAGGCGCCAATCTCGGGAACGCTGCGATGCACCATAAAGGGCACAACATTGATCGATGCACCCAGCATCGCGCAGATGCCGGTTGCCGTGAGCCCTAAGAGCCCTAGCTGTCGTTGGAGTTGAGGCATGCAAGGTGTGATAGCACAGATGGCTAGAGCGCGTCCACGCCTGCTTGCCCTAATGCCTTTCTGGTAGGCTGGCTGATCTCTCTGGCCACGAGATCGATCATGTCACCAAGCATCCATCCTTATCGAATAGCTCTGACGCTCCTGGCAATTGCCATCAGCCCCCCGACTTGGGCTGAGCCCGCAATGACACTGGATCTGGATGGCTTGTATCGGGGACCAGGCTCGTCGTTGATTGGAACGAAGCCGACAAACGTCACCTGGTCGCCGGCGCAAAGCGTCGCTTTCACCTGGAATGACCAAGGCGGCCAAACTCGCGACCTTTGGACCTGGAATACCAGCGCCCAAGAGCTGACTCGTCTGACCTGGCACGGAGAAGACGAACAAACGAAAGGGAGCGTAACCGACGTCGCCTGGCTGGCGGGACCTGAGGCTGGATGGGTCTACGCTTTGGACGACGGGCTGCATAAGCTAAGCAGTGATGGCAGCAGCCGTCACATCGTCGAGGCGGCTGGATTGAGACAGCTAACGTCATCGCCGAATCATCAGGCCCTGGCCTATGTAACCTCAGAAGGCTTGTTCGTCTTAAGTGCGCTGAAAAGCAAGCCAAGACGTCTGGTGGCACTCGAGGATCCGGCACTTCGACCCGGCTCACTGCAATGGACCACTGACGGTCAACGCATTGCATTCCTGCTGACTGACTACAGACCGCTGCCGCAGAAGGCCATCCATTACTACACGCGAGACGGCTATCAGGAAATGACCGTGCGACGCGCCTTCCCCGGAGAGCCGACGTCGTTGTACCAGGTCGGCGTGGTCGATGTGAGTTCAGGCATGCTGCGCTATCTCCCCAGACCGGATGAATCACACTATGTATGGGGCTTCGGCCTGGACGCCGCGGGCGAGCGCGTGTTCATCAATTCGTCGGACCTTTTAGTCAAACATCACCAGATCAGAGTCTACGATCTGGCATCGGGCAGCAACGAACTGGTTTATCAGGAGCATGACCCGAATCACCTTCGACCGGACTGGCAAGTCGCCTGGGCACCCGACGGCGAGGGCTTGTTGATTCTCACCGATCATGAAGGCTACAGCCACCTCTATCGACAGCCAAAGCCTGGGGCTTCACCTCAGCCATTGACCGCCGGTGACTGGGAAGTCGCCAAGTTCTGGGCAAACGCTGATGCAGACTGGATCTACTTTTTGGCCAACCGTTCTCACCTGGCCGACAAGCAGCTCTTCCGGGTTCGCGTGTCTGGTGGCGAGATCGAGCGGGTGACCCAAGGCCATGGCACGCACGCTCCCTTTTTCTCGCCTGACCTTGCCCAAGCGGTCACCCTGTTCTCGGACGACAACACGCCGCATGACCTTTACAGCTTGGACCTTGCCGGTGGTGCAATAACGCAGATCACCAGTTCGCCACAGCCCGACTTCTATCAGCAGAGCTGGGCCGATGTGCGTTATATCGAGTTCCCGAGCCGCGTCGATGGTGTCAACCTGGTTGGCAGGCTCAGCTTGCCACCGGACTTTGACCCAGAGCAGCAATACCCGCTCATCGTCGGCTCGGTGTACTCCGACAGTGTGCTCAACCAGTGGGGTGGCCGGCAATCGCATCCGACCTGGGGTCTGGATCAGTATCTGGTTGCCCGCGGTTACCTGTTGCTCAACGTCAACGTGCGCGGTAGCTGGGGCCAAGGTCGCGCACACAATCAAGGGCTGCGCCATGGCTATGGCATCGTCGACATTGAGGACCTGCATAGCGGCGTTGAGCACTTGATAAGCGAAGGCTACGTCGACCCCAAGCGGGTCGGCATCTGGGGCTCTAGCTACGGTGGATTGATGACCATGATGTCGCTGTTCAAAAAACCCGGTGTGTACGCTGCCGGTATCGCTGGTGCCCCCGCCACCAACGTCGCCCACGCTTATCCTGGCCAGCGCTGGGTGATGGGGCCCGAGGGTGGTGAAGACCAACCCGGGCGTTATCAGAGCCAGTCGCCGCTTTACCACAGCGACGGCCTTGAAGACCCATTGATGATCATCCACGGCTCCCGTGATCAGGTGGTTTTGTACTCTGACACCATCGCCGTCGTCCAGGACCTGATTGATCGCGAGCAGATGTTCGAACTGGTCACTCTACCCGGTGTGGGCCACGGCTGGGATGCCGAGGCACCGGAGGTCAGACGCTTCGCTTTCAAGAAGATGGTGCAGTTTTTTGATCGGCATTTGCGGGTGCATTGAATCGAAAACGCAAGGGCGTCGAAGCCTGGTCGGTGCCGATGAATCGTACTTGAGTGACACGTTGTTCGCATCACGATTCGGCACTGATCAATCAGTGCGCCCGCAAGTAAGCAATGCGGTTCCCGGCGAACGTGCCGATCCAAAGCTCAGTGCCGACCTGCAGGGCCGTCGTGACATTGCTGAACTCTGGATGAGCCGGGGAACTGACCAGAGTGTCTTGGTGCATGCTCTGCGGATCAACTGCCAAAACGGTAAACGGTCTTGGGCAACTCGCGATCGCAACCAGGTCGAACGCTTCCGACAAGGGCACGTCGCCACACACCGGGTCGATAACGGCCATGCCAGCGGTGATTAGCTTGCCTTCATCGTTCATGTGCAAGTTGTCGGGAACGAACGACAGTGTTTCGGTGCGACGAAGCAAACGGCTTGGACGAGTATTGGAGTACGCCAACACGCTGCGTAGCCCGCTCGAAGCAATGTAGAACTCCTTGCCATCGGCAGACGCCTCGATGCCGTTGGCATACGGCAACTCGGTACCTACCACTCTCTCAAAGCCGTCATCACCTGGCGACCATGCATAGGCTGCACCGGTCGGT
Organism: Lysobacteraceae bacterium; assembly: GCA_021604725.1. Taxonomy (GTDB): domain Bacteria; phylum Pseudomonadota; class Gammaproteobacteria; order Xanthomonadales; family BQJN01; genus BQJN01. Next base: position 6,746 of record BQJN01000021.1, on the reverse strand, counting down.
TTGCCGGTGAAGGACTCATTAATGGAGATGCCTGTGTGCAGCGGAATGGTTATCAGCAACGAGCCATCGGCGAGAGAAGTTACGCTGTTGGCCTCCATGCCCTCAGGCGTCAAGACACATCCGGTCCAGGTGACCAACGGCGTGTCGCCACTGGCATCAATATCAAAAACCTCAATGGCTTCTCTCTCGCCATGACCCACCACGTACAAGGTCGAATGCTGGCCACCTGCCTCACCACGTATGTTCAATCCATGCGGGACAAATCTGTTCGGGTCGGGCGACCCGGGGCATCCTCCATAGGTCTCCATATTCTGACGTGCGCGTGGCTCGTCGCCAGGATAGATATGGCTCCAGGTCTTGCGTTGCGCATCAATCAGGTACAAAGACGCACCCTTTCCGAAACCGCTGGCGATGATCCAGTCCGTCCCCGGGATAACAACCAGGTCCTCGGCGCTGTCCGGTCCACATAGGTAGGCAAACTCACCAACGTCATCGCAGCTGCCGTCTGCAGCCTGCAAGACCGAAAACGGGAGCAAAGCCAGCAGCAAGAGTGCGATGGGATGGGTGACGATTTGTTTTGTTGTGTTGTTAGACAATTCTTTTCTCTCATTGAGGCTGTCGCGAAACCACAGCCGACGCGATACATGGATTTATCACCCATTTCGATGAGCTCTAAGCCATTAATGTAAGGAACCCGATAACCGCGCTTCTCGGGTTTCGCGGTGTTGCTAGTCCAGGACGGACTATTGCAACACCCTCCATAGTGCTGAAAGGGTTCCGGTTCTACACAGACAGGGATTGTCGGTTTAATGGGTGAAGCATTCAACTGCTTGTAATGTTTCAGACCGAGGTAGGTGAGGATTGGAGTCGCCTTCCCTAGCCCGCATTATTCATGAAGGCGACCACGCAAATGGCCAACTCCTGCAAGGACCGGGGCTCCATTGCGGCTCCGGACGTGCTTTCGAGACTGCCAGCCTGGTCTATTCACTACCAGACCGCATTTGGCCACCACGCTCTGCCAGCGAATCATTCATGAAGAATGCGGGCTAGCGAAACGTTAGGGACGTCGTAGGGAACCCCAGCCTCGACATCCATGTCGAGTCGTTCAGCGGGATCGAGTGCCTTTGGGCACTCGCTCTTATTCCGTTTCACCCTTGTCGTTTTTCCCCCGCAGCGATTGTCCTTTGGCGAAGTATGAGTTGCTTGATCGACAGGAGTAACCTCGAAAGCCTTGCGGGGGCGCAAAACGAAGACTTGTCGTAGTTTCCTTGCCGCTGTTTGCCTTCTGATGCCAGCGGGACAGCGGCAAAACCGACCCAAGCTGTAAGAAGCGTTCGACTCGCGCGTCAATACTGCAACTTCTTTCAGAAAAGGGCCGTCATGTACCATAGAATAATCTTAGGCGTTCTGGCATCAAGCTTGTTGTGGGGCTGCCACCATCACGCCAAAAACCCTGACCCTTACGCGATCGACATCGAAGCTCAGCGGTTGATGACGCAGGGCGACGTAAAGGGTCTGGCGCTTGCCATCATCGACAATGGACAGGTGGTCCATGTCGCTGCTTACGGACATCGAAACGTCGAGCACGACTTGCCTTTGACGCAAGACACTGTCATGTATGGCGCTTCGCTGACCAAAACCGCTTTCGCCTACATGGTGTTGCAACTGGTTGACGAGGGTCGGCTGGATCTGGACGCGACGGTGGCGGAGCTGTTGCCGAAGCCGTTGCCGGCATACGTTGAAGGAGACGACGACTTTAGTGACCTGGCCGGCGACGAACGTTGGCGCGCCCTAACGCCACGCATCATCCTTACGCACACCACTGGATTTGCCAATTTCCGATGGCTTGAGCCGGACCGGCACCTACGCTTCCACCATGACCCTGGAAGCCGTTACGGCTATTCAGGAGAAGGGTTCTACATCTTGCAGCTCATCCTAGAGCAGGGGCTGGGCCTTGACGTGGGGCAGGAAATGCAGACTCGCGTCTTTGATCGCTTTGGCATGGTCAACACCAGCATGACGTGGCGCGACGATTTCGCGGAAAATCTGGCCGACGGCTACAGCATTGATGGCACCATGGAGCCACATGACGACCGCAGCTCGGTGAGCGCTGCCGGTTCCATGGATACCAGCATTGCAGATCAGGCGCGACTCTGGGCGGGCATCGTCCGCGGCGAGGGGCTAAGCAAGGCCTCACGTTCCGAGTTGGTGCGACCACAGGTGCCCATCACTTCGGCACACCAGTTTCCGACCTTGTCCAGCGAGCTTGAGCCGAGAAATGTTGAGATCGGTTTGGCAGCAGGCCTGGGTTTGGTTACGTTCCGCGACAGCAGCGGCCCTGCCTGGTTCAAAGGAGGACACAACCCCTGGACCGGCAACATGGTGATCTGTTTGGAGAGGCGAATACGGTGTGTCGTGATGTTGGCCAATGACGTGCGTGCCGAGCGCATCTACCCTGATCTGGCCCGCAAGGTGCTAGGTGAAACGCGGATGCCCTGGAGCTGGGAACACAACAATGGAGACGACTAGATCTGCTTTGGCACCCATGCGCCTGGACAGCAGCAACCTTTTCACTATGAGGCCAGAGACCAATTCGTTTGTGATTCCAACGGTTGCCTGGTTCCCTTAGTCGAATGACGAAATAAGGACGCTGTCTAGCATCGCTGTGGAAACCTGGGTGAGTTCAGTCAACAAAACCAACCCGAGCAGATCCTGCGTTGTTGATGACCGTGTCGGCCAAGGGCACACCAATCAGCATGAATTGATCTGAGAGGCCGATCGATTGGCTGAAGAAGTCGCCCTTGTTGGGGGTTGCGTCATACCAGACTCGAGCCGAAGACCACGCCTCTGGGGTGTGTTTGGTAAACAAGTAGACGGCACCCTGATTCAAGCCTTCGTCATCGTTTTGTGGCGCCCCAATCAAGGCTCGTTCTTGGTCAAGCACGACTGCCGTACCAAAGCGGTCGCCCGCCGAACCAATCGCCGGTGTCAACTTGCTGGATTGCATCCAGCCGCCATCGATGAACTCGAACAGGTAGGCAGCGCCGCTGTTGGCTCCGTGCTCGTCGGCAAGCGGCACGCCGGCCAACAATTGGTCGCCGTCAAGCGCTAGCGCGGTTCCGAGTCGATCGCCACGACCGATATCCTCAATCTTGAGCTTTTCCGATTGCTCCCATTGGCCATCAATATAGTCGAACAGGTAGACCGCACCTGAATTGTCCTTTCCATCATCGTCACCCCAGGCACCAATTGCCAGACGGTCTCCATCAAGTTCTACACCCGCCCCAAACCGATCATTGCCGCGGAGCCCGTCAGCGCCGATCAAGTGAGTTCTGACCCAGCTCGAGCCTGATTTCTCATAGACAAAAACAGCGCCGGCTTTATTGGCAAAGTCGCCACGTCCTTCGGCACCGACAACAATTCGTTGCTGGTGAATTGAAATGGAGGTGCCGAATGCATCTTTGCTAGCGGCGTCCGCCGGCAGGAGAACGGCCGTTTGGCTCCACTGCAAATTGTCTCCTAGCTCGAAGACGACTGCATTGCCGCTGCTCGGTCCCGCAGCATTGGCAAACCAGTTACCCATGACCACGGTATCTCCTTCGAGTGCGATGACACGCCCCATACGCTGTCCGGTGGACAGCCCTTCTGGTACCAGCTTGGCCATGAACTGCCAGGTCGCACCGTTGCGTTCAAATACATAGGCGGCTCCAACGTTGTTACCTCCGTCATCGTCACGCCAGGCCGAGATCACCATTCGGTCACCATCAATAGCAACGGCCTGGCCGAAGCCATCGCCTCTCTTCAGCAGCCCATCAATTGGCAAAGCCTGTTTCATCCATCGTATTTCACCACCAAACTCGCTGGCAGGGTTGCCGGTGAGAAATACATCGCCGGTGGCGTTGGTGTCGGTAGGAATGAGGTTGTCGGAAAAACTGTCGAATACGATAGTCTGTCCAGACGGGTCAAACTTGGTTTGCCCAGAGTAGCCGTTGGCGATGTCACCCGTCGCGGACCGATCAACTCGCACGGTTTCTCCGCTCTCCCGATCGTGCACGTAGATCCCGTAGTAGCTGCTGAACTGACCGTCTACGACATTGCTACCGACGCTGCTGAATGTGACGTAGCGCCCGTCGCGCGAGATATCGGGATTGAAGCTGTGACTATCAATTTCCTGGCCGTCACTGCGAACGCTTACTCGTTCTACCTGACCGGTGTCCATGTCCCAGACGAAGACATCAAACCGGTCATTGGTATCACCCGCAACCAGGTTGCTGGCTCCACTATCAAAGGCAACCCACTGTCCGCTTTCCGAAGGGGAGGCACGGTACATGTGATCATCGGCCTCGACGCCATTGGCGGTAATGCGCTGGTTACTTTGGTTGCTCAGGTCGCGCACGAAGATGTCATTGGTGCCATTGCCGTCGCCGTCCACCAGGTTGCTTGCCGCCGACACGAAGGCCAGTATCTCGCCATCCGCCGAAAAGTGCGGTCCAAAGCTTTCGCCATCGGCTTGTTCGCCTGCGTTTGTCAGCGAGACGCGTTGCAAGGTTTCTGTATCAATCTCATAGAGATAGATGTCGCCCACGCCATTGGAATCATCGGGCACTAGGTTGGTGGCGCGACTATCAAAGGCTACCCACTTGCCATCTGCAGACACATGGCTTTGTAAGGAACGGCCATCCGGTGGGTCGCCGGCCGCACTTTCACTCAGACGCTTTGTTGTTTGTTGCTTCCGATTACGTAAGAAGATTTCGTATTCAAAGTTTGTGTCGTCATCAAGCAATCCATAACTAGCAAAGCTAACCCATTGACCATCGTCTGATATGGCTGGGTAGAACGCATCGATGTTGATTCCTTGGCGGTCGGTAGAGACTGAGATTTCCTCGGTGATACCCAAGGCGCGGTCTCGGAGCATGATGGACTCGAACCCATAGGGGTTCGGAGCACCCGACGTCAGGTTCGAGGCGTTCGTAGCAAACACCACGTGCCGGCCAAACAACGAACTGGCCGCGATGACGCTGGCGCCATTCCCCAGGCTGCCGTTTGATATCGCTGGCAGCAACGACGTCGTTTCCCCGGCTGTGCGGTCAACTTCGATGTAGGACTGAAGTGTGGCGATGGTACCGGGAACGATGTCGGTCGCACTGGTCAAGTAGATGACCACGCTGGCATCCAGAGATAAGCTAGGAAGAAAGCTTGAACCGGTGGGGCTACCCCCATCGCGGCTTGGGCTTAGGTGTTCCAGGGTTGACGATTGCAAATCGAACAGGAAAATATTGGCTTGTTCGTGGTCCGCGCTAGGTAGCAAGTTTGTCGAGTAGTTGACGAACCCTACGTAGCGACCGTCAGCACTGATCACTGGGTTCAAGCTGCTACCGTTGCCACCCACGCCGTCATTAGCGCTGAGTCGCCGAACGTCGCCGCTGCTCATATCTCGCCAGAAGATGTCTGATTGACCTTCTGTGTCGTCGGCAATCAGGTTGTTCGCAAAGGATTCAAAAACCACTGCCTGTCCGCCATTGCTGACGCCTCCGGCCCTGCTGTTTGAGTTGCCAGGGACACCATCAGTATTGGCGCTGACCAGCTTGGTAGTACCGCCATCAACGTCACGCACGTATGCTTGGGAGTCGCCGATTTCAACACCTGGAAAGATATCGCCGCCTCTGGCGGTGAATGTGATATGGCGGCCATCCGGTGACAGACTATGCCAGCTCTGGCTCACACCGGCTTCTATTTGCTCACCGCTGGAGCCGAGACTGACTCGAATAATCGTGTCGTCGATTCGATCGACCAGGAACAGATCGTAGGCGCCGTTGGTGTCGTCGGCGACGATGCCGTCTTGGTCATTGGCGAACAGTACGTAGCGCCCATCGCTCGAAATAGTTGGGTTCATGCTGCTGCGAGTCAACTGCTTGCCGTCGAAACCATAGCTGACCAACTCGGTAGTGTTGGTCAGCAGGTCTTTCACGAAAATGTCGGTGCGCCCGTTGGTGTCGTTCTCCACCAGGTTGGTGGCGCGTGACTCGAAGACCACGAATCTGCCGTTTCCCGAGATGGATGGCTTGGAGCTGTTTGAGTTGCCGGCAACTCCAGTGGGTCCGACACTCACCAGTTCATCGCTATCTGTGGTGCGGTTATGCAAATAAATATCAGTCCAGTTGTTGCCATCCCCAACGGTCAGCCTGGAATTGGTTTCAACGACAACGAATTCGCCCGAGTCGTCAATACGATGGCCCTGCTGCGCTTGGAGTTGACCGGAACCCGGTAGGTGGTAGCCGTTGTCGATGCCCTGTCCTCGCGACACCAACTCAGGGAGCATCGGGGGTAGCAGGCTGATCGAGTATGCTGGTGATGTCGATGGAGGATGGTTTTCATCACCAGAGTAGCTGGCTACAAGGGTGTTTGTTCCGGCGTTGCTAATCAGAACGCAGCTTCCCTGCTCCGGCGGAGCCTGACACTCCCCGACCCCGTCAGAGACGGTTACCAAGCCAGAATCCGGGGCCTCACCGTCGAACGCGAAATCCACTACGATGCCATAGTCGGCAATTTGCGGGTTGGGTTGTGCGTTGACGATCGACAACTCCGAATCCTGGAGGCCAAACTCGTACTGGTTGTATGCGACCGGGGTGACCCCCAACGGATTGGTGAAGACCTCGGTCATATCGGTTTGCAAGTCGGTGACAGTGACGGTGAACTCGACATTGGTGACGGCCGAAATCTGCACCCAAAACCTGCCGTTGCGTGCG
>BQJN01000020.1 GCA_021604725.1 Lysobacteraceae bacterium | reverse complement strand
CCGGCCGCGCCGGCGCCAAGGGCGAGGCGATTTCACTGGTCAGCGCAGACGAGATAAAGCAGCTTGTCGACATCGAACGGGTGATCAAGAAACTGATTCCGCGCCATTACGTTCCGGGCTTTGAACCCAAGCACGAAGTGCCCGAGTCACGCCTGAATCAGCGCCCACCGCGAAGTGGTGGTGGTGGCGGTGGCGGAAGGCCGAACCCACAAGGCAAGGCCGGCGCACCTGGTGGCGCGCCCAAGCGCAAGCGTCGTCGTCGCCGTCCAGGGTCGGGACCTCGACCTGCGGCCAAACCGCAACGCTAGGTCCAGATGGCGACCAGCGCCATCAATGCAAAGCCAACGTGAATCAACAAGACCTTGGACCAGCGGTCTGAGGTCTTTTCGAATACTTCTTCCAGAATATCGACCGCCGCCACATACAGGAAGGTGCCGGCAGCCAGAGCGTCGAACAAGGCTTCAAAGGCGATCGCGGACTGATCGCTCAAGGCAGCGGCAAAGCCGGTGCCAAGAATCACGCCCAGCGGCGTCATCAACGAGAAAAAGGCGATGACCATGACATGACGGCGCATTGCAAACCCACCCTGCTGCAGACTGACGCCAAGCGCGAATGATGCCGCGCCCTTGTGAGCCAGAATAGCTATCAGGATCGCGGTCGCCGTTGCCAATGAGCCTTCAAGCCCTAATGACACACCGGCAATGATGGAGTGTACCGACAGGATGACGCACAGAATGAATGGATAGGCACCTCGCGAACTATCGCTGTTACCGACGCCCTCGTCTCCGGCCAACACGGCCTTTTCCAGGAGCAGGATCAGTAAGAACCCAAGCCCTGCCACCAAGATAGGAATCGGGTAGTCCACGCCCAGCGCCAGCTGCGAGAAGTTATCCTGCGCATCCGGCAGCATGTGCAAAAGGCCTGCCCCCAAAAAGACGCCACCGGCAAAGGCGTTACCCAAGATCAAACGACGAGAGCCCTGCTCGCTCAGCTTTGAGCGGGTCGGCACCATTCCGGCGGTCATGCCTACTGAAAAGATCGCCAACAGCGCGACCACCTTGACCCACAGAATATCCATTGCCATCACCCTTGGTACGCTGTTCCAAGGGTCATGTTAGCTCATGCTACTTTCGTTGGTAATAGCCATCGAATGCTGTGGTCCAGGTCTCCCCCCCATCACTGGTCGACTCCCAATGCTGGCGAACCCGTCCATCTTCGAGCACTGACCAGGTCACGCGGTTGGTTTCGTTGCTCAAGACCATGGCCCCATTCTGCGGATTTCCTTCCAGGTACAGCGGCGCGCCCTGGTTGTCGATCCAGGTTTGATGCCAGGCCGACTTTTGAGGGTCAAAAAAGTTGATACTCTTGCCAGCGAAGCCGCCTTGGGCACGGTAGTGCTCGTGTACCGAACAGCCGCCATTGCCAAGCGTTATAGAACTCTCAGCCCCCCAGCCTGGCCTGGTTGGCATGGTCACATCCCATTCCCCAAGCCAAAAGTCGAAGGCTCGATGCGCCTCGGTCATGCAGGGCTTCATGGTCTCGATGATGGCCAGGTACTCAGCGGAATGGCTGATCTTCGCAAACTCTGAGGCATTGGTGACCGCCAGGTAAGGTTTGGCTCCACTATCCGCGATCGATTGCAAAGTCCCCAGTGCAGCCTCTTCGTCGCCTGATGCCGCCTGCGCTCGGGCCAGGAGCAACCAACCTCCGCCAGGCACCGACGTATCTCCCGAACTCAGCGCGGCTTGCAACGCCGAGATCGCTTGCTGGTGCTGACCCAACTGAAATTGTGACTGGCCTAGACGATAGGCGAAGATCGCATTACCAACATCGGCCGCTGACAGCTCCGCATAGGCTTTTGCCGCATGTTCCCACTGCTGTGATTGGTAGAACACATCAGCTTCGTCCTCGGTGATGGACATGGCTGACGTCGCCGTCAACGCCAAGGCAACAAGGACCGCTGTGACAATTTTGGACTTCATTGCTTCTCTCCTTTGGTATCTCGTACGCGATCAGCTTCAATTCGGTAGACATCGACCCACTGATCACTCCCCTCAAGTATTCGCTGCAGCTTCCATGAGAAATGATCGGCAGTGATGTCGTAGAAAATGATCTGGCTGTCGACACCGTTGAACAGCCCACGCATGAGTAACTGCCCGTCAGTTTCAACCGCAGAAAACGTATCGACCTTGGCCCCGGTGTTCGACGCCCACGCCATTTCCCAGCGTTGCTGTTTCGGATTGTAGATACGGATATTGGTGCCCAGCTGTCGCCCGGTGTCGGGTGCCGCCACTGACATCGGCGGCGCAATCCAGTCATCCTGAATTGCGGTGCCGCCCAGGATCCAATAGAAATTCCAATCTGCGCCGTTTCCTGCTTGCCAGTTGCCGTCCTGATCGAGCATGAAATCCTTGATTCGCCATTGACCAACCAGTTGGCCAAACTGTGTTGATTCTGGCGGTGCCGAAGCCGACTGCTCTTGTACAGGTGTCTGCCCGGCATGGCCAACAGCACTGAACAGCATCAAGATGCCTGCGCCGAAAAGTGTCTTCATGTTTTCTCCTTTGAACACGGCGTGCGCGACTGCAGGCCATCGTTCGAAATATCGTCGTAGTGATACTATGCTCCTCGACTGAAAGGCGCGCCACGAACAGCTGCAAGCGATGAACCAACTACGCCGACACATTGAAGCGAATTCGGACTGATTTGTTAGCAAAATGACCAACGCACCACTCACTGGCTTCGATTGGCAGCTGCTTCAGCTATTGCAGCAAGACGGCCGCGCGTCCATTTCGGAACTGGCTAAACAATTGGGTCGGTCGAGAAGCACGGTAACCGAGCAGATTCAGCGCCTGCGCGATATGGGCGTAATCACAGGCGTCGCCGCCACCTTGAATGAGGAAAAGCTGGGATTTGGCATCAGCGCATTTGTTCGCTTGAGTGCCGGCTCATCGAGGCACCGCCAGATTGTAAGCGCCGTATGTGAAATCCCCGAGGTCGCGGAATGTCATGTTTTGACCGGCTCTGAACTGTTGATGATTCGCCTGGTGGCCAAAGACATGGCGCACCTGCGCTCGCTGGTCGATACCTTGACTCAATACGGATCAACCCACACCGATGTCATATTCTCTACAGTGAAGTCTGAACTGAAAATCGACCCGTCATTTCACAGCCTGACTTGAGGCCACTCGTACCTTATCTGTTTTGACCTGCTGGCACAGCTTCTGGATTCCGGGTCCAGGCCCGGAATGACGAACGTCGGCCCGGCTTGGGCAGCCCGTCGTTGGCCGGACTCTTGTGCTAAGGCACTGGCGGCAGCATCACTTCCATCCAGCTTTGTGGGTCGGCCGCTTGCGCGTCAGTTGGGTAGTTGTGATACACCTCAAAGCCCAACAATGCGCTGGTCATCGATAACATCAAACCAATGGTTGCCGGTTCGCCGGGTGTCAGGCCCAACCGTCCATAGGACACGCTAATCTCCGAGATTTTCTCAAACAACAACGGCCAGTTGGTTGCGTCCCATTGCGCCAAATCGAAATTGCAAAAAAAGGTTTGGTTCCAGCTCCCAGGCGCGTAGCAATCCTGAAAAGACGCATGAAACCACCGTGTCGCGTTGTCCCAGCCATCAGGGCCCTCGAAATCTGCATCTATAAATAGTTCTGGAAACAGGGTGTCGTTTTGAGCTGCCGAAACGTCATTGACGCCGCCGGGACCAGCAAGGTTCTCAAACAATACGTAAATATTCTGTCCATCTGCCATCAAACTCACCGGCACCACCCAGCCGGGGCTGATCTCAATCTGAACCTCAACGGCGTCCGTCCATTCATTGGCCCCGATCGCGCCATCCAATGTTGGCTGATTGGTCGCGAACGGAATCGCCAGGCCATTGATGCTCGGATCAGGTTCACACTGCAAACTGTCTACCGCCGTCACTTTTATCAGGTCCATGGTCCCATCGAGGTAACCGTCCAGAACACTGGCCCAGCTGATTTCTCCACTCTCACAGTCGAAGAAGGTAATGATCATCGTGCCCCAAACGGTTGAGCCAATTTGCGTCGGGTCAAAGTCCGGTGGGAAAAACCCTCCAGAGATCTGAAAAGTCTCAACAACGATTTGGTCACCTTCGATGGTGCCTACGCCCCCAATCCAGTCCCGATTGCCCTGGTCGTCGAAAGTGAACCAAAACACAACGGCTTGAGTATCGCTAATGACCTGAATCAACAGCCCATGCCCGGATTGATCAGGATCACCCCATGTCCCTGAGTGGCCCGGTTGCACAGTAAGCGCAAGAGACGTGGACACCCATAGCGAGGCGAAGAAAAATGAGGCTAAGATGGACCGGTGCAATGGAACCATGACAAACCCAATAAACGTGAATTTAGATTCACATATTCTACGAAGACAGCTGTAGATACAAGGCAAAAAGTGACGAAAACCGAGCAATTTGAGCCCAAACAGTCGCGAAGCCGACGAACCCAAGCGCGGCTATTTGATGCGACCGAACAATTGCTACGCCGTCAGGCGTTTGATGACCTCACGGTGGCGCAAATTACCGCTGAGGCCAAGGTCTCGGTGGGTACGTTCTATAGGCGATTTGCCAATAAAGAAGCGCTGCTGCAACAACTGATGGAGCAGTATTGGCAGCACGACGCTATGAAACGGTCCGAATGCCTTACCGCGATGAGTCAACAACCGGATGTTGCCAACCGGCTTCGAATCATGGTCGCCTACTACATCACCGACTACACGCAAAACGCCGGTGTGCTGCGAAATATCGTTTTACGATGGCGACTACAGTTTGCAACGATCGGCGGCAGCCAGGAGCACCTGGCGACCATCGAGTCGGTCAAGGAGATGGCGACGGCACTGGTCAGCGGACAGTCGGGAATAGAAATGGACAATGCAATCATGTGCGTTCATCTGGTGGCGAATCAGTGCCGAGACTTTTGTTTGTTCCCGGAACTGCTGGCCAACGCCACCCTTCGCGATTGGAGAAAGTACCTTCCAGATCACCTGTTCAGTGCGTGTATCGGCTTGCTCGAATCCTAAAATCGATCGTTGCTAGAACGCCAAACTGCCATTTGTTAACCTTGCTGCCGGGGAGATGCAATATGATCGAGGGTACAATGAAAAACAAATGTTTCAGGTTACTGCCTTTGGCGTTCCTAATCCTAACCTGCACTATGATGAATCAAGCCGCTGCTCAGACTTGCGCGGACTTGCAAGTTTTCTCTCCAACGGCCTTTTGCCAGACAGCAACAGGGGCAACCTACCCAAACATCTGCTGGAAACAATTCAACCCGTCTGGAGCATGGAACTGCAACACAACAGCATCGAATGGAGCCGCCTGTGACATTCAAAACGCGGCGATGGGAACCTGGCGACTGAGAGCATTCCCGGTCACTACCGCAATGACTGTGCCACCAGGGCAGAAATATTGTCAGTGGGAATGCAGTTGCAACGGCAATGGACCAGAGGCGGTCCGCATTGATGGATCGTCAGGGCTGCCGCTGGAGCTGATGGAATTCACCATCAATCAGGACTGAATCTCTGCATCGATCGCCCGCGCGGCGGCGCATTCTGCTATGATGCGCCCCCCGCTGGGTGTCGCGGCATTTAGATACCCCTCCGTTTTCTTCTATCCACATGGCTGCAAATGCTGCGGCTATGGATGTCGCAGCAGGTATCGTACGTGATTTCTACCGCCAACCTCACCATTCAATTTGGTGCCAAACCGCTATTCGAAAACGTTTCCGTCAACTTTGGAAACGGTCATCGCTATGGACTCATTGGTGCCAACGGATCTGGCAAATCGACCTTCATGAAGATACTGGCCGGCGAGCTGGAGCCGACCAACGGTCAGGTCATGGTCGAGCCCGGTGAGCGTGTCGGTCAATTGCGCCAGGACCAGTTCGCCTATGAAGACATGCGCGTCATCGACACCGTGATCATGGGCCACCAACAGTTGTGGGAGGTGATGCAGGAGCGGGACCGAATCTATTCATTGCCTGAAATGAGCGATGAGGAAGGCATGAAAGTGGCCGACCTGGAGGTCGAGTTCGCGGAGATGGACGGGTATTCAGCAGAGTCGCGAGCTGGCGAACTGCTTGAAGGTATAGGCATCCCCGTCGAGCAGCACGATGGTCCGATGAGCGAGATTGCTCCTGGCTGGAAGCTGCGAGTATTGCTGGCTCAGGCTCTGTTCTCCGATCCAGACATCCTGCTACTGGATGAGCCGACCAACAACCTGGATATCAACACCATTCGCTGGCTTGAAGACTTCCTGGTCAACAGCAAGTCAACGATGGTTATCATTTCGCACGATCGCCACTTCCTGAACAGCGTTTGCACGCATATGGCTGACCTCGACTACCGAGCACTGCAGCTGTTCCCTGGCAACTACGATGAGTATATGACGGCGGCGACACAGGCACGGGAGCGTACGCAATCGGAAAACGCCAAGAAGAAGGCAAAAATGGCAGAGCTGCAGGCCTTTGTCAGCCGCTTTTCCGCCAACGCATCGAAAGCCAGGCAGGCCACCTCGCGAGCCCGTCAGCTGGAAAAGATCGAGCTGGAAGAGATCAAGCCATCAAGTCGAGTCAGTCCGTTCATTCGCTTCGATCAGGAAAAGCCGCTGCGCCGATTTGTGCTGGAAGTTGAAAACCTGAGCAAAGGCTTTGATGAGGGCCCGCTGTTTGAGAACTTGAGCATGCGAGTTGAAGCCGGTTCACGCGTTGCCATCATCGGCCCGAACGGCATTGGCAAAACGACGCTGGCACGGTGTTTTCTGGGCGAGCTGGAGGCTGACAAAGGCCAGGTCAAATGGGCCGAAAATGCATCTATCGGCTACTTCGCTCAAGACCATGCCGACCAGTTTGAGCAGGATATCAGCCTGTTCGACTGGATGATGCAATGGCAGCCGCCTGGCTCCGAAGAGCAACTGATCAGGCAGACTCTTGGCCGTATGCTGTTCTCGCGAGACGACAGCACCAAGTCAGTCAAAGTCGTGTCAGGGGGTGAGGAAGGTCGTTTGCTGTTTGGCAAGCTCACGCTGCAGCAGCCAAACATCATGGTGCTCGACGAGCCGACAAACCATTTGGATATGGAGTCGATTGAAGCACTCAACCTGGCTCTGGAAAACTACCCTGGCACGCTGATCTTCATTAGCCACGACCGAGAGTTCGTGTCCTCGCTAGCCAACCGCATCATCGAATTGACCCCGGACGGCGTTATCGACTATGAGGGCAGCTACGAAGAATACCTTCAGGCGCAGCTAGCCAAAGAAAGCAAGGTTGCCTGACCAATGCAGCCGCACATCCGTGTGCAACTTGCAATGCGGATCAGTTGAGGCGCGTCAATGCTGACCGCACTCAACCTCAATGGCTAGCAATACTAGTCCGTGACCCGCTTTATAACCACGCGAGCAACGCTGCCTCGCCAATCATAGCTTGACGAATCCAGGTCGCCATGACCCGCTATGCCGTTGGCGACATGGACAAACCCTTCACCCCCATCAACACCAACACCCTCACCGCCACATACGGGGCCTGGGATGGAAGCACACAGCTCATCATTGAGCTCGGTACCGACGTCATAGGCATGCGCATAGTAGGTAGCAGTGAAGTTGCGAAACTTGACGTTACTCAATGCCACGATGGTGTCATTGGTCGGAATCATCATTGCGACCATGCTAAAGCGGCTAAATACGAAACTGGTGTCAATCTCAAATGAAACCGACTCGCCGGGGCCAAGCAAGCCGTCAGTGGTGATGATGTCGCCAACACTATGCGTGAATCCAGACAAATAGGTCACCATAGGCCCGACGTCACCGCCCTCTGCCAAGGTCTCAAGCTCATCGCTCGCTGGATCAGCCAATGTAAATAGTGTGGTCTTCGGCAAGTGGCTCATCGCCAACACCGGCGTGAATGACTGACCCTTGGTAATGTTGGTGATGGTCACCTCGTAGTGACGACCGTGCGACTTTTCCTCGGTCGCGGTGACAGACAAACTTGCGGCCAACAGACCAGCACATGCCATTGCAGACAATTTCATGAAATTAAACGCTCCTTTTGGGGTACAGATTTCTGGCGAAATTCAGATGGTTGATGCAAGACAGCACACAACGGCGCGCACGATAACGCACATTGAGCAAAGATTCACCAGAATTCGTCTTGCCAACCGCCTTTTGCTGCGGCCAATATAGATTCGGTTTTGCCTAAGGAGAACAGCCGTGCGTCATCATCCGGTCAATCTAAAAGACAAGCTGTCGCTGATACAACAGCATTGGAGCCCACGCGTGGTTGCCGAGATGAATGACTATCAGTTCAAGCTGGCAAAGATCGAGGGGGCTTTCGTCTGGCACGACCATCCCGACACAGACGAAACATTCCTGGTCATTGAGGGCGAGATGACCATGCAACTTCGCGATGAGGAGATTAAGCTCGCTACCGGTGATCTTTACGTTGTACCCAAGGGCGTGGAACATAGACCCGTGGCAGAACATGAATGTCATATTCTTTTGATTGAACCTCGCGGTGTTGTAAACACTGGCGATGCTGGTGGTGAATTGACCGCCGATGTTGACGTTTGGATCTAGACAGAAAGCTACGTTACAGAAGTTGTTGGGCCAGCTTGCTCCGGCCCAACAACCGAAAACCGACGGCTATGAGGCTATTGATATACGCGCTTGATCCGCACTCGAGCGACCGGCCCACGCCAGTCGTAAGTGCTCGCCGCCAAATCACCTTCGCCTGATATTCCATTGGCGATATGAACAAACCCTTCACCGTCCTCGACGGAGCCGCCTTCACCGCCACAAACGGGCCCTGGAATTGACGCACACAACTCGTCATTTAACTCCGAGCCCGCGTCATAGGCATGGGCCTCAAACACGCCATGATGATTCGGAATTTTCACTCCGCTGATCGCAAAAAACGTATCGTTGGTGGGAATCAACATGGCAGCGATGCTCAGTCGTGGGTACTGAAAGCTCCGTTCAAACGGAACGGTGGCGCTTTCACCCGGCCCCAGCAAGCCCGGTGAGGTCGATACATCGCCAACGCGATCTGACATCTGCAACAAGTAGTCTTCCAACGGCGCGGTAGCGCCGCCTTCAGCCATTTCAGCCAGGGCATCGGAGGCCGGCTGACCAACGTTAAACAATCGGACGTTGTTGCGATGAGAGGCCACTAAAATGGGTGTGAATGATTGAGCCTTGGTCAGGTTGGTGATAGTGATTTCATAACTATTCCCAACCGCCAAGGGCAAGTCCACCGCCTGTGCACCGAATGAAAGCGTCAGGGCACTGGCGATTAACAATTGTTTGGAGCTGTTCATGATGGATTTCTCCTGCTTGGTGGTTGATATCGATTTGGAACAACCATGGTGCGCGCTCAAGATCACAGCGATATCACGGTGAATGCTGACGCTAGACGACCACAAAATTCTTCGTAAATTCAGTTAATTGGAACGCAATCAGCGTACCGCTGTGATGGTTTTGTGAAGTTTTGGGTCTAGTCTGCAACGATTCCCTGTAGCCGTGAGTGTTCAATCGCTGTGGAAGTCTCAGATCGGAAAATTCTCGTCGTCGAAGACGAACCGGACATCGCCAACCTGGTCGCTTTGCATTTGCGGGACAACCAGTTCGAAGTACGTGTAGCAGCCGATGGTGCGACCGGGCTCAGCCTCGCCACCAATGAACAGTTTGATCTGGTGATTCTGGACCTGCGCCTGCCCAGAATCGACGGACTGTCGATTTGCCGAGAGTTGAGAAAAAACAATCGCTATCTGCCGATCATGATGCTGACTGCGAAATCTTCAGAACTGGATCGCGTACTCGGTCTGGAGTTAGGTGCCGATGATTACGTGACCAAACCTTTCTCGGTCACTGAATTGGTCGCCAGAACGAAGGCAATTTTTCGACGCATTGATGCAATCCAGCCACGCAGCCAGGTCCAGCAAGGGCTGTTGTCTGTCGGGCCCATCATTCTGGATCAGACTCGTCGCAGCGTTCGGGTTCACAAGCGCCCGGTGGACCTCACCGCCCGCGAGTTCGATCTGTTGGCGCATTTCGCTCGACACCCCGGCCACGTATTTAGTCGCGCCCAATTGTTGGACCAGGTATGGGGCTATGGCCACGATGGCTACGAACACACGGTCAACTCCCATATCAATCGATTGCGGGCCAAGATCGAGCGTGACACATCGCAACCAAAGCATATCGTCACCGTATGGGGCGTGGGCTACAAACTGGAGGCAACGGCGACACCGTTGCGTGTCGTATGAACTCACTATTCGCCCGAATTTCTTCGGCGTTCCTGGCCATTCTATTGGTCGTTGGAGGCTGCTTTTTTCTGATCGAACGATGGAGTAGCGAGCGTTACTACGAAGAGCTCACGCAACGTCTCAATGGCGCGATCGCCATGTATGTCACCGGCGAAACATCGCTAATAAACAACGGTCAGGTCAATCGAGACGAACTGACCGTACTGGCGCAAAGAGCCATGGTGATCAACCCAACCGTCGAAATCTATCTATTGGACCCCAACGGTCAGATCATTGATCACGGCTTACCAAACGAAACTCAAATCACAACTCACGTTGACCTAGGCCCAATTGGCACGCTGATGGACGGCGAGGAACCGATGCCGATTCGGGGCACCGACCCGCGTTCCAACCAACCCAAAGTTTTTTCCGTCGCCGAAGTCAGGACTGGGGCTGTGTTAGAAGGTTACCTCTACGCTGTATTGGGGGGGCAGAAATATGAGGCGCTTGCGAACACCATAAAAGGCAGCTACGTGCGCACCACCAGTATCAGCAGTGTTATCGCGGTGGTCATAAGCGCCCTGCTGGTAGGCTTATTGGTGTTTGCCTTGTTAACCCGACGCCTAAGCTGCCTCACTACTCGTGTTCTGCGCTTCACAGCATCGAACTTCGACCCAAGCAGTGCTCCGACCGCGTCACAATCGGGAAACCGAACCGATGAAATCGGCCAACTCGACGGTGCCTTTGCCGTCATGGCCGAGAAAATCGCCGAGCAATTCTCGGCATTAAAGGAAACCGACCGTTTGCGTCGTGAGTTAATCAGCAACGTGTCGCACGATTTGCGAACGCCACTTTCATCAATGCAAGGCTATGTCGACACGCTGCTGATCAAGGATGAGCGACTAAGCAAGGAGCAACGCCAGCATTACTTGCGAATCGCGCGAGTTCACACGCGACGTCTCAGCCGCATGATCGGCGACCTGTTCGAACTGTCCAAACTTGAGTCGGCCGCCATTCACCCAAAACTGGAGACCTTTTCACTGGCCGAGTTGATGCACGATGTTTGTCAACAATTCGAGCTGGATGCCCAACGCAGCCAAATCCAACTGACAGCTGACACCGGCACAGGCCAACAACTGGTTTATGCCGACATAGGTTTGGTGCAGCGTGTGCTGGAGAATTTGATTAGAAATGCCCTCAAATTTACGCCAGCAGGCGGCCAGGTACGGCTCAACGTGTCCGACCAGCCGCAGCGCGTTGCGGTTGCCATAACCGACACGGGATGCGGCATCGAAGCAAACGAGATCGATCAAATATTCGACCGCCTGCACCGTTCCCATCGCAGTGACGACAAGACCGGTGACTCTTCTGGCCTGGGCCTGGCCATCGTCAAGCGAATACTGGACCTGCATGGCAGCCGCATCACAGTTCAAAGCAAACCCAATGCCGGAACACGTTTTGAGTTTGCCCTTCGCGCTGCCTGAGTTTGAAACGCGCCTCAGGCGGTTCAAGCAACCCTGTCCAGCAACGACCAATCACAGCGCCAGACACCAGCCGCGACGGTTAGTTGGTCGTCAATGGATCGGAAGACACACCATAGTCGACGTCAGCAAATCGGGACGGATCGTGTTGACCAGTGGCACCGGCAGTGCAGATAACCTGGTCAGCATGACTCGCAAGTAGTTTTCGCACCGTCATTCGGCTCACTGTCCGAATGCGGACACCAAGGCAAAGCCGACTGGTCGCCATCGCACATACCGCACCACGCAGCGCTCCCGCAGTATAATGTAAGCGACTGTTTTTAAATCACTTTAAAGGAAACGCAAGAAAGCTGGCACGGTTAATGCTTATTCCTTGGCATGGACCGCCCAATCAATTCAAAAACCCGACAGCTGGCGCGCACCAAGCAGTTGGCGACCTGGCTGCTGGCGATCGGCATATTGGCCATCGCTTTTCTGCTGTTGCGCAATCTGCTCCGACCCGGCATCGACCTTGCTGATGTGCGCACCGCTGCTGTAGAACGCGGTGATGTTCAGGCCACCATCTCCGCCTCCGGCACCGTGGTACCGAGAACGGAGCTGATCATCTCTTCCAACTTCCCTGCCGAGATTCGCCAGGTGTTGGTCACCACTGGCACGCGGGTGGAATCAGGCAGCCCCTTGCTGATACTCGATGCTCGACCGATTGAGGTCGCGATCCAGGATTTGAATGAGAAGATTTCGCTAAAAGAAAACGAACGCACCACAGCCAGACTGCGTCTTGAAAAGGCGATCAACGAAGCCACCGGCCGTTATGAACTGCGAAAAATCGATCTGGAGAGTCATACCGCAAAGTTCAATCGCTACAGTGCGTTAGCGGACAGCGGATTGATTTCCAAGGGCGAACTGCTGGAAGCTGAGCTTGATGTTCGACGCTCATCCGTTGAGCTTGAACAACTGGAAGCGGAAATGCGCAATCAGCAATCGAGCAATGAGGCGGAGCTGGAGCGCATCACGCTGGAAGCGGCCATCCTGAACAATCAGCTCGATGAGCAGCAACGCCTGCTCGCTTTGACCACAGTCACGGCGCCGCAAGCCGGCGTGGTGACCTGGATTCCCGACCAGATCGGCACCAGCATTGCCCAAGGCCAACCACTGGCCAGGATTGCCGATCTCAGCGCCTATCGCGTTGAAGCGACCATGTCCGACTTCTATGCCCCACAGTTAACGGAAGGTTTGGCAGTGGATGTGACTGTCGGTGGCAACACACTCAGTGGCCATCTGGCATCCATCCTGCCCACTGTAGACAACGGTGCGATGCAGATGCTGATCGAGCTGGATCAGCCCTCCAGCCCGGGGCTACGTCCACAATTGCGCGGTGACGTCGACATCATCACCGGTCGCAGCACCGGTACCCTACGCATTAGAAAAGGGCCCGGTCTGCAAGGCTCAGGCCAACAGGCGGTATATCGAATTGATGACTCCATCGCTCGCCGCGTCACTGTCACGCTGGGCTTGAGCAATCGCGACTACGTAGAAATTTTGCACGGCTTGTCGGAGGGCGATGTCGCAATCGTTTCCGACAGCGCCGACTTTGAGCATCTGGACCAAGTGGAGGTCAATTGACATGATTGAGATGAACGGCGTAGGAAAAACCTACCGCACCGACCGCATTGAAACCGTCGCACTGAACCAGGTGGACCTTTCAATCGCCAAGGGCGAAATGGTTTCCATCATGGGGCCATCCGGCTGCGGCAAGAGCACCTTGCTGAACATGATGGGACTGTTGGACCAGCCCACCGAAGGCGAGCTACGTGTAGCAGGGGTCAAGATCAATGGCGGTGGCGAAAAACGCCACGCGCAATTGCGCAACCAATCGATTGGTTTCGTTTTCCAGAGCTTTCATTTGATTCCCGACTTGAGTGTCGTCGACAACGTGGAAATTCCGCTGCTGTATCGAAAGATACGCGGCAAAGAACGGCGAACGCTGGCTCTGCAAGCGCTTGAACGGGTGGGCTTGTCCTCTCGAACCGAGCACTACCCTACGCAATTATCAGGCGGCCAACAGCAGCGTGTAGCCATCGCCCGAGCGATTGTCGGGCGCCCTGCCATCTTGCTCGCGGATGAGCCGACGGGAAATCTAGACAGCCACATGGGTGATGAAATCATGGGCATCTTGGAAGGACTCAATCGCGACGACGGCACCACTGTGGTGATGGTCACCCACGATCAGGAAAAGGCCGATAGAACTGAGCGCATCGTGCGTATTTTTGACGGTCAGATTGTCAGCTAGCCTGAGGCCAAAACATGTTCAAGAACTATTTAATAACCGCTTACAAGGTGCTGTTAAGGCGCAAGTTTTTCAGCTTCGTCAACCTATTCGGCATCGCCCTGACCCTGGCCGTACTGACCGTTGTGGTTGCGTTGTTGGACAGCTACCTGTTTCCCAGCAGTGCCGAGAAGAACAGCGGTCGTTTTCTTGAGGTCAGCCGACTGATGCTGGAAAGCGAAGACCGCGACTCCAGCTGGTCATCCAGTCCCGGCTACCGTTTCATGCAGGACTACGTCAGGCCAATGCAAACGCCCACTCTGATCAGCGTCTATAACGAAGGCAGCTCTGCCAACAGTTTTGTCGACGGCCAAAAGTATGAACTAACCATGAAACGTACCGACGGCAACTACTGGAAGATACTCCAATTCGACTTTATTGAAGGCAACGCGCTAACTGACGAGGACGACGAATTGGGGCCCTACGTAGCGGTGATCAACCAAAGTACCCGTCGCAAACTGTTCAATGACCAGTCGGCCTTGGGCAAAGACCTCACCGTCAATGGGCAAACTTTTGAAGTGGTCGGTGTGGTGCGCGATGAGTCAGAAATCAGTCGACACGCCTTCGCCGATGTTTGGGTGCCGGTGTCCACAAACCCGTCCACCAGCTACCAACAACAAATGATGGACGGCTTCATCGCCTTGTTGATGGCCGAGTCCAGCGACCAACTGGATGCCATTCGAGCCGAATACCGCGAACGCATCGATGACTTTGAATACGATGACCCGGAGCAGTTCGCCTATGCCATCGGTGGCGCAGACAGCAAGCTGGACGCGCTGGCCCGCGAGGTCACCAACAACTGGAAGCATTACGACAGTGGTGCCGGCACCTTTGTCACCATCGTTTTAGTGGGGATGTTCCTGTTCATGTTGCTGCCCACCATCAACATGGTCAACCTGAACACCAGCCGAATCCTGGAGCGCGCTTCGGAGATCGGCGTCAGAAAAGCCTTTGGCGCGTCGTCAGCCACCCTGGTCTGGCAATTCATTGTCGAAAACCTGGTGCTGACGCTCGTCGGTGGCTTGCTCGGCTTCGTCCTGGCCTACCTTTTACTGGACTTGGTGGTCGCCAGCGATCTGATCAAATACGCCGACTTGCATATGAACGGCCGCGTGTTTCTCGCGTCACTACTGCTGATCGGTTTTTTCGGCGTGCTATCGGGCGCCTACCCTGCCTGGCGCATGAGTCGCATGCAGCCAGTGGCCGCCTTGAAAGGAGCATAAATAATGTTCAAACACCTACTCAAGCTGATCTGGAATCGCAAACGCAGCCATGCCCTGATCATTGCCGAAATCACCCTGTCCTTCCTGGTCATTTTCGGGATTGGCGCACTGGCAGTCTACAACTGGACGCTGTACCAAAAACCGCTGGGATTCAACTACGAAAATGGCCTGCAAATCATCATACGCAACGGCGGCGACTGGACCGAAACCGATGGCCAGCGACTGGAACAAGCGGTCCTGGCATTGAATGACATGCAGGAGGTTGATTCGGCCTTTGCCATGCTATTTGGTCCATTCCGTGGCTGGCGCAGCACCAGCAACTTTGAATACAACGGCATCACGGTTGATGGCTCACAAAACCGAATCAGCGACGGCGGCCACCAGGCCCTGGGTCTGGAGTTGCTCGAAGGCCGCTGGACCGGACCGGAAGACATTGGCCTCAATTGGGATACCGTCGTCATCAATCGGCAAATGGCCGAGGCGCTGTTTCCAAACGAGAGCGCGCTGGGCAAAAACATTCGCCCACCCGAACAGGATAACCCCGACTACCGTGACTACCGCGTAGTCGGAGTGTTCGAGGACTTCCGCCAACAAGGGGAGTTTTCCGAACAGGGCAACTATGTCATGAGGCGACTGGCCGTCGAAGGTCACGAGCAGAGGGCATTTTCAATCATGGTGTATTCGCAGTCGGCCTCTTCGCAACAACTGCAACAGGAACTGATCGACACGCTGCAAACAATTGCGCCAAACTGGACGGTTAGAATCGATAGTCTTGAAGCGATGCGAGCTGACCGTATTGACAATGTCACCACACCAATGAGCATCATGAGCCTGATCGCCGGCTTTCTGATCATCATGGTCGGTTTCGGCTTGTTCGGCGTACTTTGGCAAAGCGTCACCCGGCGCACTGGTGAGTTGGGCCTGCGCCGCGCCATGGGTGCTCATCGTGGCCGTATCTACCGGCAAATCGTAGCTGAAATGGCACTGACCGCAAGCATCGGCCTGGCGATAGGGATATTCATTGCCATTCAACTGCCGATACTGGGCACCTTCCCCATGATCAATTGGACTGCGGCCATTGGAGGCATGCTGATCAGCAGCGCAATCATCCTCAGCTTGTGTATCCTGTGTTCCCTATACCCGGGCTGGTTGGCTTCACGCAAGTCACCCGCCGAAGCGTTGCATTACGAGTAAGTGTCGAAACAAGCCCCAATACTATTGATTGACGATGACGAATCGGTCACCGTTTCGCTGTCGCTGCTGCTGAAACAGGCCGGGCTGGCGTCAACGGTTGCCTCAAGTCCGGCTCAGGCCCTGGACATCGTCGGCCGGCAGCCCATATCGCTGGTGTTGCAGGACATGAACTTTTCACGCCAGACCAGCGGCGAGGAAGGCTTGCAATTGCTGGCCGACATTCGCAAGCTGGAACCGGCCATGCCGGTGATCCTGATGACCGCCTGGGGCTCTATCGAGTTGGCGGTACAAGGCATGAAGCTGGGCGCCTCGGATTTCATCACCAAGCCCTGGAACAATCAGCATGTATTGCAATTGATCAACACCAGCCTGCGTCTGGCGCAGACGACTGAGCCTGAAGCGATCTCGCGGCAGGCGTTGGATGAGGAGCACCAACTTGGGGAGATTGTCGGCGAACATCCCGCCTTGCTTCGAGTGCTGGCAACCGTGGGACGCGTCGCTGCAACCGATGCGCCGGTATTGATCCTTGGCGAGAGCGGCACCGGCAAGGAATTGATCGCCGACGCCATTCACCGCAACAGCCCACGGCATGAGCAACCGCTGGTCAAGGTCAATCTCGGCGGCATCCCCGCTTCTCTGTTTGAAAGCGAAATGTTTGGCCATGTCAAAGGAGCCTTTACCGATGCCAGCACCAACCGAGCCGGACGCTTTCAACTGGCCAACACAGGCACAATTTTTCTTGACGAGGCCGGTGATCTGGACCGCACTTCACAAGTAAAGCTACTACGAGTGCTAGAGGATCGTACGTTTCAGCCAGTCGGCAGCTCGCATACACAGCACACCGATGTCAGAGTCATTTCGGCCACCAATCGTGACCTCAATCAAATGATTGATGAGGGCGATTTCCGTGAAGACCTGATGTACAGGCTAAACCTGATCACTATCCGCCTGCCTCCGTTACGCGAACGGCGAAGTGACATTCGCCTGATCGGCATGGCGCATCTGGAACGTGTTGCCGATAGCTATGGCGTGGGACCCATCAGCGTTGACGAAGCAACATGGCAATGGCTGGAAACGCTGGACTGGCCTGGCAACATTCGGCAACTGCGGCAAACACTGGAACGGGCTGTGTTGATGTCCGGCAAGCAACAACTATCGCGCATCGACTTTGTTGACCCGGCGCTGGCAGATGATGGGTCCGAGCAAACCACTTCCGGGGAGACGATGACCATCGACGAGATGGAGCGGCTGATGATAGCCAACAGCCTGAAACAACATGACCACAATATCTCCAAGGTGGCCAACGCGCTGGGCTTGAGTCGTGCCGCATTGTATCGGCGACTGGAAAAGTATGGACTGAGCACCTCGCAATGAGCCTGCGGCGCAAGATCCAACTGTATCTTGCGGTGCTACACCTTGCTGCCTTCGCCATTGCCGGTTATTACCATGAGCATCTTGGGCTGGCCTTTTTCGCTATCGAGTTGGCGCTTATTCTGTCCTTGGCTCTGGGCTTGCGCCTGACCAACACAGCCTTAAAACCCCTGGATTTTGTCAAATCATTCAAAGACTTGCTCAGCGAACAGGAGTTCTCGACGCGCTTTTCCAATGTCGGCCAACTTGAAATGGACCAGCTGATTGCGACCTACAATCAGATGTTGCGCGAACTGTACGAAGAACGGCTGCGACTGGGAGAACAACGGGGTTTCCTTGAAAGGTTCATGCAGGTCACACCTGTTGGTGTGCTGATTACCAATTTCGACGGTGAAATCAGCGTCGCCAATCCAGCAGCCTCTTCGTTTCTGCAGTTGCAACTCGACGCCTTGCTAGGACAACGCTTCAACAAACTGGCTGGCGAGCTGGCCTCTCACATTCGAGATCTGGACACGGGCGACAGCGAGCTGATTTCTCTGCAAGGCGCCAAACGCTTCCGCATTCACAAGCAATCATTTCAAGACCGAGGCTTCGATCGTCAGTTCGTCATGATCGAGGAATTGACCGCGCTGCTGAATGAATCGGAACGCACAGCCTACGAAAAACTCATTCGCATGATGTCGCACGAAATTAACAACACGGTCGCCTCCACCAACTCATTGCTGGAGTCTTGCCGAACCTATGCACCGCAACTGCAGGCAAGCGATCGGGATGATTATGTCAACGCATTGAACGTTGTGATCACCCGCAATGAGAACCTGAACCGTTTCGTCCACAACTTCGCTCAAGTGGTCAAACTCCCGGAACCAAGGCTCAAACCCCATGACCTGGGCGAGTTGGTCGTTCACCTTGAGCCGATGTTCTCAGCGCAATGTACCGAGCGTTCGATCGGCTGGAAAAGTCGTTGCGAACCTGGCTTGCCAGCCGTCGACATCGACCGTGAACAAATCGAACAAGTTGTCATAAACGTTGTTAAGAATGCAATGGAAGCCATTGATTTAAATGGATCGATTGAACTTTCAGTTGTGAACAACGACAGCGGCGTACTGATGGAAGTTTTCGATGATGGCTGCGGATTGAATGAATCGGTCCGAAACGAACTGTTTACGCCCTTCTACACCTCAAAGTCGGCAGGCCAGGGCTTGGGACTGACGTTGGTGAAAGAGGTCTTGTTGCGCCACAACTTCGAATTTGGCCTCGATACCGCCACCGACGGTCGTACGCGGTTCTTTATCGCCTTTGCATAGTCCGACTTTGCACCGAAATGCCGAAAAGCCGCCCAATCCATCCCTGGATCGAGCTTCTGTCCCGCAGGATGAAGGCCGTCAATGGATGCGGGGAACGCCACCGAAGGCGAAAATCAGTCAGGAAGATGCTGGGCGTACAGCTCGCTTAAGGCCCGATGACCCTGCTCTTCTGCGGTCTTGACGGCGGTGTAGTCCTGATCGCTGGCTTGCAAGGGGTCAGCACCATGGGCCAGGAGCAGTTTGGCGAATTCCAGATGACCGTAGAAGGTCGCCCAATTGATGGCGGGGTCACCGTGACCATCAACATCCGTCACCTGCGCGCCGTGGTCCAGCAGTAGTTGACCCACTTCAACATCGCCCAGGCGAGACGCATCGATCAGCGGCGTCGTTCGATAGCCGGTCAAACCATGTCTGTTGACGTCGGCCCCGGCCATCAACATGGTCTTGACCATATCGGCATGCCCAAACCGGGCTGCCAATGCCAGATTTGAGTAGCCCCATGGGCCCGGGCGGCCGGCCACTTTTGCGTCCGCGTCGTTAAAAGCGTCCACATCGCCCTCAACAGCCGCGATGGTCAATCCGCGCTGCCGCAGCAGGCCCTCGTCGTCGTTCATTGGCCATTGCTGCAGCAGTTCGACGGTTACCTCAGTGCTGCCGCGTTGAATCGCGTAGTCCATGGCGGTAAAGCCATCTTGATTCTCGGCCTTGGGGTCAGCGCCGGCGGCAATCAGGGGCGCAATCAATTGGGGGAACTGGTAACTGGTGGCCAACATCAACGCGGTATAGCCGCGCTCATTGCCGCGGTTTGCATCAGCGCCCGCCGCCAGCACCTTGTTCAACAGGTCTAGATGACCGCCGCGCGCTGCTTGATTCAAAGGCAAGGCTTCATCGTTGCCGTCATTGCCGATATTCGGGTTCGCACCGCGCTCCAGCAACAGGTCGACCATGTCATTTCGTTGCAACCTGATCGCCAGCGGCAAGGGCGCATAGCCGGTGCGGTTATGAGTGTCTGGCGACCTTCCCGCGACCAGATGATCGGTCAATTCTGACGGCTGATCATCCACCACCGCGCGTACCAGCAACAGAGAATCTCGCTCCTGATGGCTCATCTGCGAATGATTCAGCCAACCAGACAGCAACAGGCTCATGATGGCTTGCTGCCCGCTTTCCAACGCGAAGTCGAATGTGGCGTAGCCGCTGTCGGCGTCGAATTCTGGATCGGCACCGGCTTTGAGTAGGCGCTTGACGACGTCGAGATGACCGTAATATGTGGCGGCCATGATCGGTATGCGATTTCCGGGAACTGGCGTATCCACTTTCGCACCGGCTGTAAGCAACTGTTCAACCACCGCCAACTGACCAGCCTTGGCAGCCCGGTACAATGGCGTTTCACCAGCCACCACGGCTTCCAGTTCACCGCCCTGCTCTATCCAGGATGAGACCGCCGCGACATCACCGGCAGTGATTGCTGAAGAAATATCATGATCAGAAGCAGCATGCGCTCCCATCCCCACAGTCAAGGTGAGGCCGTAGGCCAGTAGACATTTGCCACAAAACTGAATCAGATTCTTCACTGCAATCACGCTCCATACACGCCAATGTTCAAGCCGAGCCGGTGACGGCGCGGACGGTGCAAACATCGTGACCCGAAAGCGTCTGATCGAGCCATTTGAAAGGCGTGAGCGAACATGAGCGGCGCATGAGCAACGCGGTTTTTTCGATGAACCGGCCTGATCTGTGCCAGCCATCGTGCCGCCAGCCAGGCGGATAGTCATCCGCTTTAGGGGAATAGACACTAGGAGGTCAGGAGGGCCGGTGAGGCGAGCATTGCTCGTTTGGACAAAAGATGGATACAGGGTCAAGCCCGGAACGACGTGGGGCGGGGTACGACCCGCACATCGATCTTCAGTCTTTACCGAAAGGCTGCACTCGCAGCCCTCACCGGCCCTCCTTTTCTCCTAGTGATCTATCTTCAATGCCCGCGACGCGAGCCAGGCGGATAGTCATCCGCTTTAGGGGAATAGACACTAGGAGTTCAGGAGGACCGGTGAGGCGAGCATTGCTCGTTTGGACAAAAGATGGATTCCGGGTCGAGCCCGGAATGACGTGGTTGCAAAGGTCTGCCAAACCTTTAGACCTATTCAAAACACGAGCAATTGCTCGCCTCATTAACCTCCTTTCTTCATTGTGCTGATTTCCTCAAAAAGCGCGCAGTTCGCGCCCCTTTGCCCCTTTGCCCCTTTGCCCCTTTGCCCCTTCGCGCCTTCGCGAGAGGCCATTCTTTCCAACCGTCCCCAGATACGCCCAGCACCGCGTCCAAAGGCTCCGCTCGTCAGTGCTTCTCTACCCCAAGCAAACCGGCAGACTGCATCAACGACGCGAACCCCTCGCTTTCGCGGACTTGCCGAAACTCAGGAAAGATTTCGACCATGGGGAGCATCGGCTGGTGCGCGTTAATGGACAACTCCAACTGTCTGAGCGCCAGGGACTGATCACCCGTGCGAGCCGCCACCCGGGCGATCTCAAAGTGGTGCTCAGGCTGATTCTGCAAAAGCCAGTCCAGCAAGGCTTGATACCCCGCTTTCATCCAGTTTTCCTGGTCGACCGCGGGCGCATCAAACGTGTCCGAGTACGTTCTCAGATACTGGCCAAAGTACTGGTGAGCCAGTGCCGACCGGTTCAACTCCCTGGCCGCATTGGCGGCGCACTCCAAACCCATCCGCCATGCCGGATCGATTTCGACGGCCGCTTCACATTGGCCCAAAGCATTCACATAGTCGCCGTCCAGATAGTAAAACCAACCAGCATGCGCCACCGTCTGTGCTCGCGCAGGATCAACAACCAGGTAACGACCAATCAAATGCAGGGCCTGATCCATATCGCCACGCGCCGCCTTGACCAACGGCAGTACGTGCAATGCCGTGCGTTGATTCGAGTCCAGTACCAGCACCTTTTCGAACGCCTCTTCAGCCGCCAGAAAATCCCAGTCCTGGTTTAGCGCCAGCAAGCCCTGAATGACATGCGCATCGACGTTGTTCGGCTCAAGTGCCAACACTTGCGCCAGCAGGTAGCGAACACGGTCGTAGCCTTGCCCGCTGGACTGGCCGAGAAAATAGTGCGCCCTGGCCATCGACATCAATGCATCTACATATTCGGGTTCAATCGCGACCGCCCGCTCAAACAATGCAACACTGCGCTGGACAGCGTCTTCAGTCCCCTTGTCCATCAGGAACTGTCCACGCAAATAGGCTTCACGCGCCTCCGGGGCCACTTGCGTGCCATCGGCTACCGCAGGATCAAGGCCACGTACTGGCAGCCAGAACACAGCCACCATCGACAACACAGTGGCCAGCAGTAGTCCTGCGGCCCAGGCGTAGCGGCCGGTGAACCACGACAACTGTGGCCGTTCGACTGACACATCACAGACCCAGCGCAGCCCGCGTTTGGGTACGGTTTCCACATAGCGCGGCGCTTCAGCCGAATCACCCAGTGCCTTGCGCAACTGGCGTACGCAGAAATTCAGGCTCTGATCAAACTCAACGACCTGGCCAGACCACAACCGTTCACGAATAAACTCGCGGCTCAACAACTGATTGGGATGCTGCAACAGCAATCGCAGCAAGGCTTGTGGACGCGGTTGCAAGACCACGACCTCCCCATCCAGGCTGCTCAAACGGTCCGCCGCAAGGTCATAGCGGAAGTCACCAAAACACAGGTATTGAGGCGGCTTCATGGCGCCGTCCAGCAGCTGCTATCGGGCCACTTTCGGCCCTTCGAAATATGTATTGAAATTACCCGCATACCTGTAAACTATGCCACGTTCGCGCGGTCCAATCGATCAATCCGCAAGCCGTCACCAGACGGCCCGTACCCGCGCATAGACCCCATTTGTTTCTTGCCGTCATCACGTCAATTTCAGGACACTGTAGTGATCGAACAAACGCCCACCGAAGAACCGGAACACAAGCTCACCTTGCGCCATCTGAGCCTGGATGACTATACCGATATCAAGCAAATCATGGACCAGGTTTACGCTGACCTGGGCGGTGCCTGGGGCGAAAAGAAGTTTCGAGCACAGCTAAAGGCTTTTCCGGAAGGTCAAATCTGCATTGAAGACCATGGCAAAGTTGTTGCGGCAGCGCTGTCGGTGATTGTCGACTATGACAAGTTCGGCGACCGGCACACCTATGACGAAATCACCGGCGATGCTTACTTGACCACACATGATCCGCATGGGGACGTGCTGTATGGCGTCGATGTGTTTGTTGCGCCGACCTACCGCGACATGCGCTTGGGGCGACGCCTGTATGAGGCCCGCAAGGAGCTGTGTCGCAATCTTAACCTCAAATCCATTGTTGCCGGTGGCCGCATACCCCGTTACCAGGATCACGCCGACAAACTAACCCCACAGCAGTACATCGAACGGGTCAAGAAAAAGGAAATCTACGACCCAATCCTGACCTTTCAGTTATCCAACGAATTTGAAGTCAAACGTGTTCTGCACGCCTACTTGCCAGAAGATGAGGCTTCGGGCGGGTACGCCACATTGCTGCAATGGCACAACCTGTATTACGACCCGGCAAAGACCCCACTGATCGGCGCGCCGCGTACCTCGGCCCGCATCGGTTGTGTGCAGTGGCAGATGCGAACCTTTGACTCGGTCGGCGAGTTGATTCAGCAGGTTGAGTACTTCGTCGATGCCTTGTCGGACTACCAGTGTGATATCGCGCTGTTTCCGGAGTTCTTCAATGCCCCCTTGATGGGCATTGCCACCCATCATTCCTCGATCGATTCGATCAAGGCACTGGCCGAGTACACTGCGGAAATCGCCGAAGCGATCTCCAAACTGGCCGTCGCCTACAACATCAACATCATCGCCGGCTCCATGCCCGTGGTCGAAGACGACCAGCTATACAACGTCGCTTACCTGTGCCGCCGCGACGGCACCATGGACTCGCAATACAAACTGCATCCAACGCCGTATGAGAAAAAAGACTGGATCATGCAAGGCGGCGACAAACTGAAAGTGTTCGATACCGACTTCGGTCGCATCGGTGTCCTGATCTGCTACGACGTCGAATTCCCGGAGCTGGCACGACTGCAGGCCGAAGAAGGCATGCAAATCCTGTTTGTTCCGTTCTGGACGGACACCAAGAATGGTTACCTTCGGGTGCGGTGCTGTGCCCATGCTCGGGCCATCGAGAACGAATGCTATGTCGCCATCGCTGGTAGCGTTGGCAACCTGCCTAAAGTCGACCCGCTGGACATTCAGTACGCGCAGTCAGCCGTATTCTCGCCATCGGATTTTGCCTTCCCGCATGACGCAATCATGGCCGAAACTACGCCAAACACCGAGATGACACTGATCGTCGACCTCGATTTCGAGATCCTGAAGCGGCTGCACAACGAAGGCTCGGTCCGCAACTACCTCGATCGGCGCCGTGACCTGTACAAGATTGAGTGGTTGGGCTAGACGCTATCTCGGGTTCGAGAATGTGAAATCGTCATGGTTGAGGCAGAAGGAATAATATCGCTCGCGAGGGCGCGAAGGTCTCAAAGAGTTGAAGAAAAAGGCCGCGTGCGCTGTGAAAAAATGGCAGCGCCTCCTGGCACTATCACGCAGGCGTGAGCGTGACCTTGTTCATGTCTTCATTCGCGATCTTCGCGCCCTCGCGAGCCATACCTTTCTTCTTCCACTCAACTGGCTTCAGCACCACCGCGGTTTAATACTCATGAACACCCAACCCAAAAACCAGACCAACCTCCGTGCCTCGGACTTGCGCGGATTAGCGCGTTTGGCGACCGATGCTACTGTTGGCGTCACCGGCGTTGTTGAAAACATGCACCAAGCTGTGATGCGTACTTTGGGGTTGGGCGGCAATAGCGGACATGAGCGTACTGCCGGGCTGACTGGCCTGGTCTATAGGGTCATTCGTGGCGTGATGAAAGGCGTTGGCGGTGGCGTTCATGGTGCCTTGAAACTGATCGAACCATTGGCGACGGACGCTGAGGGCGATGATGTGCAGGATTCACCGGCCCGGCTAGCCGTTCTGTCTGCCTTGAATGGTGCGATTGGCGATCGCCTGCGTGACGCCGATAGCCCTTTCGCCCTTGAGATGAGCCTACAACGCCACCGCGCCTGGCAGCCATCCACAGTAGACACAGCGTCTACCAAGGTGCTCCTGCTGGCGCACGGCCTTTGCATGAATGACCTGCAGTGGCAGTTGGCCGATGGCGACGGAGCGACGGATCTCGGCGTAACGCTAGCGCATGCATTGAACTATTCGCCTATCTATCTGCGTTACAACAGCGGACTGCCGATCGCCGAAAACGGTCAACTATTGGCGCAACTGATGGAACAGCAGTGCGCGAACTGGCCGACACCAATCACTGAACTCACCTTGCTTGGTCACAGCATGGGTGGCCTGGTGTTGCGAAGCGCTGTACATCAAGCCGAAAGCGCCGACATGCGTTGGCCAAGCCTCGTGAAAAATCTGATCTTCCTGGGCACGCCACATCATGGCGCACCACTGGAACGCGCCGTCTACTGGGTCGACCAAATACTGACATCCACGCCCTACACCGCTCCTTTCACCAAACTAGGCAAGCTACGCAGCCCCGGCATCACCGATCTGAGGCATGGTCACATCGCCGATGAGCCAGTCCCGCTACCGGACGCCGTCCAGTGCTATGCCATCGCCGCAAGCACCGGGCAGCAGGCTGATACAACGAAAGCTGCTGGCGATGGTCTGGTCAGCATTGACAGCGCTCTAGGTAAGCATAGCGACCCGGCACGCTGCCTCGCTATCCCGCCCGAGCATCGCTGGATTGCTGAGAACACCAATCACCTGGGCTTGCTGGGCAGCGATGCGGTTGTGCGAAAGCTGACCGCCTGGCTTGGCAACTAGTTGACGTCGGCAGAGGCGCCCGTTCTGTCTCTAACCAGCCTTAGTTGGTAAAGATCGCAACCGCCTTTTTCATATCCTCAACCGTTGGCTCTTGTGTGTCACCGTTGTCATTGGCCCCAATGTTATACGTCACACCCAAGCGGCGCTGCTCACCTTCCAGCCAAACGTAGTGCAGCGACTTTGTGTAGCGATTGCCGAAGACATCTGAAAGGATACCTAGCTCGGTGTTTTGAATTTCTTCGAAGCGGTAGGTCAGATCCCAGCTACCGAGCTTCCTTCCATTCTCCACCGTATAGGTCTGACCATTCTTGAAGAAGTCCGGGTTTGTGACACTGTCTGGGCGACCAGATGTTCGGTAACTGATGGAGATACCATAACCGTCATTGTCGGTAAAACTCCACATGCACTCAGAGGTGGCCTTTCGCTCATAAATCACCTCAGCCTGAACTGATGAGGCCTCTACACCAAAAAGCTGCGCTATTTCTTCTGCGCTACTGGCCTCGCAGGCACTTCCAAAAGCATTGTTGGAAAAAAGCAACACACCGAAAGTGATTAACGCACATTCTGTTTTCATACCAAGCAACTCCGCAAAAAGCGACCTAGCATATAACAATTGATGGCCATGCAATCGTCTGATGTCGGCTACGAGCCCAAACTGCGCTACCAGCGTTTTCGATCCAGGTAGCTGATGTTCTTTTCCGGGCTCAGCTGCCGTCCGACCGCCCGGCGCTGATTCTTGCCAAGGATGAGGCGAAGCTGATAATAGCTCTCCTTGGCCAACAACACCCAATCGGCCTTTTGCCAATTGCGTTGATACAGCTTTTTCACCGCCGCCACCGCATCGGGTGAGCGTTCAATCAGTTCAGCGGCCAGCGCTTTCGCTCGTTGCATCGGGTCATCGCACACCTCGGTGATCAGAGCATGCTTGAGCGCCGATTTCGCATCGATGACCTCGGCCGTCATGGCCAGGCGCATCGCCATGTCTTTGGGCAACAAGTCCCGGACGGCCAGGTTGCCTCCCATGTCCGGGACTAATCCCCATTTGGCCTCCATGATCGAGAAACTGGCATCGGGCGTAGCGATACGAAAATCACCACCCAAGGCAATTTGCAGGCCACCGCCCCAGCAGCGACCATGAATCACCATCAATACCGGTGCCGGAATCCGCTTCCAGTTGGTCGACACGCGCTGTGCCAGGTTTGCGCTGCCCGGCCACCACTTCGCCAACAGCGACAACACCGATGATGGCTTGCCCATCACCGACTTGACGTCCAGCCCACTACAGAAATCCTCACCCTGGGCATGAACAATCACCACCCGGACATCCCGGACCTTGCGTATTTCGCGGGACACGCGGTCCAGGGCTCTGAACATCGCCATATCGAGGGCATTGCGCTTCTCAGCGCGATCCAAGGTGACATACGCAATACCGCCGTCCTTTCGCAAACTCACGCGAGATTCAGTCATTGATCTATTAAACCTGGTTACCGGATTTGGCATTCTGCCATGATCCTGAGATTGGCGGCGATGCATAACCTCATTCAAAGGTCGCTCGCGAAGACGCGAGGTCCGCGACAGTTCAACGCCGCGCGAACTGATGCAGTTGATGACGACTGCCCCGAGACAGCTTAGATCATGAACAAATCAGAGCATGGTGGATGGCCACTCGACCGGATGCTTCCATGCGCGTCAGCGCAAAACCTCAATAACAAACCAGATCCCCAAACCCGTCCGCATAAATACGATCGGCAGGACCCGTCACTGCTGAAGTAGTCAGGGTTTCGTCGTCTCCGAAGCTGACTCCGCCGGAGTTTTCCGCGCGCAGTCGATAGTGATATGTCGACTCGCAATCCAGCCCTTCAATCAGCAAGTCAACCGCTTGCGTACCAAACCCGCCAATAGATGTCAGCGCCTGGCTTTGTCCATACGCCGTATCGCTCCCCCAATCGAACCACACCTGGGTTTCGTCTCCATTGGCATCGACCTCGCCATGGAGCCGGGCATCAACAGCCGTAATATCGGTGGCCGCCAGAGTGGTGACGGTTGGAGCGCTGCAGTCCAGCGTCTGGAACGACAGGTCCTGCCCATTGCTGGTTCCGCCAGAGTTGCTGGCGGTGATCCGAAAATGGTATTCAGTGCCGCAACTTAAGCCAGTCAGGTCGACCAGTGCATGGTGGTCGGTGAAGTCAGAACCAACCGCGCCGACGTCCTCGGTTTGGCCATAGCTGTCGGTTTCGCCCCATTCGAATTGGGCATTGCTCATATCCCCGTTCGGGTTAACTGTGCCATTGAGTGTGGCCGAAAACTGTCCAATCCCGTCGGCCGGGTCGGTAGTGACACCAGGCGGCGAGCACAGAACTGTTGTGAACGTTTCGTCCAATCCATTGCTGGTACCGCCGGAGTTGTTTGCGGTGATGCGGAAATGGTACTGCGTACCGCAGGTCAAGTTGCTTAAGCCCACCATCACCGGAACTTCGGACATTCCTGAACCGATAGCGCCAAGGTCTTCGGTGTCGCCGTAACTGTCGCTCAGGCCCCATTCAAACACTGCGCTGGTGGCATCACCATTGGGGTTGACCGTACCGTGCAGGGTGGCACTGAATTGCTGCAATGCGTCTGCTGGATCGGTGATAGCGTCGGGCGGTGTGCAGTCGCTGGTGGTAAATGCCTGATTGTGACCATTGACGCTGCCCATCGCATTCTCGGCCGTCACCCGATAGTGGTATTGTCGTTGACAGCTCAGGCCGGTCAGGCCGTAGCCGACAGATTGGCCATTGGGGCCGTCGCCGAGCGAACCCAGGTTTACAAATTGACCGTAGCCGGCGGTTTCACCCCACTCAAACATCGCACTGGTATCCAGACCATGCGGGCTGACCGTGCCATTGAGGGTAGCCGCGAACTGATTTACCGACGATGCCGTGTTGGTTACCGCTTCCGGTGCCCCGCAGGCGACGGTCGTGAAGGTCTGATCCGCCCCATAGGCCGTTCCTCCCGGATTATCAGCGACGATTCGATAATGGTATTGCGTGTCGCAGCTCAGGCCCGACAAACCGGCACTCACCGGCTGTTCGATGCTGCCAGCCCCCACTGAGCCCAGTGCCACGATGTTCCCGTAAGCGTCCGTTGTTCCCCATTCAAAGCGCCCTTGCGTGTCCGACCCTTGCGGATTGACCAGCGCATTGAGAGTGGCGTCGGTTTCTTCCACCGCGGTAGCCGCCTGGCTGCTGGCGATCGGGAGTTGATGAAGATCATAAAATCGGATGCACCACTCGTTGAGGACGCCGTCGTCTGGTGCGTAGTGGTCTACCACACTCAAGGTCCAGTCGCCGTGGGAAGACTCGTCGCGAAAAACCGTCAATGGTTCATCGGGTGGAAGGAATCCGGCCATGGCGGGAGTGTTGGAGGAAATGCAGATTGCGGAAGCGTTGGAGCGATCGGAAAAAACTGCGTCGACGTCCTCCGCTGGGCAGTCCTGAAACAATATTCTGCTCGAAGTGGCGGTGTCAGCGTGACTCAAGGTCGCTTCGATGTCCCATACGTAGGTGTGGCTGATGTCCAGCGCCACTTCCACGCCCCTAATCGTGTCGCCGGAGGGAATGTTGATGGTGTCCGCAACCGGAGTCACCTCGTCAAACGGAAGCCCCGGTGCACTGCAGTGAACAAAGTCTACAGCCTGCGCCGACAAAGTCCGCACCTGTGATACCGTGTCGCCACACAGATTCTGACTGGTCACACGCCAATAATAGGTGGTGCCAGCGACCAGCCCATCAATGTAACGGCTGGTATTTGCGGTCTCGATCGAATGCAGCGGGCTGCCAAAGGCCGGGTCGTCGTCGACCTCCAGTAAATATTGTTCGGTTTCGATGGTCGGCAACCAGGAGACTGTGACACCAGGGCCGACCTCGGCACCATCACCCGGCTCCACCAATTCGACCGTCTGCGGCAGATCGGAAACTACCATCACCGATACCGGGACCGTCTGTTGATAAACACCGGAGGTCGCTTGCAACTGAAAGTCGTAGTCGCCATACGCCATCCCGGCACCAAAGTCTACCGAGAAGGCAACCAGCTCCGGCGGCGTAGCCGGGTTGGGTGACAGCGATTCGTTGGACGCACCGGTAGGAAGATTTTGCGGCACGATGGTGACCGGGTCGGCAAACCCATTGGCACCAGTGAGATCCAGGCTGATCGCCACGTTGTCCGGCACGCACATTTCGAAGTCAGTCTGATCGGGCAGCATCACGAACCCGCCCAGGACATCGGTAGACGCGACCAATCCGAAGACGGCATCGATCTCCGGCGTGGCGAGGTGCGTGTCTGCCACCACCTCATCAGCCCACACCTCCAATACCCAACCGCCGGGTTCCGGGTCTTCGATGAAGATGTTCTCCACCGTATCTTTTTTGTTGGACGAGCCGCCGGAGGTAGACCACAGGCCGCCGTCCAGCCCTCGATTGCCCCACCACTCCACGCCGCTGGGTGAGACCAGACGTAGCGAGAGGTCGTTGATCCGGTGTTGGGATGCATTAGTGGTGCCGTAGTAATCGAGATAGCTCATGGTCGCCTTCAGATAGCTGGCACCCACGCCGACCGGAATCGCGGCCTGCCACCGCTCAAGCGCCCCCAGCACTTCGCTTTCGTCGATCAGCACCACAACGTCATCCGCGCCGTCGTATAAATTCTGTACATCAGCGCGGCCCCAACCCTGTTTTGAGCGATCGAGGGTGGCGTTGTTGCCGCCAATGGTCCAATCGTACTGGAACGCATGATGGATTAGCATCGCCTTGGTCGTGGCCACTCCGGGCCGACTGGCGAACACCGAAGCAGCTCCGCCGAACCCTGCCCAAACCCCGTCGTGCCACATCTGGAAGAACAGGCCGAAATGCCCTGCGGTCAGTGGGGTCGCAGCGCTGGTTCCGTTAAAGGTGAAGGTATAGGAGGTGTCGGACCCGTCGTTGGTGGTTCGCACCGAGTCATAGAAGTGGGTCAAGTCTGGCTTGACCCGGCCGTCTGCCGCTGGCCCATGACTGGCACCAGCGGTCCCCCATTGGTCGTCGCTATTGTCGGTATTGTTGAAATGATAGGCACCGCCGACGGATACCACATTCTTGGCCCACGCTTCGGGTCGCGACTGTTGCGAGCCGTCATTCGACTGAGAAGTGACCACCAGCAGCGGATTCATCAAGACCGTTCTATCCAGATTGGCTGATGCACTGCTGTAATGGAGCGTCAAACCACCGCCGAAACTGCGCGACACGAACACGGCATTGTGGGTGTTCAGCAGCGCGGTGTGCAGAGCGTCGGTGTGGAATGTTTCGTTGTAGGACAACACCACCGATTGACCGTCCGACAGCACACCTCGATAGGTCGGGTCCACCCCTTCGGCAAAGATCGTGCCCAGGACTTTAGTGCCATGGTCGGTGTCTCCGCTCAGCAGGCCCTGAACGATTGGCGCATTGGTGGCGAATTCCTGGTGGGTCAGTCGGAAATTGCCATCGAAGACTGCCCCAATCACCCCGGCTCCGGTATATCCAGCAGTCGATTGTAGATAGTCGGCACCGCTGACGATGCGTGCCAGATTGACATCGGGTTGCGGTGGTCCACCCCAGCGTTCGATCCACAGAACCAGGTCGTTGCGGGCAAGTTTCTCTAGCTGCTGCGGCGTCATCATCGCTTCCATGCGAATGGACTCCGGACTCGAGCGGATGGCACTGCCGCCCATCGCTTCAATCTGACGCGCCACCTGGCTCTGAACAAGATCCCCACCACCGGCAACCAGGATTGCATAGCGTTCGGGAGTGGCCACCGGAAAGGACTGCAACAATGCCGGGCGCAAGGCCGGCTCGATCCGGTACTCCGGATGCAGAGGCTGCAGCCAGCGCACGAAATCCAGATCGGCGAGGATGGACCGGGCTTGCACCGGCACGTCGACGATCAAGGTGTGCTCCGGGATGTAACCATGAATCTCCACACCCAATTGCT
Organism: Lysobacteraceae bacterium; assembly: GCA_021604725.1. Taxonomy (GTDB): domain Bacteria; phylum Pseudomonadota; class Gammaproteobacteria; order Xanthomonadales; family BQJN01; genus BQJN01. The sequence goes on along the minus strand of BQJN01000020.1, from coordinate 20,309 downwards.
TGAGTCGCTGACGCCACTGCGGGATGAGTGTTGCCCACAACTGCACCAGATGCAGGCGTTGCCCTGGCACTGCCTGCAACCGCGCAGCCACTGGAGGCACGCCGCCATCGAGGGGGTCAAAGCGCCGATCAATCAGCTCGACATGGTAGCTGGTGTGCCGAACGCGACCACGAACACGGCCGGTTTCAGTCAGGTGGGCGTAATAATGCTTCGGCTCGGAGCGGCCGTCAGACTCCTTCCACAATAGGACTTTGGCGGTCTCGGTGCCTGCCGTACGAATATCACTGACAGCGTGAGCAGAAGTGCGGTACAGCACATCGTCTCCCAGACTGAGCTCGAACACGCCCTCCGAACTCATTTCCCAGATCGCAGCTCCACTTACAGGCAATACCACCCAGATCGATAGCAACAGAAGCAGGAGGCGTAAAAACATGTAACTTATCGTGTCGATTCTTTCCACAGGGTACCAAACCCTGTGGATTCGCGCGAAAACCCCAATAGATAAATCGGCCCGTTCTTGGGTGTTGTCCCGTGCTCCGGGCGGCGAGCCTTGCATCCCTGCTGACACCTATCGGCAACAAGGGGGACGCACAATCTAGCGTTACTCTCGGCTCGCCAGCTCCAGGTCAATCTCGGCGATCGCTCGTCGGGCTGCCACGTTCTGATCCTCCATAATGGTGGCATACGGCCCCACATACCCGGTCCATTCCGTTAACGTTCGGTGAATGTCCGGGTGATTGCGGATTGCGTCGATTCCAGCTGCCGATACATCCGGAGGTACGCCCTCAGGACATTGTACAAGGTAGGACTCTTCTCCGTCGGCATAGTTGTAGCAACCGGACCAATACGGTTCATGCACGGCAAGTGGAATGAGTCCGCGCACCAAACCACGATATACGGGCGCGTTGCGCAGCGGTGCCGCGATCTGACGTGCCTGCCGCTGGTGGGCTTCCACCGCTTCGACGATCTTGCGATTGCGCGGCCAACCATTGCGACGCAGCTCTTCATAGGTGTTGGATTGCTCCACCATTAGCGGTTGCCATTGCGAGGCATGGAAGAAATCAACGATAGGTGCCCAGCATGCATCACCGCACGGCTGATCTGCGTCAAGAAATGCCAGCGCTCGTTTACCAGATCGAGCTACCTGATCAAAGGCGCTTTTCTTGATCTCCAATTGCCGAACCGACTCCGCTATTTCCTCCCTCAGCTCCCTTAACAGCACGGTCTCGCGTTCGTGATCAGCTCGCTGCGTGTCCCAATTGGAGACCTGGATGCCGATAAACACGCCAACAACAACAATTACGAAATCAATCGCGACGGCCGTCCAATTCTGGGTCTTTACGTGCTCTGTCACGCGTCGCAGAATCACGCGACCAGCCCGAGTATTTCGACGTTGTTTGGCACTAGTGGAGTGCGGCAACGCGCATCCCCACTGCCTACGTCGAGGATCAAACTGCGGCAAACTTTCATCGCTTCAGGCACTCCCCATACCAACGTATGGTGTGGTTGTCACTTGTGTTTTCTGGCCAGTCTGCGCTGTGTGCGAGGTTTTCGCAAACTGTCAGGGGCCGAGCTCGAATCGGCTATCACATAGTTTCATAGTTTTTTCTGCGCAAGGCGATAGTAGTTCTGGGTGTCTATCAACCCTGAAGAAAAAAAGAAGAAATCTCGCGCAGCAAAGGGCACACGGGAACCAACGATGCCCATCGTTCGTCATTCCGGGCCACGTCATCCCGGGCCTGGACCCGGGACCCGGAATCCAGAGGCGCGCTGCGCTAAAAGGACAAGTCAAACCGCCGAGACACTGAGCTCAGAGAGGAAGAAGAATATCGAAGGGGCTCGCATTGCGAGTTTAGAAAACCAAAAACCACAAGAAGAGATACCTCGCGCAAAGTTGCAAAGGCGCAAAGGTGACGCTCGCTGCGCGCCTGGCAATGCGAATCCAAAAAAGGGCTCAGGGTGAGCTTTCATGAATTCTTACAGCGGAAATAGAAAAGACCAGGGCTCCCCAAAGCACATGCAAAAAACCGGCAGCGAGGTTTCTAATCCGTTCGCAGCACGATCGTCTTTTTGGCCTGCTTCAATATACCGTCGCGGATAGCCTCATATAGCCTGGCAGGAAGTTCGCCGTACGCATATTCGCCGCGCGGCGTCATGCGAAGATCAGGGCCTGGCCAATGGAATACGTTGACTTCACTGGTGACTACCCAAGACGGTTCCTCATCCAACCCGAGTCGTCGCTTTGTGCGACTCGGTAGTGCAATCCCATGGCTTGGCTCAGTGTGTGTAATCGGGGCAACAACGACCTGCGTGCCGTCACTATCCGTCTTCAAGGCAACCACAATCGCGCATGGCCGGTCTTTCTGCCCTTCCACCTGACCTCTTTCGAAATCCGAGTGCCAGAGATAACTGTAGCGGAGAACAAGCCCCGGCCTGGGAAGCGGAAGCTCAGCCAAACTTAGCCCACTTCGTCATCAAACGCCTTGGCGTTCGTTGATGGCTCGGCGCTCTCAATAGCCTGGAAAATTTCCGCCGGGAGGTCAGGCACGCGATAGGCCTGTCGATCCAGTCGTCGGAGTCGCTCGTACTCTCTGGCGGACAGTATTGCGACATACGGTCGATTATAAGATGTCACCTCAACGGCCTCATGCTGCGCTAGTTGTGCGAATTCACCGAACCGTTTTGCGACTTCGCTACTCTTTACTGACGACATGACACCCTCTCACTGAAATTCCTATCTCAGCTTATCAGATAGCCGTAAGTTCCGTAAGTTCCGTGTATGAGGCTGTCGCGAAACTCCTCGCGCGATACAGTTGCGAATTTAGAAAACCAGACCGATAGAAAACCTCGCGCAAAGTTGCAAAGGCGCAAAGGTTGCTCGCGCTGCGCGCCTGGCAATCCGAATCTAGAGATGGGCTCGGCGCTAGGTCCTCAAGGACCTTACACGGGAATAATTTGACTGGAAAGCAGTGCCTCCCTGCCAAAGACACCTGGCAGGTTCAGAAATCGAAGGTGTGCGGGCGAACCTGTGCAATTCGATCGAAGTCAAATGCGTACCAGATCAAACCGACCTCGCCCACCAGATGATCCAGCTTTAGCGGACCCCAAAAACGACTGTCCCTGCTGTTATCGCGGTAGTCACCCAGCACCCAAATGGCATCGTCGGGCACAACGACTTCGGCGAAATCTAGTGAATAGTCCTGCGTGACCAACTCACGATCGAGGAACGGTTCATTGAGCATCTGGCCGTTGATATACACATCCCCACCGACTATCTCAAACGACTCACCCGGCAGGGCAATCACGCGTTTGACATAGTCCTGAGAGCGGTCTTCGGGGTATTCGAAAACAACCACCGCTCCCCTTTTGGGAACGTAGCTTCCATCATAACGGCGACTGTCTATCGCAATCAGGTCGCCGCGCTGAAGTGTTGGCGTCATGGTACTCGACGGAATCCGGAACGGCTCAAAACCGAAAAGATAAGCTCGATTTTCGCCGACCAAACCGCCAACCAGATAGAAAAGCACGGCCAACGGCGAATAAACATACCAGTGGTTGTACCACTTGCGGACTGCGCCCTTGTGTCGACTTGACACACGGTAAGCGTCAACCGCCAATGCAATGATCCCGCCAATGAAAACGACGTACAGCAAATAGAACAGCCACAAAACATGGCCAGCGCCCGCCCAGCCGGCCGCCGCAACAAACGCCCATATCAGTGAGAAACCAATCAAACCTCGCAGCGGCTTCCCAGCGTAAACGTGTCCGACCGGCGGTATCAGCAAAGTTGCCAAAACCGCCAGGTAGCCTTTGCTTGAATAGGTCTCCGAAGTCATCGTACGTCCCTGTGTTTCCGCTGGTCTGCGACCACGTGCCGCTCGTCAATCCTAACCGCGTGGCCGCGCTTGCGTCCAGCTTGAGCCAAACAGTGGCTTGACTCGAAGCAAGCGAACGTCGAAAACAGATCGATGCTGATTCGGTCTGGGCATGAGATGGGAGAAGCCGAACCTGACGTGCATACGGTTCTTTGATCGTGCCTGTCCCCGGCTATTCTTGTTGAACATCCCGTCAATTAAACGCCAGCGACCTCTGTGCACTCATTGTCTCTGTGTTTAATCGTTTTCAAGGTGCGCAGCGCGAGCCCTTCCACCATCTTTCTTCCGCATTGATCTCGGCATCTCGGCGGTTAAACCTGTATTTCAATCCCCGCGCCAGCGGCCTTTTCCCTTTGCGTCTTCGCGAGCTTTGCGCGATCCATTCCCCGTATTCAATTCAATACAATCGCAGCAACCGCTGCGCTCACCGGCCCTCCTGCCCTCCTGGTGTCATTTCTTCCCAATAGCGCGCGGCGCTGAATTCGATTTGCAAGGATGAAACTTGGTCCTTGTTGCATCACACAAAAATCGCTAACGCCTTGAGTGACGCAAATTAACCTTGTCGATTAAGGCTGCCGCACCACTTTCCCGTTCTTCATCACGAACCGAACATCTCGCAAGGTATTGATGTCCTCCAGCGGGTCAGCACCCACCGCAATAAGATCGGCTTTCATTCCGGGCTTGATCTGCCCTAGATCATCTCGGCGAATCAACACGGCCGGGTTAATTGTCACGGTGCGAAGCGCTTCGGCATTAGACAGGCCCAGTGTCGTCAAGGTGACAATTTCATCGGCATTGTCGCCATGGGGAATGAGGGGCGCGTCGGTGCCCATGGCAATGCGTACACCCGCTCTGGCAGCCCTGCGGACCGATTCGCGCGCGAGTGGATCGACATATTTAGCTTTGGCTCGCTTCTTTGGCGGCAGGGCGCCCAGATCAATGCGGTCCATTAGGCCGACGGTGGGGACGAAGGTGACGTTGTGTTCCTGCATCAGAGCAATGGCCTCGTCATCCAGGATCGAACCATGCTCAATCGAGTCAACACCTGCGCGGATAGCCGCCTTGATGCCTTCTGTGCCATGCGCATGAGCGGCCACCGGCAGGTTATGCCGACGCGCTTCTTCAACGATCACCCGCATCTCTTCGTCCGTCAGTTGCTGCGCGCCAACGGCATCTTCCAGTGACAACACCCCGGCAGTCGCGTGAATCTTGATTACTTTGGCACCATGCTTGATCTGATAGCGAACTGCGCGCAGAGCGTCCGCCGCACCGCTAACGACGCCCCGTTCTGGTGGCAGCACCAGCATGCCTTCAGCCATGCCGTGCGCCATGCCCAGATCGCCGTGACCGCCCAGGATGGAGATCATATGGCCGGCTGGGATAACTCTCGGGCCCGGCACAAACCCTTCTTCAATGGCCTCCGCTAGTGCCACATCGACCATGTCGGCAGTGTTGTGGATTTGTCCAACATTGCGCACGGTTGTGAACCCTGCATTAAGCGTTGCCGCGGCATTCATGGCCGCACGCAAGGCACCTTTTGCACCGCTCTCCATAAAGATAACGTCGAAGTTGACCGCATCCCAGTTGAGATCCAGGTGGACATGCATGTCCATCAGGCCGGGCAGCAGGACATTGCCGCCGAGATCAATTCGTGTCGCATTTTTCGGGAGCTGAGTGGGGTTGATCTCCACAATGTTTTCGCCCTCAACCACAATAACCGCGGGCTTGATCAAAATGCCGGAACCGACATCGACATAGCCGGCCGCCTCAATTACCGTCGTAGCGGCTGTGGCGGGAACAACGTTGATAAAGAAAAACAGGGCAATGGTCAGTCGCAGCAATGGCATGGGTCAATCTCGTCAAGCAGATCCAGCCCTACAAACTATCAAACTTATCCCACGGGCACGACCCTCCGCCGCGACAAACGCTGACAGGGCTGAAGGCTCCGCCTTGGACCCTCAACGGCTAAACTTGAGCACCGCTTCTGTCGCGCCCTCTGTCGCCGGGTCTTTCGTCGCCACCGGACCACGCCAGCCAACATGAGCACTCAATGCGGTCACCACGAACTGGTTGAGGCGTACTTCCTCCTGGACGGGCCTTATCGTGAGCTGCGTATCGCCTGATTGGAAGGCGAAAATTCCGTCAATTGGCATAGGAATAATCCGCGTAGGGGCGATCACGAACCTTGGGACGAAAGACGCCCCTAATCCGCCAGCAAAAACACGACGAAGACCCTGGCCTCGGCTATTACGCTCTCTGGGTCCAACTTAGCTGAGGCAAACAGCATGTATTGCCCTTGTTCGTCGCTCATATGGCGTAACGGTCTTAGCCCACTTTTCTCCGTCAATCGATGATCAAATTCTGAGATTGAATAGACCTCGCCCAGACTTCTTCCGGCCCTTTCGGCAATGCGTTGCGCGCGGCGACGAGCATCGTCAACCGCTTCAAGCTGCGCCTGATCAAGAACCTGGTCCTGATCTTTGACCTTGAATGACGAAACCACGTTCGCTGGAGTCCCTTTTACCAGCACATCGCGCATCACTTCGGCGTGGTGGTCAGGATCTGCATCAATGCTTATTTGCTGCCTTAGGCTGTACCCCGCAAAAGTCGAGTTCCCAGAGCGGTGATCAAGCCTGATATGCGAACTCATTGTGGCAACGTGAACGTTCTCGGGCGCGATATTCGATTCTGCACAAACGGCCAGAATCTTGGCCAGCTTGGTCTGCATCAAACCCTCCGCCTTTTCCAAGTCTAGTGATTCGGCAGAGATCGTCACCCTAAGCTCAAATACGTCCGGCTCAACCGACACACGGGCAAGCCCCTCTACATAAAATGTGGGGCTGGTCTGGCATAGAGCCTTGCGCGTTGCCGACCATGCTGGCGGCCAATAGCAGAAGGGTTAGCAGTGCTTTCATAGTCGACTCCTTGTCAATGGGTAAGAACTCCCGATATCCATACCCTACCGGCAATGGCGAATGCCTACAACAAGGTGCCCCAACTCCCTGGATTCCGGGTCAAGCCCGGAATGACGAAGATCCATTCCTTTTCCTTCTATTCCAACCCGCAGCGCGGCCTCACTGGCCCTCCTTCTCTCCTAGTGTCATTTCTCCCAATCCGCGCAGTGCGCGCCTCCCTGATCTCAATGATCTCTGTGGTTTACCTTTCTTGATTCCGCGTTAGCGGCCTATTTCCTTTGCGTCTTCGCGAGCTTTGCGCGAGACATTCCCCCTATTCAATTCAATCCAAACGCACCAATTGGTGCGCTCACCGGCCCTCCCTATCTCCTAGTGCCATTTTTTAAAACGCGCAGTGCGCGTCTCCTTGATCTCCCAACCTCGGCGGTTCATCTATCTTCAATTCCCGTGCCAGCGGCCTATGTCGCGAGGTACACTCAAGCCCATGAACAAATCAGACATCCTCAAGTTTTTGCAAGAAAACAAGGACGCGCGAGGCATTGCGCATTGGCAGCAGCACAAAGAGAAGTCCGGGGGGCTGGACAGCTTTGGTGTGGGCTTGACCAAGCTGCGCAAGTTTTCGAAGAAGGTGGGCAAAGACCCAGAACTAGCTCGGCAACTATGGCAATCGGACATTTACGAGATGAAGATCATCTCGCTGCTGATCGACGACCCCAAAACAATCACTGTCGATCAAGCCGAATCGCAGGTGGAGCAGCTCAAGGGCGGCTACCTGACGCATGTCTTCTCTTCCTGTGATGCCACACTGGCCAAAGCACCTTTTGTAGTTGAACTTGCCGATAAGTGGATTGAAAGCAAAGACCCCGTGCGCCGCGATTGCGGCTATGGCCTGCTTTATGAAATTTCCAAAAACACAAAGAAGAGCGCGCCAGACGAAAGCTACTTCCTGGCCCACATTGCACACATTGAAGACACCTATGCCGAGCAGCCGATCTCGGTTCTGATGTCGATGGCAGCTGCCTTAATGGGTATTGGCAAACGGAGCAAAAAACTAAATGCTGCCGCCTTGAAGGTTGCCAGGGCTATCGGCCCCATCGATTTCGATCCCAATGGGCGCTGCGAGCCGATGGATGTAACAAAACACCTGACCAGCACCTACATTAAAGAGGAGCTTGGCATCTAATCTTGGCAAGCCGCAGCTGATTCCTGAGCGGACGACGCGAATGCAGGTCTGTTATCGTGTCCGTTCCACCTTGTTGACCGGACGTTCGCCACAACACGGAATCATCGATGATTCTGCATCACTACGAAAGCTCGCCCTATGCGGAGAAAGTCAGGCTGATGTTCGGCTTGACCAACAGCCATTGGCGGTCATTGCTCACGCCGATCAAACCTCCGCGGCCGAGCCTTGACCCGCTCACCGGGGGCTACCGCCGTATTCCGGTCGCACAGCTAGGGGCTGATATCTTTTGCGACACCTCGTTGATTGCTCGAGAGATTGCGGCATCAACCAACAGTCCAGCGCTGAACGTGGACACCGTTTCGCCAGCGACAGCAGAGTTAATGGAACAAGCAGAACAGGAAGTGTTCTTCGCAGCGATCGGCGCGGTCAGCCCCCTGCGCTTGCTGGGAACAATGATGCAACTCTTGGGGCCGATTGGTACGGTTCAGTTTATAAAAGACAGAGCCAGCTTGCTGGCCGGTGGCACTGTGCGCCCGGCCAAAGGACCGAAAGCGAAGGCAATACTGAAATCATACCTTGCCGACTTGGAAACACGCCTGACAGACCAGGACTGGGTTGATGGTGACGCAGCCACCATCGCCGATCTCGCCACCTATCATCCGCTGTGGCTCTATGTCAGCTGCGATCGACGCCCGTTGAGTTCTAGCACCAAGGTTGAAGCCTGGTACCAACGCGTCAGCAATATCGGCCACGGCGAGCGTGAAGAGATCACGCAGGAAGCCGCATTTACTGCAGCCGCCGACGCCGAACCCCGCCCGTTGCCTACCAGCGTGACCAACTCAACCATCGCTTTGGACAGCGAAATCGAGGTCGCCCCATCGGACTACGGCATTCGCCCCGTCACCGGAACACTGGCCGCATTGACCGAAAACCGAATCATCGTTGCTCGACAACACCCGGAACTGGGAAACCTGCACGTCCATTTCCCCCGTGCCGGCTACTCGCTGGTTGCTAGTAGTTAAAGCCGCAATCTAGCTGCCCCAAACCGACGCTCTACACTTCGTTATTTGAAGCGCGCAATGCGCGCACCATATGCGCCTTTGCGCCTTTGCGCCTTCGCGCGAGACACTCTTCCCGCGATGCGATGCCTTTCTCTTCACCTTCGCGAGATCTGGATTGCAGTTCTGGGTTTCAGCCTGTGCGAACTGGGCATTCGACGAGGAACGTCCTTGCCCCAAACCGATGCTCTACACCTCGTTCTTTGAAGCGCGCAATGCGCGCACCCTATGCGCCTTTGCGCCTTTGCGCGAGACACTCTTCCCGCGATGCGATGCCTTTCTCTTCACCTTCGCGAGATCTGGATTCCGGTTCTGGGTGTTTGGCCTGTACAGTTTGCGCATTCACTACGAGGCCCACATGCCCCAAACCGACGCTCTACATCTCGTTCTTTGAAGCCCGCAATGCGCGCACCCTATGCTTCTTTGCTTCTTTGCGCCTTTGCGCGAGACAATCTACCCGCGATGCGATGCCTTTCTCTTCACCTTCGCGAACTTCGCGCCCTCGCGAGAAACCCTCGAATTTTTCACCCCAAATACTCGCACCAAATGTGCAAAAAAAAGCCACGCGGGGGTGCCGCGTGGCTTTAAATGTTGGAACAGCGAGTGGGAGGGGGGACCCACCAGGGAGAACTATGTCTGCTTTCCAACGATCAACGGCGATAAGCATATCGCTACAGTTGTGATTGATTAGTCAAGCAAAAGTTCAACCAACTTCACACGGCATTCACTCTTCAGCTTGGGCCGATGCTTCGGTATCCTATGGCAGCTCTGATCGAATGAACCCGACCGTCTTTACTGCAGGGAATATCGAATGAAATCGGCCAAACAAGCCTTGTCCGAACTGAAAGAAGGCAACAAGCGGTATATCAGCGGGGAAGCGAAATCACGATCACACGAGTCGATTCGTAGAGAAACCGCTGGTGGCCAACAGCCATTCGCGATAATTCTTGGCTGCAGCGACTCTCGGGTTCCTGCTGAATTGGTATTCGACCAGGGCGTCGGCGACCTCTTTGTCATTAGGGTTGCCGGCAATATTGTGGCTCCGTCGCAAATTGGCAGTGTGGAGTTCGCGGCAGAGCAATTTGGCACGCCATTGGTCGTGGTGTTGGCGCATTCGAAATGTGGCGCTGTGGAGGCGACCATCAACGAGCTGAACAGGCCCAGTGAGAATCGATCCCCCAATTTGAAGGCGATCGTTGACCGAGTTCAGCCATCAGTGCAAACCCTAATGGAGGCCAACCCCAACCTGGACGGCGATTTGCTCCTGCACCATGCGGTGCGAGCAAACTGCAGGGCATCGGCTTATCAACTTCGTCACGGTTCGCGAATACTGGAGCAGCTGATTGACGAAGGTACGCTTGAAGTGGTCGCAGCCGAATACGATTTGGTGTCCGGCGTCGTTGAGTTCTTCGACTAAGAGCGGCGTCCGCTCGCTCAATCGAAAATAGCTCGGGACACCCCAAGCTCCGTATGGATGTTGGGGCTGGGCCTTCCTACGGAGGTCAAAACTATCGCCATGGATGGCAGTGACATAAATTCCATTATCTGCACGTTGTCATTGATGTATGCGCCTATGCGGTGATGAGCAACCATGTGCATTTCGTGTTGCGAGTGGTCAAGAAGAAGGCTAAAGGCTGGGAAAACTTCGAACTGGCGAGGCGCTGGGATAAGCTCTATGGGCTACCGCAAGCGGTATCAGCGGCTTTGGCCGGTGGTGCCAGCACCGCTGATGTTCGTTTCCCGATTGTTCGTTCTAAATTCTAATTAGAGCGCGTCCTACAGATAGGTGTTTTGACGCGCTCGCCCTGGCACACGGAAGTGCCAGCCATTTTCAAGTTACTGAAAATGAAGAACTTTCATAACCGCGCTTGGCGCTTCTGAAAGTTCGTGTCCGCGTTAGCCGCGGATGGCTAATCGTGGACGACCTCTAATTAGACGGCACGATGCGTTCGCAATACCGTCCAAAAATGCTCATCCACCCGGGATATCAAACTCCAAAAGTTCAACCGGCAAGCCATCGCCACCGCGTACCTGGCAAGTTCCAGCCATCGCGGTTTGGAATGAACATATTTTCATCGAAGGCGTGCCTGAGGAAACCCATGAAATGATTTTGGCCCGGCTGCCGCCAGCCATTGTATTAACTGAACATATAAATGTTGCTGCGGCGGGTAGCGTGCAGCCTGTGGTGTTGACGTTGCATCCATTGCCTTGATAGCCGGTCACCTGCAGCGGTGCTCGTGATGGCGGAAACGACAGAGACCAGTACAGCAGTGGCGCACTGCCGGAGGTCATCGGCCCAACGCCGCTCAAGGCAGTGCAATTTTGAGCTGATAGCATGGGTGAAACTGATAGCGTGAAAACTGTCAGCAAAATAGTCACTATTCGCATTGGTTTTTCCCCTAATCATCGAACCGCGATGCAAACTGTATAGTAAAGGCTGCGTATCGGTCAAAAACCGTCAGCGAAAAGATCAAGGGAGGGAGTGTTGGCGCGCAGGGGTTTTTGATCGGTGCCCAGAACACCCCTGTGCCAACGCAGGCTGTCGCGAAACTACAGCCGACGCGATACATGGATGTATCGCGATTTCAATGAAGTCTTAAGCCATTGAAATGTAGGGGTTTCGAAAACCACGCTTTTCGGAATCCGTGTGTTGCTAGCCCAGGACGGGCTATTGCAACACCCACAACGCAGAGAAAATCGACAAACGCGTGCGGCATCTCGGGACTACTACAACTAACACTGTTGCCTGATTTCCAGAATCAGTGTTCACGATGAACCAGAATCGAACCCATGCATTCAAATAGCCATTGATAACCTGCCCAATCTTTCTTCTCAGCGCATGCGCTCCTTCAACAAATTACTTCGCGATCTTCGCGCTTTCGCGAGCCCCACAACGTTCTTTCTCCCCACAGCGAACGCGCTCTTTGTTCTTTGCGTCTTTGCCCCTTTGCGCGAGTCATTTCTTCCCAGCGCAGCGCTCCTTCCAAAAACTACTTCGCGATCTTCGCGTTTTCGCGAGTAATATTCTCATAGCGCACGCGCCCTCAATCCAACGCGAAACGGTCTCGATAGTCTTCGGCAAGCTGTTGATTTTGTTTGGACTTTACCATCACGCAATTGCCAACCACCAATCGATCCATGCGCGTCCCCATAAAGCAGCGGAAGGCGTCTTCTGGTGTGGCAACGATGGGCTCACCGCGGATATTGAAACTGGTGTTGACCACGACACCGCAGCCGGTCAGTTTTTCGAAAGCTGATATCAGCGCATGGTAGCGAGGGTTGGACTTTGCTGAGACGGTCTGAATCCGCGCCGAGTCATCGACGTGAGTGATGGCCGGCAGTGTTGAACGGATCTGTTTCAGTCGTTCCATACCAATGCCCTCTTCCTCGACCGTTAATCGATGTTCATCCGCAACCTGGTCCACCAACAACATGTAGGGACTGGGCCCCTTCAGATTGAACCAGTCACCCACCCGCTCCTCCAGCACCGATGGCGCAAACGGTCGAAAGGACTCGCGATATTTGATCTTAAGGTTCAACGTCGATTGCATGTCCCGGTCACGAGGGTCGCCCAATATGGATCGATTCCCCAATGCCCGCGGCCCGAATTCCATGCGACCCTGCACCCAACCAACCGCTTCACTTGAAGCCAGCGCCTGAGCGGTCTCAGCCATCAGCGTTTCGTCATCCACCACATCGAAAACCGCACCTGCAGCAGTCAATCGCGCCTCAATGTCGTCCTGTTTGAAGGCCGGGCCAAGATATGCCCCTTCCATCTCATCTGTGCCAGCAACACGCTCGGCGCGAAGCTTGCCGTGATAAGCGTGATGCGAATACAACGCCGCCCCTAAAGCGCCACCCGCATCGCCCGCAGCGGGCTGTACCCATACGTTGTCAAAGATCCCCGATCGTTGCAATTTGCCGTTCGCCACGCAGTTCAAGGCCACACCACCGGCCAAACACAGGTTTTTCTGCCCGGTTTGTTGCTGCAAGTGTCGAGCAAGCGCGATGACCACCTCTTCGGTCACCACCTGCACGGACGCAGCCAAATCCATGTGGCGTTGCTCAAGCGGCGACTCGTTGGCGCGTGGCGACGCCCCAAACAAGGCATCGAAGCGCTTGTTGGTCATGGTCAGACCGGTGCAGTAATCGAAATAGTCGAGGTTCAACCGAAACGAGCCATCGGACTTGATATCGATCAAGTGCTCTTTCATTTTCTCGGCGTAACGCGGCTGCCCGTATGGGGCCAGACCCATCAGTTTGTACTCGCCGGAGTTGACGCGAAAACCACAGTAGTAGGTTAATGCGGAATAGAGCAAACCCAGTGAATGCGGAAAGTGGATTTCCTTGATGATGTTTAGCCCGTCTGCATTGCCGATTGCGGCAGTGGTGGTAGCCCACTCACCTACCCCGTCCATGGTCAACACCAACGTTTCATCAAACGGCGACGGATAAAAGGCACTGGCCGCGTGACTCAAGTGATGTTCGCTAAACTGCAGCTTCGAGCCGACGTCGACATCAGCACCCAACGCTTCGAAGGCCTTGATCAAGGTCGACTTCTGAAACAGCTTTTCCTTGATCCACAACGGAATGGCGCGCCGGAATGAAGTGAAACCGCGCGGGGCGAATTGCACATAGGTCTCCAGCAAGCGCTCGAATTTCAAGAACGGTTTTTCATGAAAAACGATGTTGTCGACCTGATTAAGGCCAATGCCGGCCTGTTCGAGACAGTAGCTGATCGCATGCTGCGGGAAACGTGCATCATGTTTGAGCCGGCTAAAGCGTTCTTCTTGCGCCGCAGCAACAATTTTGCCGTCGACCAACAGCGCCGCAGCACTGTCGTGATAGAAGGCGGAAACGCCGAGGATAATCAAAACTGCCGATCCAGTTGCTCAGGCTCGGGACCTGGCGGCTGACGCTCGATCCAGTAGCTTTCCAGTTGCTGATCAGGCGACCATTGATCCGGCCCTTTGCTGAGAAGCCGTTTTAGAATACCGGTCGGGGTGACCACAACGTAGAAAATCAGGCCCATGACCAGCGGCGTGATGATGCTGCCCAGTAGCATGCCGAAGTGAAACCAGGCGACGTTGAGCGGCGTCAGTACCTTCGGGAAGGTAAACGCGGCAACAAAAAACAGCGCACTCAAGCCAACGAACCACCACCCCCAGTCAGCGCCCTTCAGGCCGAGAGCATATGCAGCAATGAGGCCACAGACCACGCCGAATACGATGCCAAAGCCACGAGGCGAACCGACTTCAATCTTCTCTTCACGCCCAAAGTCCTCATGAAAGGAGCTCATCGCTGTGCGGCCTCCCGCTCGGCCATGAAAGCCAGCGCACGATCGATGCGAGCCAAGGTTTTGTTCTTGCCGAGGGCGGCCAATGTTTGGTCATTGGAGGGGGCGGCACCGACGCCGGTCACGGCGACACGCAATGGCTGACCTATCTTGCCCATGCCAACGCCTAGCGTTTCAGCTGTAGCCTCTATCGTTTGTTGGATTGCCTCGGCATTCCACGTGCCTAGGCCGTCGAGGGCGGTGCGCAAAGCGCGCATACCTTCAGCCGCCACCGGTCGCAGTTGCTTCTTGGCCGCATTGGCGTCGTAGTCAGCGAATTCTTCGTAGAGGAAACGCGCTTGATCGGCCATCTGCACCAAGGTTTCACAACGCTCTCGCAACAGATCTGCCGCGACAGACGGGTCTGGTCCGTCAGCCAAATCCACCCCATTGTCCTGAAGTCGCGCGCGTAACAAGCCACCCAACCGTTCAGCATCCGCCTTGGCCAGGTATTGTTGATTGATCCAGTTCAGCTTTGAGGTATTGAAACTGGACGGTGCCTTGTTGACATCACGGACATCGAACAGCGTTTTCATCTCGTCGACAGTAAACAGCTCCTGGTCGCCGTGGGACCAGCCCAGACGCACCAGGTAATTGAGCAAAGCCTCGGGCAGGTATCCGTTGTCCCGATACCAAAGCACGCTGACCGCACCGTGGCGCTTTGACAGACGCGCACCGTCGTCCCCGAGGATCATTGGTACATGACCAAAAGTCGGAGGTTCTGCTCCTAATGCCTTGTAAATATTGATTTGTCGCGGCGTGTTGTTGATGTGGTCATCACCGCGAATCACCTCGGTAATGCCCATATCGATGTCGTCAATCACCACCGTCAAGTTGTACGTTGGCGTGCCGTCTGAGCGAGCAATGACCAAGTCGTCCAGCTCGTCATTGCTGACTTCGATGCGACCACGCACACAGTCCTCAAAGACCACGGAACCGCCCCGCGGGTTGCGAAACCGGATCACTGGATCAACACCCGCCGGCGGCTCGCCAGTGAAGTCTCGATAGCGCCCGTCATAGCGCGGTTTCTCACCAGCAGCCATTTGCTTTTCACGCAACGCATCCAGTTCTGCCTGCGAGGTATAGCAGCGATAGGCGTGACCTGTTTTCAGGAGCTGGTCAATGACCTCGCGGTAGCGATCGAAGCGGTCGGTTTGATAAAACGGCCCTTCGTCGTAATCCAGACCCAGCCACTGCATGCCATCGACAATGGCCTGCACCGACTCGGGCGTCGACCGCTCACGATCGGTGTCTTCGATGCGCAGCACAAACTGGCCGCCAAAACGGCGCGCTTGCAACCAACTGAATAGCGCAGTTCGAGCACCACCGACGTGCAGGTACCCGGTCGGGCTAGGTGCAAAACGAGTTCTCAGTGACATCGAAGATCCTGACCAGAAGTAGAAGGCCGCGAATGATAGCAAAGTGCAGCGGTTTGATCTCGAACAACAGGCAAATTGGCTTCGATGATTACACTTTGCGTTTGAGCCAACAACCAGCCTCCGGACCGCAACCATGCCTGCAATCGACCCCTGGACTTTTCTTTTCGGCCTCGGTCTATTCCTGTTTGGCATGCAGCAGCTGGAGTCGGCCCTAAAAAGCCTCACAGGTCCGACCTTCAAACGGTTCCTTCGAGATACCACAAACACACCACTGAAGGGCATTCTCGGTGGCACGGTGGCAACTGCGGTGATGCAAAGCAGTTCCCTGGTTTCGCTGCTGATGCTGGCCTTTGTCGGAGCCGGCGTGCTGCCACTGGCCCATGCTATCGGCGTCATCATCGGTGCCAACCTTGGGACCACCGTGACCGGTTGGCTGGTCGCCAGCCTCGGCTTCAAACTGAGTCTCGGCGACTTGTCTCTGCCGCTAATCGCCACCGGTTCGGTGTGCATGTTTTGGTTCAGAAACTCGGCCAGGCTGCATGCCTACTCGCAACTTGTGCTCGCGCTGGGTTTCATCCTGTTTGGTCTGGATCAAATGAAAGCTGCGATGCAAGCAGTTGCAACGTCATTTGATGTCAGTACGCTGGTCGGTCAGCCTGCCATTGTGTTCGCACTGGCAGGCTTGCTGTTCACTGCGGTGGTGCAATCAAGCTCGGCCGCCATGGCCATCACCTTGAGCGCCCTCAGCGCCGGAATCATCGACCTTCCGGCAGGAGCAGCGTTGGTTATCGGTGCTGACCTTGGCACCACCATCACGGTGATCATCGGCGCCAGTGGCGGTACCCCGGATCAAAAACGCGTTGCCAGCTCGCACGTCTTGTTCAATCTGGTCACGGATGTCGCAGCATTTCTATTGTTGCTGCCCGCGCTAACCTGGCTCTACCACAACGGCAGCCTCGGCGATCCGATCGTCGCCGTGGTGGCCTTTCACAGCACCTTCAACCTGCTCGGTATTGCCCTGTTCCTACCTTGGATAAAGCGATTTGGTGCCTTTCTGGAGAGGCGGTTTCAGCACCAGCGCACGAGTGTGGCGCGCTACCTTCGCGACTTGCCGGAGGGTGTACCCGAAGTCGCGGTTCGGGGGCTGGGGCTTGAGCTTTGGAGTATGTATCGTGATGCCATCGAACTATGTGCGGAGACTACGCAACGATTCGTTTCACAACACTCCATGGACGATGAAACGTTTTTCGCCCGTTACCGCCAGATCAAGCTCAGAGAAGCGGAGATCCTTAGTTTCACCTATAGACTGCAACGCGAACCGCTGCCATCGGAAATATCTGAACAAGTGATGTCAGCGGTACTCACCACGCGCAACCTGGTGCATGCAGTAAAGTCGGTTCGGGACGTCCGCCATGACGCGCAGGAACTGGCTGACGCAAAGCCTGACGCTCTGCTGCAGGCAGTCGTCGCTGTGGTCGAAAGCTACGCAAGTACATTGGATAGCCTCAAGGCCAAAAGACTGAGTAGGACGGAAACCGCAAGATTGCGAGATTTGGCATCAGATCTGCCCAAACAACATGTCGACCTGGTGCAAAAGATTTACGCGGTTGTGCCTAACGCTGAGGAACAAGGTGACCTGGTATCAACATTGTTGAACGTCAACCGGGAACTACTGCAAGCCTGCATGGCGCTGGTTGATGCTGCCGAAGAGATGACTGCGATACTTGGCGTGGCTCACAACAACACGACGACGCCAAGCCCGTCGAGTGCCGCTGTCGACGGCGTCTAGAACTCCCAGTTCAGATCAACCAAGATACGCTCCAATGACTCAGGCTGATCGTCGCGACGCTCGATGAAAACGGCGCCGCGCAACCACAAGCCCTCCTGGAAGCCATAGCTGACCCAGGGCATGACGCCACGCATGCGGGAAGGAAACCACCAGTCATCTTCATTGAACGCAGCCAGTACAGCGTCGCGCTGAACGCGTTGCCAGGCCACACCGACTTCCCAACCGCCTGCCGGCGCATTGCCGCCAATCAGCTCGGCGCGCACACCGTCATTCTCATCGTCAGCACCGAAATTGTGGATCAGGTCCAGGCGGGCGACCCATGGAAACTGACCAGAACGCCAGTGATAGGCCATCTGCAGGTCCAGCATGCGATAGTCCTCGGTCAGGAACCCGCCGGCCTGACTGTTGGTGCGACCGATCCCGCTAGCCGACACGGTGTTGAGCGAGTCGAATGCCAGATAACTGGCTGTGATCTCTCCCCACTGTGGCGCGCCGGGCTGAATTAACCACCCGACCTGAGCGATACCAAGGTTTGGCTTGGAATCGAGCTCGTGCTCGCCGGAGTAATAACCGACCAACCATTCGATTTCGTCGAACTCCCGAACCGACTTGCGCGACTGCAACGACAGACCCGCCGGCGCGATATCTCGATCCCACACCATCGGCGTCAATACCGCCTGGAACTCGCTCTTGCCGGCGCGGACCTCAGTTTGAGCGTTGGCCCACCAGCTGACGTAGAGTTGGGCCAGATTGAAGTCGTTGCTGACCTCATTGTCGAGGTTGCGAATGTTGTCCGAGTTGTCATCGGTACCGCCGTGCAACTTTGCCGCCACCACGAACTCAATGCTATCGGAGAGATAACGAAAGCCGGCGCGCACCCGTCCCCTGCCGCGTTCCAGTTTGCGCGGCGTTGGGAAGTCGACCTTGTCATAGCGCAGTTGCATATCGCCAAACCACTCCAGCTCGCTGTCGGACGCGGCTTGCTCGTCCTCGAACAAGTCTTGAGCGAGCACGTCCGAGCCGGCGCAAACAAGCACACCAGCCAAGAGATAAGCGGTAACTTTAAGAAATTTCCCAAACCCCATGATTTACAAGATATTTCTGTTTTAGTCCACTGTCAAGCACGTAGCTGTGAAAGTGCTTGGGTCAAATCCCCTGCCGTTGAGTATCTATCGTCCGGCTGTTTCTCGAGACACTTGAGGATAATTTCCTCAAGAACCTGTGGAATTTCAGGCCACAGTTCAGACGGCGCTTGCGGTGGGTTGTGCATGTGCGCCATCGCCAACTCGACCGTGTTGGCTCCACTGACCGGCAACTTTCCAGTGAATAACTCACACAGCACGATGCCGACTGAATAGATGTCGGCCCGCTGATCAGGCTCCTGTCCGGCCAGTTGCTCAGGGGACGAATAGGTGGGTGTGCCGATGAACATACCTGGTTGTGTTTCACCAGGTTGGTCACGAACGATTGGACGGGCGATACCAAAATCCATCAACTTGGCGTTACCACGCTCCTCAACGATAACGTTTTCCGGTTTGATATCACGGTGCAAAACGCCGACCTGATGCGCCGCATCCAGACCCGAGCAAAGCTGGCGGGCCAGCCGCAATCCTGCCGAATAAGGCAATCGACCGGCACGCTTGAGCAGGTAGCGCAAGGTCAGGCCACGAATGTATTCCATCGAGATAAATGGCGTGGAATCGATCTCGCCAAAATCAAATGTGCGAAGGACGTTGGGGTGAGTGATCCGACGCGCCAACTTCAGCTCGCTCTTCAATCGCGATAGAAGGGTTGGGTCCCGCAGCGCTTCGCCGCGCAGGGTTTTCAACGCCACCAGATCGTCCAGATCGAGATCGCGTGCCTTGTAAACCACACCCATTCCGCCTTGGCCCAACTTGCCAAGAATCTCGAAGCGGTTGCCAAACATCATTCCCGGCTGCAGCACGCGCCCGCCGGTTGTTTGCTTGGCACCGCCACTAACCACGGTGTGGTCATCGGGCGACGCGGTCACCAATTCGGACTTCCACTTGTTCACACGCTTACGATCAACCGCATAGTACTTCTTGCCCGAGCGGCCTTTGGCGGTGGCCACCGGCAGACCATCGCCGTGCAACAATTTGCCGACCTGCGGGCTGAAAAACAGCGCCGAAGGGGCCGCATCCTGGGCCAGCGTTTCTGCTTGCCGAACAGTAGCACCAGTGGCCAGGGGTACACGCGAGCTGTGGAATCTGGCCTCGCCAAACGACACCTCACCAACGGTCACGCCGGCGCTGGCTTTGGCCAGTTGCGGCGCTTCCTCACCCAATGCGCCCCAGCAGCGTACCGCCGCTGCCGCACCATTGCTGCCATCGAAGCAAAGAACTGCGCTGCGCTGAGAAAGCGCGCCGGTTGTTCCACCGTGGGCCTGAGCTGCGCCGTCGATTGCGATAATCAATTCTTGCAGTTTGCGAGGCTCAATTGTTGGCAAAGTAACCGCCAGGACCGCACAACTTCGCGTTCCACCAACAATTCGGGAAGCCGTGGAGGTATTCTCGACCTCTACCTTTGGTTCTGGCAGGTGACGCGACAGTTCGGCCACGTAGCCTTCCATGTCATTTTTTTTCGCGCAGGTCGCTAAGCAGCGAGTTGAATGCCTGACAGACCCGAGACAATTCGGCCACGCCACTGTCATCGAGCTCTGCCTCATAGTCGCCCGATGCCGCAGCCTCTGACGCCTCAGTCAGCGCGCTCAGTGGTTTGAGGATATAGCGTGACAGCCAAAGCGAGGCCAGCAGC
>BQJN01000019.1 GCA_021604725.1 Lysobacteraceae bacterium | reverse complement strand
TCTGAACGAAGTGGTGGGAATACGGCGTTGGTCGGCCACCTTGCTTGGCTTCGTCGGCATGTTGCTGGTGATGCGGCCGGGCTTTGAAAGTGTGCCGCTGATCAGTTGGGTGGTGTTGTTTTCTGCCGCCTTGATGGGCTGTTCGGTGCTGGTGATCAAGCGCCTGGCTTCAACCGAACCGGCTGACCGCATCGTGTTCTATATGGCTTTGATGATGACACCGATAACTGGCGTTGCGGCCATTCCGGTTTGGCAGTGGCCAAGTGCGCAAGGGTGGGGCCTGGCGCTGCTGCTCGGCATACTCGGAACGCTGGGCCATTTGTTGTTCACCCAGTCCATGCGTAAAGCTGAAATTACCGCAGTGATGCCGTTTGATTTCATCCGCCTGCCGGCCGTCGCTTTTCTGGGATGGGCCTTGTTTGGTCAGGCGGTCGATGTCTGGGTCTGGATTGGTGGCGGGGTCATTTTCTTCTCGGGTTTGTACATCCTGCATCGTGAGCGTCTGGCTAGCCGTTTGCCGCAGGCTCGCGATCGGGTCGTTTGAGCGGCGTCATTCCGGCCTGGACCCGGAACGGAATCCACATGGCGGGCGATGCCCGGCCCTCGTTATGCGGTAAAGGCGAACTACCTCCTCTCGTCATTCCGGGCTCGACCCGGAATCCACATGGCGGGCGCTGCCCGATTTTCGCATCGCGGAAAATGCAGGTTAACAGGGAGATCAGGAGGTCAATGAGGGCCGCAGTCGCGGCCTTTCGGATTGAAGGTGCAGTAAACCCGGATCATGTGCCGCGTTACTTAATTACGACGTAGTTTCAGTCGGGCCTGTACCAATGAAAAACGGGCAACGCCCGCCTCATTTATCTCATCTTTCTCATTGTGCATATTTTTTTAGGGCGGGCGCTGCCCGCTTTTCGCATCGCGGAAAATGCAAGTGAACAATGAGATAAGGAGGTCAATGAGGGCCGCGGTCGCGGCCTTTGGGATTGAAGGTGCAGTAAACCTGGATCATGTGCCGTGTTACTTACTCACGACGTAGTTTCAGTCGGGTCTGTACCAACAAAAACGGGCAATGCCCGCCTCATCCATCTCATTTTTCTCATTGTGCATATGTTTTTAGGGCGGGCGCTGCCCGCTTTTCGCATCGCGGAAAAGGCCAGTGAACAATGAGATAAGGAGGTCAATGAGGGCCGCGGTCGCGGCCTTTCGGACTGAAGGTGCAGTAAACCCGGGTCTGTGCCGGTTACTTAATCACGACGTAGTTTCAGTCGGGTCTGTACCAACAAAAAACGGGCAATGCCCGCCTCATCTGTCTCATCTACCTCATTGTGTATATGTTTTTAGGGGCGGCGCTGCCCGCTTTTCGCATCGCGGAAAGTGCAGGTTAACAGGGAGATCAGGAGGTCTGGGAGGGCCGCGATCGCGACTATTGGGTTTGAAGGTGCCGGGAATTCGCTCATTGTGAGTGATTCTTGAAAGTGGGCGATGCCACAGCGAATTTATTGGGCGCAGCGCGCTTCTGGATCCCGGGTCCAGGCCCGGGATGACGACTATGGAAGGACTGGTGCCAAGTGCAATGGTTGTAGCAATGGATTACTTTTATGAATGACCGTCACGAAGGATGCGATGGGTTGGGTCACCAATGCCCGACCAAATGGATAGCGCCGGGGTGATACCTCGTCGCGAATCGCGTCCTCGGTTTACGTCTGAAGCTTTTTCAGCTGGTACAGCAAATCCAGCGCTTGTTTTGGGGTCAGTTCGTCCGGGTGGATTTCTGACAGTGCGTCTGCCAACGGGTTGGATTGTGTTTCGGGTTGCGGGGCGGGTGGTGGTCCTGTGAAAAGATCCAGTTGCGGGGTGTCGGTGCCTTGCGTTTGCCGGGCCTCAAGTGAGCCCAGCACTTGCCGTGCGCGAGAAATCACGCTGCGGTCAACACCCGCTAGCGCCGCCACCTGCAGGCCGTAGCTTTGGTTTGCCGGGCCGGGCTTTACTGTGTGCGTCAGGACCAGCTGTTCATCGTGTTCAATCGCATCCAAATGGACATTGCGAACGCCAGTTAGCTCATTGGTCAGATGAGTCAGTTCAAAATAGTGGGTGGCAAACAAAGTGAAGGCAGCAGTCTTTTGGGCCAGGTGTTCAGCCACGGCCCAGGCCAGGGCCAGGCCATCATAGGTGCTGGTGCCGCGACCGATTTCGTCCATCAGAACCAGCGACGACTCACTGGCGTGGCTCAAGATGTTGGCCGTTTCTGTCATCTCGACCATGAACGTGGATTGGCCACGAGCCAGGTCATCGGACGCGCCAATGCGGGTAAAGATGCGGTCGATGGGACCGAGCACGCAGCGACGAGCGGGCACGTAACAGCCGGCATGGGCCATCAACGCGATCAATGCAGATTGACGCATAAACGTCGATTTTCCGCCCATGTTCGGGCCAGTAATGATCAACATGTGGTCGCCAGCATGCGCTTGCTGCTGCGCCAATGCACCGAGGTGCAGATCATTGGGCTCAAACGGCCCGTCGAGGACTTGCTCGACCACTAAATGACGACCGGCTTCGATGCACATGCCCGGCGTTTCGCTCAATTCCGGTTGGCATAGATCCAGCGCTTCGGCACGTTCCGCGAACGCTGCCAATACATCCATCTCGGCCATCGCTGCGGCCGCTTTTTGCAATGGGTCTATGCCTGAAGAAAGCTCCTCAACCAATTGATCAAAAAGAAGTTTCTCTCTGGACAAGGCGCGCTCTCGACTAGAAAGCACACGGTCTTCAAATTGTTTGAGCTCTTCGGTGATAAAGCGCTCGGCTCCTTTCAAGGTTTGCCGGCGCGTGTAGTGGGTAGGCACTCGGTCCAACTGCGATCGTGTCACCTCAATAAAGTAGCCATGAACACGGTTGTAGCCCAGCTTCAGATTGGCAATACCAGACGCTTCGCGTTCGCGCACTTCAAGGTCTGCCAACACTTGGTCCGCATCTCGACTCAAGCTCCTCAGCTCATCCAATTCGTCGTCGAAGCCATCAGCAATGACACCGCCATCGCGCACCAGCATAGGCGGCGACTCCACTAGTGTGGACTGCAGCCGTTCAACCACTTCAGGGTGATGGGACAACTTGTTGAGAAGTTGCTTCAAGTGTGGGCTGTCCATCGAGGCCAGGACCTGATGGATCGGTTCGGCCTGCAAGATGCCATCACGCAGGGCGGCAAGATCCCTGGGTCGGGCACTGCCCATGGCGATTCTGGTCACGATGCGTTCGATATCGGCCACCGGTCGCATGCATTTGCGCAAGGGCTCGTAGGTATCGCCGTTGATCATGGCCTCGATGGCCTGATAGCGCAGTTTCAGTTGCTGTTGATCGCGAATGGGCTGGTTGAGCCAGCGGCGCAACATGCGGCCGCCCATCGAGGTGACCGTGCAGTCCAGCACGCCCACCAGCGTGTGTTCGTGTCGGCCGCTGGCACTGTGTTCGATTTCCAAATGACGACGTGTTGTGGCATCCAGCACCAAATGGTCGCCGCCTCGCTCGACACGGAACGAGCGCACATGTGGAATTGCTTCTCGCTGGGTTTCTCGAACATAGTTGAGTAGTGCGCCGGCGGCGCCGGTGACCAGGGTGGGCTGGTCGCAACCGAACCCCTCGAGGCTGGGCGTTTGAAACTGGCGACAGAGGTCATCAAAGCCAGTCTCAGGATCGAAGTGCCAACACGGCCGTCCACGCAGTGCGATTCGCGCTTCCGGGTTGACCAAAGGCCGCTGATCTTCGTCGTGGAGCAGTTCCGCCGGTCGCAGCCGTTCAAGGAGTGCGCTGATGGTCGCCTGATCCGCCGCCGCCTGGCCACAGAACTGTCCAGTCGACAGGTCCATCCAGGCCATCGCAAACTGACCGGCTTGACTGCACACCGCTGCCAGGTAGTTGTCGCGTCGCTGTTCGAGCAGGTTATCTTCGGTCACCGTGCCGGGTGTGATAATGCGAACCACCTGGCGCTCAACCAGCCCTTTGCTGGTGGCCGGGTCGCCAATCTGCTCACAAATGGCGGCCGATTCACCGAGCTTAAGCAGCTTTGACAGATAACCATCGACCGAGTGGTATGGAACGCCGGCCATCGGCAGCGGCTTGCCCGCCGATTGACCGCGGTGTGTTAGCGTGATGTCCAGCAAGCGCGCCGCCTTTTTGGCGTCGTCATAGAACAGTTCATAGAAATCTCCCATGCGGAAGAACAGCAGTGTGTCTCGATGTTCAGCCTTGATTTTCAGGTACTGACGCATCAATGGCGTGTGCTGCGGACTGTCTTTGCTTTTTGTTGACTTGGCGCTTGGCATAAGCCGCCGGAGTGTAGCAGGATGGATTGCATGGATGAACAGTCTGTGGACTCTCAAATCAAATCGCTGGCCTCGACCCTGACCGAGCGCGGCGAAATGCTGGTAACGGCCGAGTCCTGTACGGGCGGCTGGCTGGCCAAATGTATAACCGACATCGATGGGTCTTCGGCCTGGTTCGAAGGCGGAGTAGTCAGTTACAGCAACGCACTGAAACAGAAGGTACTCGGCGTTCCAGAAACAGTATTGTTGACCGAGGGTGCGGTCAGTGAGGCATGCGCGTGCGCCATGGCCAGTGGGGCGAAAAACCGTTTGCAGGGTGATTGGGCCGTATCCATCACTGGCATTGCCGGGCCAGGCGGTGGCTCGGATGACAAACCGGTCGGGACCGTCTGGGTTGGCGTCGCCGGTCCTGGGTTGTTGCAGGCGACGCGCTTTCTGTTCCAAGGGGGGCGCGACGAGGTCCGTCAGCAAACGGTGGAGGCCGCCCTGAGTTTGCTGTTGAGCCGAGTTTCAACGCGCTAACACTTGCAGTTGCCGAGTGATCTCGGTACGCTGTACACCTGTACAGTAAAAATTGTCAAGGGTTGGCCGGCGTGCGAACCACTATTGCGACCCCTTATCGGGCACCCAAAGGTGTGCAATAATCGGCGCCTTGTTCATGGATGAGTCTATTTTCTTCGGAGGCATTTTCCCAATGGAAGACAACAAAAAGCGCGCTCTGGCAGCAGCGCTAGGACAGATCGAAAAGCAGTTTGGCAAAGGCGCAGTGATGCGCATGGGTGATCAGTCTGAGGTCACCGTTCCAGTGATTTCCACCGGCTCTATTACTCTTGACGTCGCGCTCGGTATCGGCGGGCTGCCCTGCGGCCGGGTGGTTGAGATTTATGGCCCTGAATCCAGTGGCAAGACGACACTGACTTTGCAGGTGGTGGCCGAAGCGCAAAAAGCCGGTGGTACCGCCGCATTTGTTGACGCAGAACACGCCCTGGATCCTGGTTATGCCGAAAAGCTGGGCGTCAATGTGGAAGACCTGCTGGTTTCTCAGCCGGATACTGGCGAGCAGGCACTGGAGATCACCGACATGTTGGTGCGTTCGGGTGCTGTCGACGTCGTCGTTGTTGACTCTGTTGCGGCTTTGACACCAAAGGCAGAAATCGAAGGTGAGATGGGTGATACCCACGTTGGTTTGCAAGCTCGACTGATGTCGCAGGCGCTGCGCAAGTTGACCGGCAACATCAAGCGCTCCAACTGCATGGTGATTTTCATCAACCAGATTCGCATGAAGATCGGCGTCATGTTTGGCAGCCCGGAGACCACCTCCGGTGGCAATGCGTTGAAGTTCTATTCCTCAGTACGCATGGATATCAGACGCATCGGTTCGGTCAAGCGCGGCGATGAAGTTGTCGGCAATGAAACCGTGGTCAAGGTGGTCAAGAACAAGATGGCACCGCCGTTTCGCAAGGCGCAGTTCGAAATCCTGTACGGTGAGGGCATCTCCCGTTTGGGTGAGGTCATCGACCTGGGTGTTAAACACAACATCGTCGAGAAGGCCGGGGCCTGGTATAGCTATAACGGAGACCGATTGGGGCAGGGCAAAGACAATGTCCGCAATTTCCTGAAGGAACAGCCTGAATTGGCGGCCGAGATCGAACAGCAGATTCGAGACATCCTGTTGGCTAAACCGAAGAAAAAGGAAGCGCAAGAGGAAGCGGAGGCCGTTGCAGCGGAATAACTGCGCCAAGGAAACTTACTCGCTCAATCAAATGATTGGGCGCAAGCCTCGAACAGCTTCGGCGCTTAGCCTGCTGTTCGGGGTTTTATTCGTTATGAGACACGATCGACATGGACTCTGAACAAGGGCGAGCGACCGATATTGCAGTCAGGCTGCTCAGTCAGCGTGAACATTCCGTGGCTGAATTGCTGCGCAAGCTGGCCCAACGCGGCATCGATCAAGCCGTGGCGCAACAATGTATCGATGAATTGGCCAGCAAAGGCCTGCAGAGTGACGACCGCTTTACCGAGGCGTTCGTACGATCGCGAATTGGGCGCGGTCAGGGCCCACTGAAGATAAAGGCACAGTTGTATCAACGCGGCATAGACCCCACCATGGCAGATCAGGCAATACTTTGCAGCGAAGTTGACTGGGATGAACTCGCCAGCAAAGTGGTGCAGAAAAAATTTGCTGTGATAGACGACCAGACCAGTGAAATGCGAGGTTTGCGGTTTCTGGCGCAGCGTGGTTTTACCTCCGAACAGGCCAGGTCGGCGATAGGCGCATTGAGAAAGATATGAAAACGACAGCGGCGATACGCCAGGAATTCCTAGATTATTTTGCCCAGCGTGATCATCGCGTGGTTAGTTCCAGTCCGCTAGTGCCTGGAAACGACCCGACCTTGCTGTTCACCAACGCTGGCATGGTGCAGTTCAAGGACGTTTTCCTGGGCGCAGAATCTCGCAGTTACAAGCGAGCCACCACTTCGCAACGTTGCGTCCGGGCCGGCGGCAAGCATAACGACCTCGATCAGGTCGGGTACACCGCACGTCACCACACATTTTTTGAAATGCTCGGCAACTTCAGCTTCGGTGATTACTTCAAGCGCGAAGCTATTGAAATGGCTTGGGATTTTCTGACCGTCAAGCTTGGCATTCCGCAGGAAAAACTGTGGGTGACGGTGTTCGAAGAAGATGATGAAGCAGCTAACATCTGGATAAATGATATCGGCGTCAACCCAGATCGCTTGTCGCGGATCGGTGCCAAGGATAATTTCTGGGCGATGGGTGATACCGGACCGTGCGGACCCTGCACAGAGATTTTTTATGACCACGGTGCAGATGTTCCCGGCGGACCGCCCGGCACACCAGAAGAAGACGGTGATCGATACATCGAAATCTGGAATCTGGTCTTTATGCAGTTTGACCGCGCACAAGATGGCAGCATGAAGCCACTGCCTAACCCTTGTGTCGATACCGGCATGGGCCTGGAGCGGCTGGCTGCTGTCTTGCAGCATGTGCATGCCAATTATGAAATTGACCTTTTCCAAAACCTGATCAAGGCTGCCGCGCAATTGACCGGCACCAAGGAACTGGACAACAACTCACTGAAGGTCATAGCCGATCATATCCGCGCCTGTTCGTTCCTGATTGTCGATGGCGTGTTGCCGGGCAATGAGGGTCGCGGTTATGTGTTGCGCCGGATCATTCGCCGGGCCATTCGACATGGCTTCAAACTGGGCTGCAACAAGCCGTTCTTCGCGCAGATGGTTGCGCCTTTGGTCAAGGAAATGGGTGAAGCCTACCCTGAACTGGCCGAAAAGGCGGACTTCGTCACCGATACGCTGGCTCGCGAGGAAAGCAGATTTGCCGAGACCCTGGAGCAGGGCATGCGCTTGCTAGACGCGACCATTGCAGACTTGAAAGAGCCAGTGATCCCCGGTGAGACAGCATTTAAACTGTATGACACCTATGGCTTTCCACTGGATCTAACCGCAGATATCGCGCGCGAGCGACAACTGACCGTAGATCACGAAGGTTTCGAGCAAAGCATGGCTGCGCAGCGGGCGCGCGCACGAGCCAGCAATAAGTTTGGCGGTGCCGATCATGTGGACGCTGAACTGCTCAAATCATTGCCGGAAACGCGGTTTACTGGCTATCAGGCCCTATCCGGGAGCGGCAAAGTGCTCGCGCTATTGCACGATGGCAACCCGGTCAAGGCTTTGGCGGAAGGTCAGGAAGGCATTGTTGTGCTCGATACAAGCCCATTCTACGCCGAGTCAGGTGGACAGGTGGGCGACCGCGGCGAAATGAGCAGCAATGAGGGCGCCTTCAAGGTAGCAGATACCGTGCGCCTGGTTGGGACTGTGACTGGCCACAAAGGTGTGGTGACCGGTGGTACGATAAGGGTTGGTGAAACGGTGCATGCCAATGTCGATACGCGGCGACGAGCAGCCACCATAAGAAATCACAGCGCCACGCATTTGATGCACGCGGCTTTGCGCAAACTTCTCGGCAAGCACGTTGAGCAGAAGGGGTCTTTGGTTGACCCACAGCGGCTACGTTTTGATTTTTCGCACCATCAGCCAGTGACGCATGATCAGTTGTTGGAAATTGAGCGCATGGTTAATGCCGAGATTCGAGCCAATGAGCCGGCCCAGGCCGCTGAGATGGGTTTCGATCAGGCGGTTGAGGCGGGGGCCATGGCGCTGTTTGGCGAGAAATACGGCGAATCTGTGCGGGTTCTGACCTTCGGGGAATTTTCCTGCGAACTATGTGGTGGAACCCATGTAGAAAGAACCGGAGACATCGGTCTGTTTCGCATCGTTAGTGAGACGGGAATTGCGGCCGGCGTCCGACGCATTGAAGCGGTAACCGGAGAAGCAGCCATCGAGTTGGTGCAACGCAGTGATGCTGAACGCCTGGCTTTGGCACAATCGCTGAAGACTGAACCTGCGAAGCTTGGACAGCGCATAGAGCAGTTGTTGCAGTCAGAGCGTGAGTTGAAAAAACAGCTGGATCAACTGCAACAAAAAATGGCGCAAGGTGCCGGACGATCACTGGCTGATGAGGCGACCACCATAAATGGTGTCAGTGTGATTTGCGCGCGAGCTGAAGCGGCCAACGCCGGGGGCCTGCGAACCATGGCCGACGAATTGAAGGCGAAAAAACAGCCGGCAATCATTGTTCTGGCCGGGGTGTTCGGTGACAAGGTTCAGATTGTCGCGGCAGTCAGTGACGAATTGACAAAACAGGTGCCGGCACGTGATTTGGTGCAAGTCGCCGCCGAGCCGGTCGAAGGACGGGGCGGTGGACGCGCAGACTTCGCCCAGGCGGGCGGAACGCGGATAGACGGCGTCGATGCTGGCATAGATGCAGCGCGTAAATGGGTTGAGTCACGACTCGCTTCGTAGCTCCAATCCGGATACACTATGCAGGTCGTGTAGATTCCTGCGTGACACTTTTCTGGTCGGGAGCGGGGTGCTCGATTCAGCGAGGTTCGACCATGGGTAAGTGCAGCTTGTGGCCGGCCGGCTCCGATAAAGTTTTATCAGAGCAATGTAATGGGGAGAGGCAAATCGCGGTCTATCGGTTAGATCGTGATTGTGGGCGGTTTTCGCCTGTGTCAGGAAGTCATGGATTTAAGGAGATGACAACGAATGTTGATTTTGACCCGTCGTGTTGGTGAGACACTGATGATCGGGGATGAAGTAACGGTAACCGTACTTGGGGTGAAAGGTAACCAGGTAAGGATCGGCATCAACGCGCCGAAAGATGTTGCTGTTCACCGCGAAGAGATTTATGAACGTATCCGTCGTGAACATGATGACGACGGCGACGGCGACGAGAACTTCGGTAATCGATAGGGACTGCGCGAATTAAGGCGCGATGCCTGGATAGCAGCGTTCGTTGCGCGAAAATTAGACAACGCATTCAACTTCAGAAAATGCAAGGTTTCTGAACGCTATGCGATGTGCTGATCTTCTGTTTGCAAGTCGCGCAACATCAGCAAAAGCGCCGCTTCTGCATCCTCCTTGCTGGCGAATGGTCCGGCCGGGGCATCGTCCCGGACCGAGCAGTACCATTGCCCGTTTTCGAAGGTGATTCGTTCAGTTCGGAAGTAACACCGGGTTTCGGTATCGGTAGCGCGTTGTTGCATGATGACCCCCATCATCGTGTTCTGCTGCCCCACGGAAGGTATGCGGCTTCGGCTCAACTATACGCCTATACGCTGAGATTGGCACGTGGTCACGATTGTGGACGCTGACTTTTGAGTGTGGGGTAGTCCAGGGCAAGCTCAGAATTTGCTAGCCGACCGAGATAAGGTACGGCCTTCTTTAGTCAAGTACCGTGTTCGAACAGGCGAATTTCTCGGATATCGATTTTTTCCCAGACGCGCCCAGTGCTGTAGGCATCCCTGGCGAGGTGTTGCTCCAGATCCTGACGACTCGGGAATTCCACATGGGCGGAGGTGCCCACCATTTTGCCTTGATCGTCGAGAACCGCACCAGCGCTTTTGAGCTTACCGGATTTGGCCAAAGCCTTGAGTCCTTCAATGTGTTGCTCGCGACATGCCATGCGACGGTTAATCGCATCGCTATCGGTGTAGTCCATTGCGGTAACGACAAAATTCACAGGTTTTCCTCAATTGTCTGCTGTTGACGAAATCGTATCAGTTCTGCTGTAAACCAATCTTCGCTATCGAAAGTGTTGTCGTCGCATATCACGCGATAGGGCTTGCCACTGACCGTGCTTTTGCTGGCCGCGAGGCGTATGAAGTCCTCCGTTGACTCGATCTGGTCGGCAAAATAACGGTATTTGCGCTCAATGTGCGAGCGTGCTTTGGCCCCTTCGTGGTGTTTGCCGTTTCGATCGTAAAGACAAGATGTGTTGGCTACGTAGTGCAGCAGGTGAGCGATTTCCTGCTCGGTGGCCGAACTGGCCATGCTTGCTGTGCTGGTCAGCAGCATAACTAGAGCGCGTCCACAGTTTACGTTTCTGGACCAGCTCGACCGGCCCACGGATGGGCCGGCATTTTCAAGCCATTGAAAATGAAAAACTTTCATAACCGCGCTTCTGAAAGTTCGTATCCGCGTTGGCCATGGATGGCTAATTGTGGACGACCTCTAACTAGGGTCAGACACCTTCCAGTCCAAGCACCACGCATCAGGCGATCGGACCGGCATTGGACAGGTATTCGACCAGGTGATTTTTTAGCGGCTTAAGACTTTTCTCGTCAAATTGTGGCGCGTTTTCCCAGTCATAGGACCAAACCGGTTTGGTTCTCAGGTGTTCGGGCTCATCGTTGTACCGAGGAACGATATGCAAGTGTAGTGCCGGCTCCAGGTTACCCAGAATCTCGTAGTTGATCCGTGCAGCACCTGTCGCCGCCAACAAGGCGTCACCAAGCAGCGTTCCCTCCAACAGGAATACTTGCCTGTCATCCGCGGCCATTTCATTGAGGTGCCCTACAATCGGGTCCGGCAGCAACAGGCAATAGCCGTGCAGGAATTGGGATTGCCCGAATACGGCCCAACCGCTGCGCAGCCGCGCGATAACACGCGAATTGCTACCCGCGCGACAGTCTTTGACCCACTGGTGTATCAGTGTAGACATGCTGATCGCAGCTCTGCCTAGGCCACGTTTTGCTGTTGTTGATGCATACGATACATCCACTTGCCGTAAACAATCATGCCGAAGGCGGAGACCACCCCGACCGAGCCCATTAAGTACCATACGATGCCCAGGTCATGGCTGGCGTACAACTGTGCGGTTAGCGCATCTGCGGTTTGGCCTGTTACCGTTACCAAGCGTTCAAACGCCTCGCCGATGGGGATGCTGGCGATGTCTGCAGCCGATTGACCCTGATCAGCCAGTGCCTGGCGGGCAATGGTGTCTTTGGAGGCGTATTCTCCGTACAGGTACTGACCAAGGTAGCCTTCCAGTACCCAGCCTATGCCAGTCGGCAGCTGGCTGAACCCAAGGTACATGGCCTTCTTTTGAGATGGTGCGATATTTCCCATGTATTCCAACGACTTGGGGCTGGATAGCATCTCGCCGAAGGAGAAACATACGATTGCGAGCACCATGATCCAAACGTAGTTAAACCCGCCCATCAAAAGGAGCGCTGAAGACGCTAGAAAAGTACCTAGTGCCATGGAACTGGTGGCGCGCATTAGAGCGCTCCACCCGGCAACGATGAAACACAAGAACATGATCATCATTGCGTTGAGGTTGACCAGGCCCTCGGGCTGAATGCTCTTGCCGTCCTGGCTCATTCCCAGCAGGAAGATCCAGACTGGATTGGAGGTCCCATCATCGCCGAACAGGTGTTTAACCATCACCGTGGTATCGACCCAGTCTCTGAAATACAGCGGAGCTACGTCCCAAAAGGCCATTAACATGAACCAGAAGCCCGAGAACAGGATGATGTACCAAATGACCACTGGGCGGAACAGTTCCTTCAAGGCGTCCCGCCAAAGTGGTGTTTCGGTCAGTTCCCCGGACTTTATTTTGGCCCGATGCTGCAGACGTTCTTCCTTGTCTGGCTCCTTGTAGGTCAGCAGCAAAATGAAATTCAGTGAAATGATGGCGGCACAAGCGTAGAACACATGGCTCCACTCCAGTTGACGTAATTGAGCAGCGACCAACGGGCCAATAAAGCCACCAATGTTTACCGTTTGATAGAACACCCCCCAGGCCACAGAGCTGTTTTTCCGGTTGGTTGCCTTAACGATGGTCGCCTGAATACCGGGTTTGAAAATGCCGGTGCCAAAGGCCAGCGTCAGGGCGCCCGCCATAAAGCCCCAGAACGTCGGAAACCACGCCATCAACAGGTAGCCAATAATTTTGAATACGGTGGATGCGAAAATGGTTTCTTTGTAACCGACTCGGTCTGAGATACCGCCTGTGAAAACCGGGACGAATGACTGCATCAGCGCCCACATGGCAAAAATGATGCCGACATCGCTGCCTGTCAGGCCTAGACCGCCGTTCGAAGCTGCATCAGTGGCATACAGGCTCGATACCTGACGCACACCGTAGTATGCCAAGCGCTCAACCATCTCCATGCCGCCGCAGATCCAGAATACGTAGGACAGACTGACCAACGCGGCCCAAGTCCCCAGCTGCTTAACATCCTTGGTGGTTGATGTATGTAAGTCGTTGTTTTCATTCGCCATGATGCGGCCTTCTTATTGTCACAAGCGCTGCAGTGTACCTCAATTCCGCATTCAGGGACCGCGCCGAGATTGTTTGTCCCAGGGCCGACAAGAATATAGGCATGGAACTGAATTGCGCGTAGAATGTCATACCAGCAGGAACAGAAAATGTTCCTTGCAAGAACCACTTTCGGGGGCGTACTGGCTTCGACGTGGGCACTGAAACCCGATAGGGCATGTCGAGGGTGTTAGCTTTCCTCGTAAATCCAGCTGCATTTTATAGTTGCAAACGACGACAACTACGCTCTCGCGGCCTAAGGCCGCTTGACCTCTCGCCGCGATGTGCCTGTGCATTGCGCTGCGAGAGACATTTTCACAGGACCGCGCGGAATTTGGTCATTTGGTTACGCGTTAGATAAAAGATGACTGGTTCACTACCAACCGTGCCGTTCCGGTCGGTAGTAACGAGATCAATAGAGTCGGCTAAACATGTAGAACTACGGACGTAAGGTTCGCGGACGGGGGTTCGACTCCCCCCGCCTCCACCAAATAAGAAGGCCGCCCCAAAAGGGCGGCCTTTTTGTTTGGTGAAGTTGGGGTTGAGCTGAACCCACAGGGGTTCGCATAATTCGTCAGGAACGAATTATCGCGACCAGCGGGAGTCGCAGTGCGACGCGTATCAGGGATGATACGCGCACCATGACCCTACGGGCGGCGCTGGGCTTGCCAGAATCTGCCTAATCTTCCAGTCTGGTTCTTAGTTTTTCGCCTTCAGGGCGGCTTTTTTGTTTGGTGAAGCCGGTTGGCGGCGAACGCCCCTGGGTTCGCATAATTCGTAAGGAACGAATTATCGCGACCAGCGGGAGTCGCTATGCGACGCGTATCACGGATGATACGCGCACCATGATCCTACGGGCGGCGCTGGGCTTGCCAGAATCTGCCTCATCATCCAGTCTGGCTTTCTTATCTCCCCGCCTTTGGGGCGGCTTTTTTGTTTGGTGAAGCCGGGATCCCTCGATGTCCGGAAATGTAGTGCGCCACTCTGCAATCATCTCCGACCTTAGGCACCGGATGATACGCGCGATAAATTGCCAGGAGCAATTTATCGCGACCAACGGGAGTCGCTGCGCGACGCGTATCATGGATGATACGCGCAACACCACCGCCCCAGCGGCATGGCTTTTCACGAGGCCAAAGGCCCACCAGCCTATACCCAAAACTAAGCGGGACGGACGGAGTCCCTGTGGGACGAGTCTCATGGATGAGACGAGCAGCACTTGGCCGCAGTTCACTGCCGACCCTATTCAAACCTCCAGCAGCTTTTTCGCTGAGCACAGGAACTACGTGCACAGGCCACAACAAGCATGCACCCCTCATCCGTCTGCAACTTTCGTCGCAGCCACCTTCTCCCACCTAGGAGGCTGTCGCGAAACTACAGCCTCGTGCGGTACAGGGATGTATCGCCATTTCGGTGGGTTTTAACCCATTGAAATGTAAGGGTTTCGAAAACCACGCTTTTCGGAATCCGTCGTGTTGCTAGTCCAGGACGGACTATTGCAACACCCACCTAGGGAGAAGGAACTGGTGTGCAACCGAGTGCGTCTATTCTATTCCAGTGGACCTGGTCTTTCGGCTGGCACCGAGTTCACATTCACCGATTGTAGTGCTTCATCACCCGCTGCTTATCAATATTCCATTCCCGATCCTTGGTCGTCGCACGCTTGTCATGCGTTGCCTTACCACGCGCCAGAGCGATCTCAACTTTTAC
Source organism: Lysobacteraceae bacterium (assembly GCA_021604725.1). GTDB lineage: Bacteria > Pseudomonadota > Gammaproteobacteria > Xanthomonadales > BQJN01 > BQJN01. The sequence continues at coordinate 38,777 of BQJN01000019.1, read as the reverse complement.
CTTGCCTTTGCTCCAGTACATCGCGGTGGGAACCGCGGTATGTCCCTTGCGCTCTACAGCACCTATCAGTCGAGTGATCTCTGATCTATGCAGCAACAGCCGTCGAGTGCGCGTTGGATCGGTATCAACATGCGTGGAGGCAGACACCAGGGGCTGGATTTGGCAGCCAAACAGAAAAGCTTCGCCGTCCTTGAGCAGGATATAGCACTCATCGAAGCTGATTCGGCCCTGTCGTAGCGCCTTGACTTCCCAGCCCAGCAATGAGATTCCAGCCTCGAAGCGTTCGTCGAGGTGATACTCAAAGCGCGCCTTTTTGTTCAGCGCGATCGTACTGCCGGTCCGTTTTTCCTTCTTTTTCTTCATCGAGTTGAGGTTCTTTCTCTCGGTGCTGGTGTGTGTGGCATCAATGTGGTGTTCGCGGACGCCAAAGACAATCGGTATGCGGGAAGTGTATGGGCGAGGCGGGATTGTACAACATTCAATCTGGCCCTATCCTGTGGTGTTGAATTGGTCAGTTCACTATTGAGCTCATGCAGCATATCGCACGACAGGCCCTGGTATTGCATCCGGCCGAAAAAATGTACGGTTTGGTCAACGATGTTGCGGACTACCACCGCTTTCTTCGCTGGTGTAGCCATGGCGAGGTGATCAACGCGTCAACTACGGCGATGACTGCCAGCCTAACGATTCGTGTTGCTGGCGTAGAGCAGCGTTTTACCACGCAAAACCTGCTCGAACCCGATCGCAGCATTCGCATGCAGTTGGTCGATGGCCCATTTAGACAATTGGTCGGGCAGTGGCTGTTCCAGCCGTTGGGGGATGCCGGGTGCAGGGTTAGTCTGGCGCTGGATTTTGAGTTTTCTTCAGGCATCCTGTCGTCCGCATTTCGCAGCGGCTTTGCCGGAATCGCCAATCAAATGGTCGATCAGTTCGTGGCCAGAGCCGATGAGGTGTTTGCCTGATGCAGGTGGAAGTGGTTTTCGCCATGCCTGACCGCCAATGGCGGGTCAGTACCGAAGTGCCAGAAGGTGCGACCATTGCTCAGGCCATTGCGGCAAGCGGCATCGAGTCCATGGTCGGTGAGTTGGAAGTCAGCGCCGACAACGTTGGTATCTACGGCCGACGCCTGAAACCCGATGCAACGGTGGAAGAGGGCGACCGCATCGAGATCTATCGACCATTGTTGATTGACCCCAAGGAAGAGCGACGACTGCGCGCCGAAGCGGCAAAGAAGGCCTAGAGCTAACTATCTACCGTCCTTAGCTTTTCTTTGGGCGGACGTACAGCACCAGGCTGTGGTCCTCAATCTCATAGCCGTGTTCATCGGCGATCTTGTGCTGCAAGCGCTCAATTTCGTCATCTACGAATTCGATCACCTTGCCGGTTTGTACACAAACCATGTGGTCGTGATGATTGCCGCGATCCAACTCGTAAACGGCCTGGCCGCCCTCGAAGGCGTGTTTTACCACCAGACCTGCCGCCTCGAACTGGTTTAGAACGCGATACACCGTGGCCAGTCCAATGTCATCGCCGGTCTCCATCAGGGCCCGATAGATATCTTCAGCACTGAAGTGTTTGCCTTCGCTTTGTTCCAGAATTTCCAGAATTTTCAGCCGCGGCAGTGTCACCTTGAGGCCGGCCTTTTTGAGATCCTTGGTTTCCACGGAATTCCTCGGTCTTGCACTGGGCAGTTAGATACCAGTGCATGGTCAATGGTGTGTTCAACAACGGTCACCCGTTGGCGCGCCAACTATTGTATCATCCGGGCGGTCGCGGCTGGGTCACAAAATGCCCGCCGCATTGGTCAACAGGCAGATTTAGGCAGATGCGGCCTTGATTTGTCGGAAACAAGCCGCAATCACTGACATTCGACCCGAACCCAATTGGCTTTTTCGGGTCAAAACGGATGATGTCCATTTGGAGCAGAAAACAAACATGATCAGCAAAGCTGCCGCGATTCGAATCTTGTCGATACTGGTGATCTCGATGGCGCTGTCCTCCTGCGGCTTCATCTATCGGCAGGACGTGCAGCAGGGCAATATTCTCGATCAGGAGATGGTTGACAATCTGCGCCCAGGGATGACCAAACGGCAGGTCATTCTGGTCCTGGGCACACCGGCAGTGGAAAACCCGTTTCGGCACAATCGATGGGATTACGTGTCCAGCTACAAACCGGCCGGTGGCGAGATCGATACACAGCGTCTAACGGTGTATTTCGAAAACGACCGCCTGACACGGATTGAGGGTGACTACTTCCCCGATGCAGCGTTGATGGACGGTGAACCGACCACAGCTGAGGTCGACACCGACAACTGAGCGGTTTTCGAAAACACATCCGTGTTTTATCGATCCTAGCTGGAGGTCGCTAACGATTAGCCATCCATGGCTAACGCGGACACGGGTTTCAAGGAGCGCGGTCAGTGAAACCCTTCATTTTCAAAAACTTGAAAATGCTGGCACTTCCGTGTGCCAGGGCGAGCGCGTCAAAACACTTATCTGTGGACGCGCTCTAGCTGGCTTTGCTCGCCTGGGTCAGCATCTCGCTGGCTGTTGAGCGGGTCTGTTCGGTAATCTCGGTGCCACCGAGCATGCGCGCTATTTCACCGATCCGGCCGTCCTGGTCGAGGTGACGAATTCGCGTTACCGTCTTTTCACTGGTCGATACTTTATTGATGGCGAATTGATGGTTGGCTTGTGCTGCCACCTGAGCTAAGTGCGTGACGCAAAGCACCTGCCGGTCACGACCGAGTTTCCGTAATAACTCACCGACGATTTGCGCGGTGGCGCCGCCTACGCCGGTATCAACTTCGTCAAATATCAAGGTGCCGATGGCATTGGATACGGTACTGACTTTCAACGCCAGCGCGACTCTTGCCAACTCGCCGCCGGACGCCGCTTTGCGCAACGGCCGCAGGGGCTGAGCGGCATTCAGCGAGACCTGAAACTCAACCGTATCGAGCCCATCCGGCTTCGGCTTGCGTGTGTCATCGAAGGAAATATCAATGTGAAATTGGCCGTCAGCCATGCCCAGGTCAGCCAACAAGGAAGTGACCGCGGTCGATAACTTTTTGGCCTGTTTTTGTCGCTCTCGTGACAGTTTTCGTGCCATCTGCAGGTATTGTTCACGCGCCAGACGCAACTTTTCTTCAACCGCTTCGGCAGCCTGCTCGGCATTGGCGATGAGGTCGTGGCGGGACTGCAACTGCTCTAAAAGGTCGAGCAGTTGTTCGGGGTCGGTGCGATGCTTTCGTGCCATCGCATGCAGTTGGCTGACCTGACTTTCCAGGCGTTGCAAGGTTGATGGATCGGTGTCGATTTCGGCGATGTAGCGGGTCAGGCTGTCCGAAACTTCAGATAGATGGATGCTGGCGGTGGCCAACGACTCATCCAAAGTGGCCAGAGACTGATCACGGCGCGATGCCGCCTCAATGGCCGCTTGAGCTTTGGCAATGGCGGCCAAGGCACCACGGTCATCATCATCCACCGCATCCAGCGCAATCTGGCATCGCTCCATCAAATCACCAGCATGACTCATCCGCTGATGGGCCTGGTCCAGGGCTTGCCATTCTTCGGCCGATACGGCCACTGGCTTGAGTTCCTGAATCTGAAAGCGCAAAAATTCAAGCTGCGCCGGATCTGCCCCCTGGCGAATCTGTTCGAGCTCGGCAATCAGCGACGCAATACTCCGGTGCTGCGCTTGCACGGACTGCAACACTGCATGGTCGATGCCAGCATCCAGCAACGCCAATTGGCTGGCCGGCGTTTTCAAGGCCTGGCTTTCGTGCTGTCCGTGGATTTCGATGAGTTCAGCGCCCAGGGCTTTAAGGTCCTGCGCTGTTGCAGAATGACCATTGATCCAGGCGCGCGAGCCTCCGTTGCTGCGGACCACGCGGCGGACCAGAACCTGCTGTTGTTCGGTGTCTTCGAAGTCCCGCGCCTCGAGCCAGCGTTGGATGTCTGCCCGGTGAGTGATATCAAACTCGGCACTGATTTGCGCCCGTTCTGCACCATGGCGCACCGTATCAGTGTCTGCACGGGCACCAAGTGCAAGGCCTAGGGCTCCGAGCAAGATTGATTTGCCAGCACCGGTCTCGCCGGTCAGCGCGGTGAAGTTTCGGTCAAAATCAAGCTCAAGCTGTTCGATGATGGCGAAATTCTGGATCGAGATGGAACGTAGCATAGTCAGCTCAACTGCCTCATGGCCTGACCCAGAAGTTTGCCGGTGGTTTCGACCACCTGGATGACATGGTCATATTTCATACGGGTAGGGCCGACCACACCGAGCACGCCGAGAACCTGACCATCAACGGAATAGGGGGCAGTGACGACTGAACACTCGCCCAGCACTTCCGAACCGCTCTCATCGCCGATGAAAAGTCGGACACCATCGGCATGGATGCAACCTTCCAGCAAGCTGATGATTTCCTGTTTGCGGCTGAACGCCTCAAATAGCTCGCGCAAGCGGTCAAGGTTGGCCAGATCCACACAACTCATCAAGTTGGTTTGCCCGGCAACCACGAAGTTGGCCGGATCCGGCTCCTGCAGTGTGCGCTCGGCCATGTCGGCAGCCGTTTGCATGATGGCGTCCATGGAGTCTTGAACCGAGCGCAGTTGTCGCACCAGGTCGCGGACGATCTGGTGCAGGGTTTGACCGCTATAGTGTTGATTGATGTAGTTGGCGGTCTTCTCAAGCTCGCGTCGGGAGTAGGGCCTGGACGGTTGTATGACCCGGTTTTGCACCTCGTTGTCGCTGAGCACCAGGATGACGAGCACCTTGTTGGACTCCAGCGACACAAAGTCGATGTGTCGTAGTGCCAATTGATCTCGTTTCGGCACAGTGACCAGACCGACGAAGTGGGTGATGCCGGACAGCAGGTTTGAGGCAGACTCAATCAAACCATCGCCAGAATCGTGCGTTGACAGTTCAGCCTGGATGCGCCCGAGCTGGTCTTCTGCCAGGGGTGGCATATGCAACATCGAATCTACGAACAGTCGATATCCGCGCGGCGTCGGCACTCGTCCCGCCGAGGTGTGAGGTGCAGCCACCAGGCCTTCGCTCTCAAGATCGGCCATAACATTTCGTATGGTTGCCGGGCTCAGGTTCACGCCGTGCATGCGAGCCAGGGTCCGCGATCCGACGGGGCGGCCATCGCGGATGTACTGCGAAATCAGGGTGCGCAGCAGATTGCGGGCGCGTTGATCGAGGTCCAGTGTGTCTTGGCTCATTGCGTGAAGAATACCGAGCGGGGGGGGCGCATGACAATGGGCGTTTGACAAACCAATGACAGAAACCTTTTGAAATTCGATCGCGCATACCCATATACCGGTCATCAACAGCTAAACCCAATAGTGATTCGACCATGAGTGAATCGAAGCAAACTGAAGCGACCGAAGACGAAGTGATGGAAGCGACTCAGGAAGACGCTGAGGAGCAAACCAGCGAACAGCCGTCGATCGAGGACTTGCAAAAGCAGGTCGAAGAGGCCAACGACCAGGTGCTGCGCATTCGGGCGGAAATGGACAACGTTCGACGTCGAGCTGCGCGCGATAGCGACAATGCGCGCAAATTCGCAGTGACTCGTTTGTTGGAAGACCTGCTGCCTGTTTGTGACAGTTTTTCTCAGGCCAATGAGGCTGGCCGTGCTGACGGCGCGACGCTGGAGAGCGTGCTTGAGGGCTCGCAACTGACCGAGCGCATGTTGGCCGATACCCTCAAGCGTCACGGCGTCAGCTCAGTGGCCCCTGCGGTGGGTGATGCATTCAACCCGGAACTGCACGAGGCGATGAGCATTGCACCCAGCGAGGAGCATGCAGCTGACACCATTTTGATGGTGGTGCAAACCGGCTACTTGCTCAACGAGCGGGTTGTTCGTCCGGCACGAGTGATCGTCTCGTCTGGTGCCCCAGACGTTGAAAAAGCTGACTAACACCCCATCTTCATGCACAGCTGAGGTTTCGCCAACAACACGACGAAGCCACCAAGTATTTAACGCAAATTGCCAAGGCGGCGGACGAAAGCGCCGCGCCAAAGTATAGGACGGAGACATCATGTCAAAAATTATCGGCATCGACCTCGGAACGACCAACTCCTGCGTCGCCATCATGGATGGCGGTTCGCCGAAGGTAATCGAAAACTCCGAAGGTGACCGAACCACGCCATCAATCGTCGCTTTTGCCAAGGACGATGAGGTACTGGTAGGTCAAGCCGCCAAACGCCAGGCGGTCACGAACCCTGCAAACACACTGCATGCGGTCAAGCGCTTGATCGGTCGCAAGTTCAACGAAGACGTTGTCAAAAAAGACATCGATCTGGTGCCCTACAAGATCGTTGCCGCTGAAAACGGTGACGCCTGGGTCGAAGTGAACGGCAAGAAGATGGCGCCGCCAGAAGTGTCTGCTCGCGTGCTGCAGAAAATGAAGAAGACGGCAGAGGACTACCTCGGTGAGTCAGTCACTGAAGCGGTGATTACTGTGCCGGCCTACTTCAACGATTCGCAGCGTCAGGCGACCAAGGACGCCGGCCAGATCGCTGGTTTGAAAGTACGCCGCATCATCAATGAGCCGACGGCGGCTGCGTTGGCTTACGGCATGGACAAGAAAGCCGGTGACAGCAAGATCGTCGTATATGACCTTGGTGGTGGTACCTTCGATGTATCGATCATCGAAATCGCGGATGTCGACGGTGAACACCAGTTCGAAGTGTTGGCGACCAACGGTGATACCTTCTTGGGTGGTGAGGACTTCGACAAGCGCCTGATCGACTACCTGGTTGATGAGTTCAAGAAAGACCAGGGTTTTGATCTGCGCAACGACCTATTGGCACTGCAGCGTCTGCGTGAGGCAGCCGAGCGCGCCAAGATCGAGTTGTCTTCATCACAGCAGACCGAAGTTAGTCTGCCCTACATCACCGCCGATGCCAGTGGCCCCAAGCACCTGAGCATCAAGTTGACCCGCGCCAAGCTCGAGTCACTGGTTGATGATCTGGTGAAGCGCACCATCGGACCATGCCGCACCGCACTGAACGATGCCGGCATGAAGGTCAGCGATATCGATGAGGTGATCCTGGTCGGTGGTCAGACTCGCATGCCGAAAGTACAGTCTGCGGTTGCCGAGTTTTTCGGCAAGGAGCCGCGCAAGGACGTTAACCCGGATGAGGCGGTTGCCATTGGCGCGGCCATTCAGGGTGGTGTTCTGGCCGGTGACGTCAAAGACGTGCTGTTGCTCGACGTGACCCCACTTTCGCTGGGTATTGAAACCCTGGGTGGCGTCATGACCAAGTTGATCGACAAGAACACGACGATCCCGACCAAGGCGTCTCAGGTGTTCTCAACCGCTGATGATAATCAAACCGCGGTCACCGTCCACGTCTTGCAGGGCGAGCGCGATATGGCTTCGGCCAACAAGTCGCTGGCGCGCTTTGATCTGGCTGGTATTAACCCGGCTCCGCGCGGTATGCCGCAGATCGAAGTCGAATTCGACATTGATGCCAACGGCATCCTGAATGTCTCGGCCAAAGATAAGGCGACTGGTAAAGAGCAGCGCATCGAGATCAAAGCCGGTAGCGGACTTAGCGATGAAGAAATCGAGAAGATGGTTCGCGACGCTGAGCTGCATGCCGAGGAAGACAAGAAGTTCCAGGAGCTGGTGACAGCGCGCAATCAGGCCGATGGGCTGGTTCACGCTACACGGTCGTCAATGACTGAGCTCGGTGATGCCTTGTCCGCCGATGAGAAAGCACCGATTGACTCTGCCATCGCTGCGGTTGAAGAGGCGATGAAGGGCGAAGACAAGGAGGCCATTGAAGCCAGCACCAATCAGCTGCAGCAAGCGGCTCAGGTATTGGCGCAGAAGGCTGCCGAGAAAGCCCAGGCAGACACCGCGGCGGACAACGCTGAAAGTGGTGCGGCCGCTGACGATGATGTCGTCGATGCCGAGTTCGAAGAAGTTAAAGACGACAAGTAAATCGAATTGAGATGGCGCGACCTTAAGCGGTCGCGCTCTTGTCGAGATGGTCGAACGACGGGACGGCGCCACAGTGTCGTCCCGTTTATTCGTTTCTGGATCAGACAACTAGCATGGATACCATGGCCAAAAGAGATTACTACGAAGTCCTGGGGGTGGCCCGAGACGCTCAAGCGGCGGATTTGAAGAAGGCCTACCGGCGGCTGGCTATGAAATTCCACCCGGACCGGAACCCGGACAACCCCGACGCTCAGGACAAGTTCAAGGAAGCCAAGGAAGCCTACGAAATACTGAACGACCCGCAGAAACGTCAGGCCTATGATCGATTTGGTCATGATGCGGTTAACGCGGGCCCAGGTGCCGGCGGTCGCGGCGGCTTTGGCGCCGACGTAGGTGATATTTTCGGCGATATTTTCGGCGATATTTTCGGTGGCGGTCGTGAGCGTCACCGCAATCGCGGGGCGGACCTGCGCTACCCGATCGAGTTGACGCTGGAAGAGGCTGTCAACGGCGTTGAGAAAGAGCTGCGTGTTCCAAGCTTAAGCGAGTGTGACACCTGTGACGGTGCCGGCTCCAGTGATGGCGAGGTTCACACTTGCGATACCTGTCACGGCACAGGGCAGGTGCGTATTCAACAAGGCATCTTCTCCTTGCAGCAGGCTTGTCCCAGCTGTCGAGGTCACGGCAGAACCATCGTAAATCCCTGTATGGATTGCAATGGTGCTGGACGCGTCGAGCGAACACGAACGCTGTCGGTGAACATTCCGGCCGGGGTCGACACCGGCGATCGTATTCGATTAAGTGGCGAAGGCGAGGCTGGTGGCCCAGGCGCAGCGCCTGGCGATTTGTATGTTGAAGTGCACGTCCGTGAGCATGCCCTGTTCAAGCGCGACGGCAATGATCTGTTCTGCGAGATACCGATTCCATTTGCCACTGCCGCGCTTGGTGGTGAACTGGAGGCGCCAACACTGGCTGGTTCGGTCAGCCTCAAAGTTCCCGCCGAAACGCAGACCGGTCGTATTTTTCGGCTTCGCGGCAAAGGAGTTAAGTCAGTGCGCTCACATGCGGCAGGCGATTTACTTTGTCGTGTAATGGTTGAAACGCCGGTCAACCTGACCCGCGAGCAACGCGAGCACCTGCAAAAATTTCAGGCATCACTGGGTGAGAAGAAACGGCATTCGCCGAAGGAAAGCACCTGGTTCGATAGCGTAAAGAGCTTCTTTGAGGAACTGACCGGATGAAGCCGTTGCGCGTACTGGTGTTGGGAGCATCTGGCCGCATGGGCCAAGCCGTTCGCGACGCCTTGCGTGCACGAGAGGATATAGCAATCGTTGCCGCACTGGTCTCTGAGTCCTCAAGCGTTTTGGGCGAGGACTTCACCGAAAGCGCACAATATTCTTGCCAGTGGCCGAGCGGCGACATCGATGTCGTGATTGACTTCAGTACGCCTGAAAGCCTGGCTCGGTGGCTGCCAACTATAGTCGAGAACAAGGTCGCCCTGGTTAGCGGCGTAACCGGCTTAGATCAGGAGCTTGAGGATCGCTTGCAGTCGGCCAGCGAACACATTCCGGTCATGGTTGAGCCGAATATGAGTGTCGGCGTTGCTTTGCTGTACTCGTTGGCAGGCCGTGCTGCCGAGGCGATGCCCGAGGCACGAATCGAGATCATTGAAACCCACCATATCCACAAAAAGGACGCGCCATCCGGAACTGCCCTACGACTGGCCGAACAGTTGGGCATCCCGGCCGAACAGGTGCATGCGCTGCGCGGCGGCGAGGTGGTGGGTGACCATACGGTGCACTTGTTGGCCGGTGGCGAGCGCTTCGAGATTACGCACCGAGCGCAGGATCGACGAGCGTTTGCCGACGGTGCAGTTAAAATGGCGACCAAGCTGGCCGGTCGAGCGGCCGGCCGTTACACCATGGCGGACATGGTTTAACTGACATTGCGCTTGGGTTTTGGCGCTTCGCAGACGAGTTGCAATGAACGGACGTCGCGTAGTTGCGCGCCGGGGCCGCGCCAAGTACGCTTGGGGCTGACAACTCGAACAAATTCAAGGAGGAAATGTCATGTACAGCAAAGCAAGCAGCCCACAATCCATCGGCGGACTTTTGGATGACGCCTTCAAGCTCTACCGAGCGGCTTTTTCAAAGGTCATAGGCATCTCGGCGATGTCAGCGGGATTGGCGCTAATTCCTCTCATTGTGGTGTTCTTCCTGCCACAAGACCCTACTGGTATGACCACATTCTGGGTCGCGATGGTGGTGACTTACCTGTTGTTCGCCATTGTCGGCTCTGCACTATTGGCCAGTATGGTGTTATCCCTGCACAGCGTCCATATCGGACAGCCGCAATCGGTAAGCGCCTGTCTGAAAGGAGGCACCAGCAAGCTGTGGGCGGTGCTGTTGGCCAGCATTTTATACGGCCTGGCTGTGGCCGGTGGCGCATTGCTGCTGTTAATCCCTGGCATCATATTCATGCTCAGCCTGGCGCTGTATTCGATAGCCATCGTGGTTGACGACACCCCAGGCAGTTCGGCATTGGGGGTCAGCCATCGCCTGGTATGGGGCAATTGGTGGCGAACCGCGGCGGTGTTGGGCGTAATGGGCATTTTGTGGTTCGTTCTGGTGATGATGATCGGGTTTGTCGCCGGCGTAGCGATGGCCATCGTGATACCAGAGCTCGACCCTGCGGTCGATTCCATGGACAGCATGTTTGCGATTCAGTTTGTCTTCAATTTGCTGCAGCAAATTATCCAGGCGCTGGTCGCTCCGTTGATGTACGGCACCATGGTGGTGATGTATCACGACCTGAAAATGCGCAAAGAGGGTATAGACCTCGAGGCTCGCATCGACTCGCTAGAGACGGCCTGATTCATGCCGGAGCGGCTCTGGGCTTAGACAATAGTCTGGGAGTATTAATTGGTTTCTGCGCGCTCTATTGCCGGCCTTTGGATGCTGTGCATGCTGGCCTTTGCAACCCAAGCCGAATCACTGCTGCAAGGCATTGACGGGTGTCTTGAGCGCCTTCCTCAATCGGAAGCCTTAATCGAAACCTGCCCCTATTTGCCAGCCACACTTGGCGAGCTCACAAGCAGCGAAGCGGACTGGTCAGCCAGGCTGGCAGAGCTGCATGGCGACGATGCACGATCCTTTTTACAGACCCTGCGCGACAATGCGATGCCGCGATCGAGTACGGTCAAAGTGCTGGACCCGGACATCGCTCGCGCTGAGGTAGCCAAGCTGAACACTGAGGCCGCCACACAGGCGCCTGGTTTGTGGGCACGTTTTGTCGCCTGGGTGAAAAGCCTGTCAGGTCAGGACAGTCAGGACAGTGCAACGCCGGGTTGGTTGCAACGATTGCTGGACTCGGTGACAGTCACTGAGTCGGTCGGAGAAACCATTTTTTGGATTTCCTCGGCGCTTATCGTATTGATGGCGATTGCGTTTATCGTCAGTGAAGTGCGAGCGCGTCGGTCACCGCAACGGCACACTGCGGGTTACCGCGTACAGGAACGCCCTGGCGAGCTAACCCCCGCTGATAGTGATGGTGATCTCGATCACCTGGCCGCAATTGATGCCAGCGAAAGGCCAGCGGCGATGCTGCGCATCGCGATCGAGCACCTAAGGGCGGCTGGGTTGTTGCGTCAAGATGACAGCCTGACCAACCGCGAGTTGGCGCAGCAGCTTGATCCACGGTCACGCGGCTGGTTTGTTGGCCTGTCGTCATTGGCCGATGCTGTGATTTTTGGTCAACTCCAGCCCAGCAGTGAACAATTGGACAGCGCCAAACAGTCACTGCAGCAACTGCTTCAGGGCACAAGATGAGAGATCGGCTTGTTACCTTGGCAATGGCACTGGGTGCGATCCTGGCGTTGTACATTCTGCTTGGTGGTGGTGCATCGGCACCGCAATCGCGAGAGATGCCGGTCTGGAGTACGCACCCCGGGGATAACGGCTATCTCGCGCTCGATCGCTGGCTCAACGATCAAGGTGTGCCAACGGCAAGTTTGACTGAGCGCTATGATCAACTCGACCCGTCGACGTCGAACCTGTTGATCATTACCTTGCCGCACCGTCTGCCGGCGCAGTTCCGTGAACTACAAGACCTGCATCGCTGGGTTGAGCAGGGCAATAGTTTACTGGTGTTGGCCGCTCTGCGGGATTCCCCGGCGTGGGCCAACGCACAGGGCTACGGCGATATCGAAGGTGCGGTATCGGCTATCTCTGGATTCGATATTTGGGCCAAAGGTGATCAGTCGGACGAGACTGAAGATGACAATAATATCGACCTGCAATCGATTTTGGATTTAGAGCCGATCGCAACCGAGTTGCGCAGCAGCGGCCTGTTGTCCAGCGAGTTTGGAGAGGCGGTACAGGCCATTGGTCAGGCCGATCCGCTGGCAGACCCATGGTTTGCCTCGACCAGTGACGCCAGCGTTTCATTCCCTTTGCTGGCTGAGAGTGGCAGCGGGCAAACGGTGATGTGGGGTCAGACCTTGGGCCAGGGCCGTATCATCCTCAGTAGCTACTCCGGGCTGTTCAACAACAGCCAGTTGGGGTCGGCAGAGAATGCCGAGTTGTTTGCTCAGTTGCTGGCCTGGGCTGGGGCCGACGGGATGGTTATATTTGATGACATGCACCAGGGCCTGAGTGTGCTGTATGACCCGGATGCGTTCTTTTCGGACCGCCGGCTGCACACCACAATCATCCTTGTCCTGCTTTGGTGGTTAATCTGGGTCGTGGGCAGCAGTCGCAGGTTGGTTGCGGTTGATCAACCATCGGTCGTTGTGTCCGCGACTGATCATGTGCGGGCGATTGCCAGCCTGTACGCCAACAAGATGCATCCGCAAGAGGTCACGCGCCGCCTGGAGCGTCATTTTGAGCGCGTTGTTCGGCATGAATTCGGCCTTTCCGGAAATGACAAGTCGATTTGGGAGTCGCTGCGCAAATCACCTCGCGTTGCGACCGGCTTGGTGGACGAATTGCAGGCCGTGTTTGGCCGTAACAATTACCGGCCAGCATCACTGGCACGTTTACACAAATTAGTGACAACTATCAGGAAACAAATACGATGAACCAAGCCGCGTTGGAGCTTGAACAGCACCTCAGTCGAGCACTGTCTCCTATCGTGTTCGGACTGGAACAAACCATACACATGGCCACCATCGCATTGATAAACCAGGGCCATCTACTGCTGCAAGGTGCCCCGGGGCTCGGCAAAACCCTGTTTGCCAAGTCACTTGCTCACTGCCTGGGTGGCGTCTATCGACGGGTTCAGTGTACCGCTGACCTGATGCCGTCGGACATCGTAGGTGTCCATGTGTTGGACGCCGCCAGTGGCCAGTTCACGTTTCGCAAGGGACCGATATTCGCGGATGTGCTACTCATGGATGAGGTCAACCGAACCGGGCCGAAGACGCAATCGGCGCTGCTGGAGGCGATGGAAGAGCGTCAGGTGACCGCAGATGGAGAGCGATTTGAACTGGCCGAGGATTTCCTGGTCATCGCCACTCAGAACCCTCGAGAGTTTGAAGGGACTTATCCATTGCCGGAGTCACAGCTTGATCGGTTCATGTTGCGTGTTGATCTAGACTACCCAGCGCGAAATGACGAAAAGCGCGTGCTGGCCACCTATTTGAACGGGCGCACTGGCAGCCCGGCAGGTACGCCGATCGACGCCGATGCCTTGGCCAGTGCGCGCGAAGCGGTAGATGCTGTGGTGGTTTCCGAAGAATTGACAAACTATGTTCTGGATATTGCCGATGCCACCCGGACCCACCCACAGATTCGCTTGGGCTTATCGACGCGAGCAGTTTTGGCCCTATTGCAATGTGCCCGCACCGAGGCGGCCTTGGCCGGCCAGGCGTTCGTCAGCGCTGATGACGTCAAGGCCGTTGCCGAAGCGGTCATGGCTCATCGAATCCTGCCTCGACCTGAAGCCATGCTTGAGGGGTTGTCTTCCAGCGAATTGGTCATTGATGCGTTGTCCAGCGTGGCGGTGCCTCGCACCACGGTCGACGAAGACGAGAATAACTGAGCAGCCCAACAGTGAATCTGTCTCGCCGTGGCTTGTATGTGATATCGATGGTCATCGTGTTGACCATCATAGGCACCTGGACGACCGCCGCCTGGGTGACCATGCTTGCCCAATATGGCGCTGTCTTGCTGGTGCTGCTTGGATTTTACGAGTGGTTGGACAGCCGACGCGAGCTTGAGAAGCTTGAGCTGACGTTGCCGCAGAATCTAACCCTGGGTAATGGCGCTTCGTGCCAAGTGCGGTTAGACAATGGTCGGCACAGGGTGGCCCAGTTTGAGTTGGCTGTTCAGGTGCCCACCAGTGTTCGACTTTCACCTGCCGAGTTCTTGATGCGCGTTCCTGCCAGAGCGGTGGGCTGCCAAGTCCTTTCTGTTGTCGGTATTAACCTTGGTGAGGTGGCCATAAGCCAGGCTAGAGTGCGGGTTGAAGGCCGTTTTGGTCTGGCCCATTGGAGCAAAACTCTATTCTTGGACAGTGTGAGCAAGGTCATTCCAGACGTCCTGCGGGGCACCCTGGCGTTGCCCGGCCAAACTCGGGGGGGTGAGGTGGGGCAGCTCAAACAGGGCGCGGGCGGTGAGTTTTTGAGTCTACGGCCCTATGCTATTGGCGATCCGATACGCGCCATCGACTGGAAGGCCACAGCTCGCGCCGGCGAGCCTATCGTCAGGCAATTCAGTCAGGATCAGCATCTGGAGATCATGGTGGTGATCGATGCAGGACGAAGTGCCAATGTACGAGTGGGGCCGCTGACCAGACTGGGCCAATTCACCAATGTAGCTTGCCGCCTGGCGGAAATGGCGGTCGGGGCCGATGATCGAGTTGGCTTGATGGTCTTTGCAGATCAGGTCATCTACAACCAGCCGCCGGCTCGTGGGCTCGAATCACTGCAACGGTTTAGAACCGCATTGGCAGAACTTCGAGTCGGCGCGGTAGAGTCCAACCCGATGGTGGCGATCGCACCATTGCTGGCGCAACTGCGGCAGCGAACGCTGGTTGTGCTACTCACCGAGCTGGCTGATGCGGACCACAGTGGCTTGATAAAAAGCGTGGCACTGCTTCGCCCTCGTCACTTGCCATTGATTGCTTCGGTTCGGGATGCCGGTGTTGATGATCTGGTTGATCAGCCTGGTGATTCGTGGCTGGGTCCCTACTTGTCGGTGGCGGCGAGCGACTCGTTGGAGCGGGAGGCCCAAACGCTAGCTGATCTGGACCAACTCGGCTGTTTCGCCGTCAATGCGACACCGGAAACCCTGGACCAGGCGGTGTTAGGTCGTTACCAGTTTCTGCGGCAACGTCGTTTGGTCTAGCGAAGCTCTAAAATTATTCCGCATTCGAATTGATCAGGGCGCCTGTTGAGCCCGCGGTCTGGACCATAAGCGACCGGACATCAGAACCACCATGATGACCCAATAGCTGACGCCAACAACGACTCTGCTGACCATTGGGAAACTTGGGTCAGGTGATAGATAGCCTTCAATCAGCCCACAACCGAACAGTAGTGGCACGACCAGGGCCATTAATACACCAGCATCGTTGACCGCGCTTTTTAGTGCAGCTGAGCGGGTTTGCTTGCCGGGCCTGGCCAGAGCCTCTCCCAACCAGATGCCGGCCGCACCGGCAATCAAAATGACACTGATCTCGACCACGCCGTGGGCGACTACAAACTCAAAAAGCCTGGTCGCCAATTGGTGATCGTTGGCAGCGGCGAAGATGCCACCCAACATCAAACCATTGATGCCAATGATGTAAAGCGTGCCAAGTCCAAAGAAGACGCCGAGGCAGAAAGCAAACAGACTAACCATCACGTTGTTTTGGATGATTCCCGCCGACAGCATGGCCGGAGGAGTCACGCTAAATAGATCATCGGTCCATAGCTCGCCGCGTTGCATGCCATCGATCATTTCGTGAGACGCGAACAAAGACGCCAGCTCGGGATAGTTGGAGACCAGACTCCATCCGGCAACAGCCGTTAGCATGAACAGCATGCAGACGGCTGCAAGTTGTGGCACCAGTCGCGAAGATACTTCAGGAAGACGGCGCGTATACAACACCTTAAGTTCGGACCAGAACCTCGTTGCTGGGCGATGTATCACATCGTGGGCATGCTGGTAGCTAGCTTCCAGTGCCTGCGTCAATGCGGTCCCGGGCAGCGCTTGCCGGGCGACGGCCAAGTCCCGCGCGACCGATCGATACTCTGTGACGACCCGGTCGATGTCTGCAGTAGACTTCGCGCCCCGTCCTCGCAAGCGGTCGATCGCAGCGGCCGTTCGTTGCCAGCTTGAGCGACGAGTTTCCAGCCATCGCCGCAATGTGTTGGTGGGTTGGTCTGACCTGTTCACGTTTGGTCTTGTTTCACGATCAGGTGTTTAAGTGCCATGCGCAATGCATCATCGTTAGCATTGGTTTTAAGTGAATGGGTGTTGCTGGGATCCAACTGCGGTAACAACTTCCAGGCCAGTGCCTGCCGATAACCGGGATCCAGTTGAGGCCACCTTGACAACAACTCGCTGACCACCTGTTGTTGTTGCGGGGTCAGTGACGATACTTTGTCGGGCTCATTGTCGAATGCCTGTCTTAGCTCATTTGTGGAGTTTGCGTAGACCAGCAGGGTGCCTGCTGCCATATCGCCGACCCTGACGCTGTTTTTGGTCATCATGGTTGAAAAAAGACCGACCAGGTAAATCGTGGGCAACGAGTCAATCACGCGAAACACGTTGCGTACCAAAAGGGCACCTGCACCCGGCGTTGTACCGACCTCGTTGACGATTCTAATGCCGGCGACACGCTTGCCTGGGGTCTGACCTTTGAGCGCAATCTCCAGCACCGGATGGTAAAGAAAGTAAATCACTGTAGCGGGGATTACTGCAATGATGTAGTAGCCATCGGGCGGTTCAAACTCGGCGAAATTGAAGCCTTGACCCAGGCTCATGAAATAGTGCGCTGTCAGGAACCAGGCCAGCGCCACGATGAACCGTATGTGCAGGTCAATGATAAAGGCGTAACTCCTGCCGCCCGGTCCAACCACGCGCAGATTCAATGCTACGCCGGTCACGCTGCTAACTGAGTGGGTGTCGTTCATGAAGCGGATTTCCTTTCCTTACGGTATCCAGGTCGGGCTGCACCGAGCACCAGCCCGTGTGCTTGCTCTCATTCTAGCACCGGGTCCAAACACTGTCAGAGTATTAAAAATCCCATGCTTCATGCAACGAGCTCGCACTGGACGCTACTGGAAACGTTGGCCGCAGCCTTGATGCTGTTGCCCGTCAAGATGAAAGGTCAGTGCATATTGCGATGCATGTCCGGACATGGAGTCACGGCACGCTGTGCCGCTGATCTCAACATCCAGCGTTTTCCCTTCCATCAGGCTGATCAGGTAGTGGCCTTCCACCGGTTGCCTAAAGACGACGTTGGGCGCGGTATATGTCGTTTTCTCGTACCCGGTGGCCAGTTGCAGTTGCCCCATGCTGTCGACTTCGATCATCCATGGTGGCTCATTGCCGCTGGCGCGAAAGGCGATGGAGTGCTTGCCGTGCCCGAGGCGGGGTTCCATTGCAGGCACACGAACGCAGCTGTGTGAACGTTGATCAAAGGTCGCGGTAGCCTCGTCACCCTTGATCCAAAAGCTTATGCTACCTTCGTCATACCGGGCACCCGAGGCCACTCGAACTTGCGACAGAACGGTCATCTGAGGACCGCGAAACAGCGCCATTTCTCCGGGACCGAAACGCACGCTAATGATCTCGTCACCACAGTCGAATACGCGGGTCCTGCCGATTTGCGTGGTCGGGGCAGGAGGGGCGGTTTGCTCTTGGTTGATAGGGCGCTGCGGCTGCGGGCGGTTCGCCGTTTGCTGGCACCCAGCGGACAGTAGCAATAGCGTCGAGATGACGCAGAAATTGGTCGCGAGATGGAAGGGGCCGGTGCTTGGCGAAGTCAAATCAAGGTCCGTGGTGAGAGTGTTGGGGTATGAAATGTCAATTCGACCGGTAAATCAAGGCCAACACCTTTACCGGGCAAGGCTTGGAAGTTACAATTCCCCAACTGAATGAACAGCACAACGGGAGCGCATCATGCGCTCCCGTTCTTGCATCGGGCGACGGTATCTCATGCGACCAGCAGTACTTGCACTTGAAGACGGCAGCCTCTACCACGGACGCGCCATCGGTGCCGACGGCACCACAATCGGCGAGGTCGTATTCAATACGGCCATGACCGGCTATCAGGAGATTCTTACGGATCCGTCCTATGCGCGCCAGTTGGTTACCCTGACCTATCCGCACATCGGCAATACTGGTTGCACCGACCAAGACAACGAATCTCGGCAACCCTTTGCCGCTGGTTTGATCATCCGCGACTTGCCATTGCTGGCCAGCAACTGGCGCAGTGAATCAGATCTTGAGACGTTCCTGCGCGAGCGCGATGTAGTGGCGATTAGTGAGGTGGATACACGTGCGCTGACTCGCAAGCTGCGTGATGTCGGCGCACTCAACGGCTGCATTATGGCCGGTGACGATTGTGATGCCGATGCGGCGATTGAGAAAGCCAAGTCTTTTCCGGGCCTGAAGGGCATGGATCTTGCCAAGGTGGTCAGTGTAGATCAGCCTTACAGTTTTGAGACTGGCACCTGGGATTTGGAACAGGCCGGCTTTAAGGAAGCCGGGGAGCTTAAGTTCCATGTGGTCGCCTACGATTTTGGCGTCAAACGCAATATTCTTCGCATGTTGGTCGATCGCGGGTGCAAGGTGACCGTGGTTCCCGCGCAAACGCCCGCCAGCGAAGTGTTGATGCTGGAACCCGATGGCGTGTTCCTGTCGAACGGCCCGGGCGACCCAGAACCTTGCACCTACGCGATTGAGGCGATCCAGGCGATCATCCGTGCCGACGTGCCGATCTTCGGCATCTGCCTTGGTCACCAGTTATTGGGCCTGGCCTCGGGTGCACAGTCGGTGAAGATGAAGTTCGGGCACCATGGTGCAAACCATCCGGTGATTGATCTTGAGTCTCGCCGGGTGATGATCAGCAGCCAGAATCACGGCTTCGCCGTAGATGAGGGCAGTTTGCCCGACAACGTCCGGGCAACACACCGTTCCTTGTTCGATGACTCGTTGCAAGGTATCGAGCGAACCGATGTGCCGGCATACAGCTTTCAAGGGCACCCCGAGGCGAGCCCCGGTCCACACGATGTGGCCCCCCTGTTTGATCGCTTCGTAGACATGATGACGCAGCGGTAATCGGCAGAATGCCAAGCCGAGCAATGACCTGAACTGAATAACTAGCGGAACCAGCCAGACCATGCCTAAGCGGACTGACATAAAAAGCGTACTCATCATCGGCGCCGGCCCGATCGTGATCGGTCAGGCTTGTGAGTTTGATTACTCCGGTGCGCAAGCATGCAAGGCGCTGAAAGAGGAAGGGTATCGCGTTATTTTGGTCAACTCGAACCCGGCGACCATCATGACCGACCCAGAGATGGCCGATCGCATCTACATCGAGCCGGTGCACTGGCGAGCGGTAGAGAAAATCATCGAACGCGAACAGCCCGATGCCTTGCTGCCCACCATGGGCGGGCAGACCGGACTGAATTGCGCCCTTGATCTGGCACGCGAAGGGGTGTTGAAAAAACATGGCGTCGAGATGATCGGTGCCAGCCGCGAAGCGATTGATATGGCCGAGGATCGCGCCCAATTTCGCCAGGCCATGGACGATATCGGTCTGGCATCGCCACGCGCTGTCATGGCACATAGCCTCGAAGAGGCGCTGGACGCTCAAAAATCCATTGGTTTTCCGACCATCATTCGCCCGTCGTTCACCATGGGCGGCAGCGGTGGTGGCATCGCCTACAACATCGAAGAATTTGAGGAGATTGTCGAGCACGGACTGGACTTGTCACCAACCACCGAAGTGCAGCTTGAGGAATCAGTGCTGGGGTGGAAAGAGTACGAAATGGAAGTGGTGCGCGACAGCGCCGACAACTGCATCATCGTCTGCTCTATCGAAAACCTCGACCCGATGGGTGTGCATACTGGCGATTCCATCACCGTTGCTCCAGCGCAGACGCTGACTGACAAGGAATACCAGATTATGCGCAACGCCTCACTGGCGGTATTGCGCAAGATTGGTGTCGATACTGGTGGCTCCAACGTTCAGTTTGCGGTCAATCCGGACGACGGTCGCTTGATCGTGATTGAAATGAATCCGCGGGTGTCGCGATCATCGGCCTTGGCCTCCAAGGCCACCGGTTTTCCGATCGCCAAAGTTGCAGCAAAGCTGGCTGTTGGCTACACCCTGGATGAGTTGCGCAACGAGATCACCGGCGGCGCTACCCCCGCGTCGTTCGAGCCCAGCATCGACTACGTGGTCACCAAGATTCCGCGTTTCACCTTTGAGAAGTTCCCGCAGGCCGAAGCACGTCTGACCACGCAGATGAAGTCAGTGGGCGAGGCCATGGGTATTGGGCGCACCTTTCAGGAATCCTTGAACAAGGCCTTGCGCAGCATGGAGACCGGCTTGAACGGGCTCAACCCAATCATGGCGGAGGATGAAAACGGCGACGCCGAGACTAGACTCAAGCACGAGTTGCGACAGGCCGGTCCCGATCGCCTGCTCTATGTCGGTGATGCCTTTCGGCGTGGCTATACGCTCGACCGGGTGCATGAGCTGACCAAAATTGACCCCTGGTTTTTGGTGCAGATCGAGGACTTGATCCGCGAAGAATCGACGCTAGAGGGGGCGCCACTGTCCAGTATCGACGCCGATCGCATGTGGCAACTAAAGCGTAAGGGGTTCTCCGATGCGCGCATGGCGCAGTTGATGGGCTGCAGCGAAGCGGACGTTCGTGTTGCGCGACGTCGTTTGGGTATCCGGCCCGTATACAAGCGTGTCGATTCCTGCGCTGCCGAGTTCGCCGCTACCACCGCCTACATGTATTCCAGCTATGAGCGTGAGTGCGAGGCAGAACCTACCGATCGAGAGAAAATTATCGTGCTCGGCGGTGGACCGAACCGCATTGGGCAGGGTATTGAGTTCGATTACTGCTGTGTGCACGCGGCCCTGGCGCTGCGCGATGATGGTTACGAGACCATCATGGTCAATTGCAACCCGGAAACGGTATCCACCGATTACGACACCTCCGACCGGCTGTTCTTTGAGCCGCTGACCCTGGAAGACGTACTCGAAATCGTTGATCTGGAAAAGCCGAAAGGCGTGATTGTCCAGTATGGTGGGCAAACTCCGCTAAAACTGGCTCGTGATCTGGAGCGCGAAGGCGTGCCCATTATCGGTACTTCGCCGGACTCGATTGATCTGGCTGAAGACCGCGAGCGATTCCAGAAATTGCTGCACAAACTGGATTTGAAGCAGCCACCGAACAGAACGGCAAGAAACCTCGAAGAGGCACTAACGCTGGCTGAAGAGATTGGCTATCCGCTGGTGGTTAGACCTTCATATGTTCTGGGTGGCCGCGCCATGGATATTGTTCATGGACGCAAGGAACTCAAGCGGTACATTACCGAGGCTGTTGCTGTCTCCAACGATTCGCCAGTGTTGCTTGATCGCTTCCTCGACCATGCCATTGAAGTCGATGTTGACGCGCTTTGTGATGGCGAGCGCGTAGTCATTGGCGGTGTGATGGAACATATCGAACAGGCTGGCGTCCATTCGGGTGATTCCTGCTGTTCACTGCCACCGCACTCTTTGAGTCCGGCCATTCGCGCTGAGTTGGACATCCAGGTCGAGAAAATGGCCCGTGGTTTGGGTGTGGTCGGGCTGATGAATACTCAGTTCGCCATACAGGGCGACGAAATCTTTGTACTTGAGGTTAATCCAAGAGCGTCGCGGACTGTGCCATTTGTGTCCAAAGCCTGCGGCATTCCGCTGGCCAAGGTTGCCGCTCGCTGCATGGTTGGCCAATCACTGGAACAGCAAGGGGTGACCCGAGAGGTTGTACCGAAATATTTCTCGGTGAAACAACCCGTATTTCCGTTCATCAAGTTTGCCGGTGCAGACCCGATCCTAGGTCCGGAAATGCGCTCAACCGGTGAAGTGATGGGCGTTGGCGCTTCGTTCGGCCTGGCCTTTGCCAAGTCATTGATCGCTGTTGGTGTGGTGGCGCCAACCGGAGGTCGTGCCTTCCTGAGTGTTCGCGACGCTGACAAGTCGCGCACCATCGAGGTGGCCAGGGAACTGCGTCGTCGCGGTTTTGACCTGGTCGCTACCGGCGGAACCCAGCAAGCGCTGGTCGACGCCGGCATTGAATGCGACCGCATCAACAAGGTGGTGGAAGGTCGGCCGCACATCGTCGACATGATCAAGAACGATGAGATTCACTTCATTGTCAATACCACTGAGGGTGGTCAGGCGATTGCCGATTCGGCTTCCATCCGACGCGCGGCATTGCAGCGCAAAGTGACCTATTCAACGACAGTGGCAGGAGCGGCCGCGACCTTGGCGGCGCTGGACTACGACCCATTTTCAGACCTGAAATCAGTTCAGGAATTACATCAGGAACTGTCCTGAAGGAGTTGATATGAAACGGATACCACTGACAGTCAGGGGTGAGAAACAGCTTCGAGAGGAGTTGTCACACTTGAAAAACACCGTCCGTCCGGAGATCGTCAACGCCATCGCTGAAGCACGTGCTCATGGCGACTTGAAAGAGAACGCGGAGTATCACGCAGCGCGCGAACAACAGGGTTTTACCGAAGGCCGCATCAAGGAGCTGGAAGGGGCCCTGGCCAACGCTGAGGTGATCGATATTCAGCGACTCGATCCGCGTGGACGGGTTGTTTTTGGTGCCACCGTCGAATTGGAAGATGAAGACAGTGGTGAGCAAAAAACCTATCAGATCGTGGGTGATCTGGAGGCTGATATCAAACAAAACCGTATCTCGATCAGTTCGCCGATTGCGCGAGCATTGATCGGCAAGGAGCAGGGTGATATCGCCGAGGTCGATGCCCCTGGCGGCTTGCGTTGCTGGGAAATCTTGTCGGTCAAATACGTTTAAACAGTCCGCGAAAATGTCGCCGATGGAATTGGTCGGCTTTTCAGGCCGTGCTCAACTGGCGTTGAGGCAGTGGGCGACACCGCACCGACTATGACCCTATCTCCACAACGTCCTGTTGTGCTATTGCCTCCGTTGGGGGCCTTGGCGCAGCAACTAACCGCTCAATACCGTACCGAATTGGAGCGTTCGCTGGGCAAGGGCGTGACCAGCACCGCGCCCTGTGATGGCATCGCCGAGCAGTTGTTTTGGGCGGTCACCGGTCAACTGGGCCAGCCACCGGTGGCTCAGGCCATGGCCAGAAAATGCGAGCTGCCTGTGCCGATGCAAAGTGATGGCGTTTGGCTACAGCCCGTGCTGATGGCCACTGGCATGTCCGACGTAACCATTCACGCTTGCCCCAATGATTGCAGCATTCCTGACCAATACGCCGATGAACTCATTCGCAGTGCCGACACACTAGGCATTCAGTTGCAGCGTGCGGGCAAGCTGGGATTTTTGGCAGTCGCCGAACCAGGTAGGGTTACGCACTTCACGGCACCAGATATGGCGATGGAACAATCCCTGCTGGACGCCATGCCGAGCGGCGATGGTGCGGGGGTTTGGCATCAGTTGATTAATGAGTCTCAGGTGTTGGCTCGTCATCACAATGTTCAGGGTTTCAACTCGCTGTGGCCATGGGGGCAAGGACGTTGGCCAGGTGGCAGCGCTGCCCAGGGGCCGGCTGGCGAGGCGATTGATCCGACACTGACGGCATTGTTGGACATGCTGTCGGCGAACAATGGAGAACCAGGCATATATTGCCTGGCTGGCATTGACGGGAAGCTGTTGGTGGAGGAGTCTGTGTTGGCGCAGCACGTCGCAGCGGCCATCAAATCCAGGGGCTCGGTGATCTTTGCCGATGGTCCACAGGTGCGCTTCGATCGCTGGTCTTTTTGGCGCAGAAAGACGCTACCTTTGATTGACCTTCGCGAGTATCGATGCCGATGAACACCCAGCCTCGACTGCAACGCAGGCCAGTATCCGGCTCACCATTGCCGAACATTGACCCGCTGTTGGACCGGGTCTACCGCGCTCGTGGTATTCATGACGAGGGCCAGCTGCAGTATCGATTGAACGCCATGTTGCCTCCGGCGGAACTGCACGCCATTGATCGGGCGTGCTCCCGGCTTGCTGATGCCGCGGTTCGGCAAGAACGAATAGTGGTGGTGGGCGATTTTGACGCGGACGGTGCGACCGGCGTTGCTGTGGCCATTCGAGCAATGCGAGCCTTCGGTATTGATTGGGTCGATTATCGTGTTCCCGATCGCTTTGAGTACGGGTATGGCCTAAGTACCGGTCTGGTAGCCTCCATCGCCGACAGCCGACCGCAACTGATCGTGACCGTAGACAATGGCATCAGCAGTGTTGACGGCGTGGACGCTGCAAATCGTTTGGGAATCGATGTTATCGTCACCGATCACCACTTGCCGGGCGAAACGCTGCCGGCCGCTGTGGCGATCGTCAACCCAAACCAGCCCGAATGCCAATTCCCCTCGAAGGCCATTGCTGGCGTTGGCGTGATGTTTTATTTGATGGCTGCCTTGCGGGCGGAATTGAAGCGACGTGGTTGGTTCAAGGACCAGTCACCGCCGTCGATGGCCCCTTTGCTTGAGTTGGTGGCGCTGGGTACGGTCGCCGACCTGGTGCCGTTGGATCACAACAACCGGATTTTGGTGGATCAGGGCTTGCGGCGGATTCGGCAACGGGGTAATGCCGGTATTGAAGCCCTGATGAACATTGCCGGGCGGGATATTGATCGCGCCACCGCCAGCGACCTGGCTTTCGCAGTGGCGCCAAGACTCAATGCTGCCGGTCGACTGGAAGACATGCGCGTGGGAATCGAGTGTTTGCTCGCTGACCAGCCAGAAAGCGCTATGGAACTGGCGCTGCGCCTGGATGAAATCAACAAGGACAGACGCAACTTGCAAAGTGAGATGGAGGCTCAAGCAACGGTCGCTGTCGATCAGGCGCTTGCTTCAATCGGCCTGGACAAGCTGCCACATGCGGTCGTGCTTTTTCAGCCTGATTGGCACCAGGGCGTGGTTGGGCTTTTGGCCTCACGTGTCAAGGAACGGCTGGTTCGGCCTACCATTGTGTTTGCACCAGAGCACGAAGGGGCTGACCTATTGAAGGGGTCTGGGCGATCGGTGCGCGGCATTCATTTGCGCGACGTGTTGGCCGAGGTCGACGCTGGGCAGCCAGGCATGATTGAACGCTTCGGCGGTCACGCCATGGCCGCTGGGCTTTCCTTGCACAAGCGACACCTGGCCGAGTTTTCAAAAGCAGTAGATCAAGCTGTGCGGCGGGTCTCACAACCGTCCCAGTTTGAAGCTGTTTTGACCTCTGATGGGCCATTGGAATGTGAACAGATGCGCATTGAAATGGCGGCCAAGCTGGCTGCAGCAGGCCCGTGGGGACAGGCCTTTCCAGAGCCGCAGTTCGACAACCTGTTCGAAGTGATGGAACAGCGTGTTGTCGGCGATGGCCACCTGAAACTGCGCCTAAAACCGGACGGCAGTCGGCGTATTTTTGATGCGATCTGGTTTCGGGCACCGGTTGGCGAACTCAGTGGCCTGGTGCGTCTGGTCTATTCGCTTGATATCAATGTTTATCAGGGTGTGGCTCGCCTGCAACTGTTGATTCAGGGTCAGGTGGACGCCTGATCGCGCTGGCAGCCAAAATTTTCGCCCAACAGTTTGCTGCAACGGTTAGAATTGCGCGTTTAAACGAATTGACGTCTCGACATGGAACTCAACCCATTACGCAGTCAGATTGACGACCTCAGAGGGCGCTCGGATGCCCTTAGGGGGTATCTTTGACTATGCTGAGAAGAAAGATCGGCTGACCGAAGTCAGCATGGAGCTGGAACAGCCCGATGTTTGGGATGATCCGGAGCGTGCCCAGGCCTTGGGCAAGGAACGTGCTCGGCTCGATGATGTGGTGAGTATGCTCGATCAGATCCAGTCGGGGCTGGATGACGCCGAAGAATTGTTGGAGATGGCCGCGGAAGAAGATGACCCCGACACCGTCCGTGGCATTGAGCGTGACGTAGCGCGCTTGTCGGCCACGGTTGAAAAGCTCGAGTTCCAGCGCATGTTTTCTGGCGAAATGGACGTCAACAACGCATTCATAGAAATTCAGGCTGGCTCCGGCGGTACTGAGGCTCAGGATTGGGCGGAGATGTTGCTCCGTATGTACCTGCGCTGGTGCGAGCGGCGCGAGTGGAAGACCGAGCTGATTGAGGCTTCGGCTGGCGACGTCGCTGGTATCAAGAGCGCAACGATTCGTGTCGAAGGCGACTATGCCTACGGCTGGGGTCGCACTGAGACTGGCGTCCATCGACTGGTTCGAAAGTCGCCGTTTGACTCAGGAAACC
Organism: Lysobacteraceae bacterium; assembly: GCA_021604725.1. Lineage (GTDB taxonomy): Bacteria > Pseudomonadota > Gammaproteobacteria > Xanthomonadales > BQJN01 > BQJN01. The sequence continues at coordinate 12,360 of BQJN01000019.1, read as the reverse complement.
GAAGACATACCTCGTTTGCCGCGGTTTTTGTCTCGCCGGAAGTTGATGACGATATTGATATCGATATCAATCCCGCTGATCTGCGCATCGATGTGTACCGGGCCAGTGGCGCCGGTGGGCAGCACGTCAACCGCACCGAGTCGGCTGTGCGCATCACGCACGAGCCGTCGGGCACCGTCGTGCAGTGCCAAAACGATCGCTCGCAACACAAGAACAAGGCGACGGCGATGAAGCAGCTCAAGGCCAAGCTGTATGAGCTTGAGATGCAAAAAAGGCGAGCTGAGCAACAGGCCAGTGAAGAATCGAAAAGCGATATCGGCTGGGGCAGCCAGATTCGATCGTACGTACTTGACCAGTCGCGCATCAAGGATCTGCGTACCGGGGTCGAGATTGGAAACACCCAGGCGGTTTTGGATGGAGATCTTGACCCGTTTGTAGAAACCAGCCTGAAGGCAGGATTATGACTGAAGAAAACCATTTGATCGCTGAACGTCGGCAAAAGCTGGCGGCGATGCGCGAGCGCGGATTTGCCTTTCCAAACGCCTTTAACGTCGAGCATCAGTCGGCCGCCCTGCATGAGGCCTACGATGCCTCTGACCGCGAAACACTCGAAGCCAACTCAATAGGCGTGCGCGTCGCTGGCCGCATCATGGCAAAACGTGTGATGGGCAAGGCGTCCTTCGTACAAATTCAGGATGGCAGTGGGCGTATTCAGCTGTATATCCAACGCGATTCACTGCCCGAGGGGCAGTACGCAGACTTCAAGACCTGGGATATCGGCGACATCGTTGGCGCTGCAGGCACGCTATTCAAGACACGCACCGATGAGCTGACGGTGACGGTCAGCGAGTTGCAACTGTTGACCAAGTCATTGCGGCCACTGCCGGAAAAGTTTCATGGCCTGGCCGATCAGGAGATCCGCTATCGTCAGCGTTATCTCGACCTGATCATGAATGAGCACTCGCGTCGCGTGTTCATAGTGCGGTCGCGAATGATCAGATACATACGAGACTTCATGGAGGCACCGGAGCGCGAATTCCTGGAAGTTGAGACGCCAATGATGCAGTTGATTCCAGGTGGTGCTGCGGCTCGCCCGTTTGTGACCCATCACAATGCTCTGGATATTGACCTGTATCTGCGAATCGCGCCTGAGCTGTTTTTGAAGCGTTTGGTGGTCGGTGGCTTCGAACGGGTTTACGAGATCAATCGAAACTTCAGAAACGAGGGTGTTTCAACTCGGCACAATCCCGAGTTCACGATGCTTGAGTTCTACCAGGCCTACGCCACCTATCATGACATGATGGATCTCACCGAGCAGATGCTGCGAGGCATGTGTCAGCATTTGTTCGGCCAGGAAAGTATTGTTTATCAAGAACAAACAATCGACTTTTCACGTCCTTTCGAGCGCCTGACTGTCGAACAAGCGGTGGCTCGTTACAACGCATCCCTGGATACCAAGCGTCTGGGTGAGCGTGAGTATTTGCTTGAATATGCCAAGACGCTGGGCATTGAGCCAGGCAAAGAAGATGGTGTCGGCAAGATCTTGATTGAGATCTTTGAAACCACCGCTGAACATTTGCTGGTGCAACCGACGTTCATCACCGCCTATCCAACGGAGGTTTCTCCATTGGCACGACGCAGCAACGATGACCCGTCTGTTACCGATCGTTTTGAGCTGTTTATTGCCGGACGCGAAATTGCCAATGGTTTTTCTGAGCTTAACGATGCGGAAGATCAGGCAGAGCGGTTCCGCGCACAGGTTCAGGCCAAGGAGGCCGGCGATGCCGAAGCGATGTTTTACGACGGCGACTATGTGCGCGCTCTGGAGTATGGCATGCCGCCGACAGCAGGGGAGGGCGTCGGCATTGATCGACTGGTCATGTTGATGACCGATTCGCCATCCATCCGCGACGTTCTGCTGTTTCCTTATATGCGTCCCGAGGCATCGTAGCTGCTAAAGGTGAACCGGTATTCACTTTGATCGCTGCATCCATAGATAGATCTTCTTGGATAAATCCGGACTTGGGTCACATTTCCGGACTCGAGGGCGAGCAAGCCTCGCCTTTCTGCTACCATGTCAATCGTGTACAAAAACAAATTGACGTAACGCCTCAAGCGAAGGAGTTGTGAAATGGTCAGAATCGGCTTGCTCGAAGATGATGAGGACCAATCACGTCTAATCGAACTGTGGTTGGAGGAAGCCGGCATACGATGTCAGTCGTGGAGTAGCGGCTGGCAGTTTGTACGGGCCATGCCCGATCAGGGTTTTGACATGCTTATCCTGGACTGGATGGTGCCGGATATGAGCGGGATTGAGGTGTTGCGTTGGGTGCGCAGAAACCTCGACTGGTCATTGCCGATCATTTTTGCCACCGCGCGTGATCAAGAGGGTGACATTGTCGAAGCACTTAGTGCTGGTGCAGACGACTATATGGTCAAACCCATCAAGCAGCACGAACTGATCGCTCGTGTGTCCGCGGTGGCGCGTCGCGCCGGACTAGGTGTCGAAAAAGATGGCGAGGTTTCCTTGGACCCTTACCGCGTGGACCTCAAAACCCGCGAAGTCTACAAGAATGATGAGTTGTTGGTGTTGACCAAACGAGAGTTTGAGTTGGCTGCCTATTTGTTTGAAAATCATGGTCGAGTGTTGTCACGTGCACAGCTATTGCGCGAAGTTTGGGGCTTGAATGACACGGTCAACACGCGTACCGTCGATACACACATGAGTCGTGTTCGGGCCAAACTGGGCCTAACACCAGAAGAGGGGTGGCGCTTGAGTTCCGTTTATCACTACGGCTATCGATTGGAACAACTGCAGTCCTGATGCCAAGACTGTCGTGCGTCGATGAAGCTGAGTTTTCCAAAGAGCAAGCACAAGGATGTCGAGATCGGGACTGGCAAGATCCGGATTGGTGCGTCTGCTGACAACGAAGTGTGTCTGCAGGCCGATGGCATCCGGGACAACCACCTGGCCATCAGCAACGATCGCAGGGGCTTGGTCCTGACCTTGGAGATTGGTGCTGAAAACACCTACCTGAACGGACGTCCAATTCGCGAAAAAGCAATCCTTCGCCTGGGCGATCATATTTCCATGGGTGATATCAGCATCGTGTTGCGCGAGGACGAAGGCCTGCGCAAACCGCCACCTGACGATGACGAGCCGGTGACCGAAAAACGTACCGTTCATCGCGCTTGTTTGCGCGGCGTGTCTGGTAGCTACTTTGGCAAGGTCATACCCATATTCGATACCGTCACGATCGGGCGTTCGGCCAGCTGTGAAGTGGTTTTGGCAGAGCCTGAGTTGTCTCGTCGTCACGCCCAGATTCGAGTAACACCAGACGGTTTGGTGCTGCGAGACCTGGGCTCGGCCAACGGAACGTTCGTTAATGGCAATCGCGTGCGCGATGCCAGACTACATCAGGGTGACCAGATCGCTTTTGATCTGCAGCGCTTTGTTGTCGAAGCCCCGGGCTACATTCATTCGACGCCACCTCCTATGCCGGTGAATGCAGACCCAGTGCGTCTGGAAGCATCGACGTTGTCGCTTCGCGACCGGCTTATTGTTGCCGTCTGCGTGTTGCTGTCGATGGGGTTGCTGGTCTTTCTATTGCTTCGTATTTCCTAAGGAAACTCGTTGTCTAAAGCTGCCTACCTGTTTCTTTCTGCGCTGCTGTCGTTCGGCTGGGGCGTCCTTTTTGTACTAGGGGTTATTGCGGGCAGCTGGGCTCTCGGTTTGCTGATAGGCACGGTGGTTCTGGCGGTATTGAGAACGCTCACAACGCTGCCGCCCGCGGTCGGATCTGTCATCTTGTTGTTCGCCTCGGTGCAATGGTCGCTGGTCGTTGTAGAGGTTTCGCTCAGAAACCTGATGGCCGATGCACTGTACTACCGGGCGCATGAACGATTAATTGAGCGGTGGCCTGAAGATCCGCACCTTCTGCGGTATCGAGCCAATGCCAGCATCGAGCAACCTTCAGTTGGTGATCTCGGGGCGATGTCCGGGCAGCCTGATTGGCGCGTTCACAAGACAATCGAATTCGAGACTGATTTGGCGGGCTTCCGCAATTCAAACCGCGTCGATTCAGCTCGCTCTGTAGTCGTCCTGGGCGACTCGTTTGCGGTAGGCAGTGGTATCACTCAGGACCTGGCCTGGCCTGAAAAGTTGGGGCCATTGCTCGGTCGTGAGGTGGTCAACCTGGCCATACCGTCCAGCCCATGGATGAGCCTGGCCAACTTCTGGTATGAAAGTGACCGTATCGGTGGGTTTGAACAGGCTGATGTGGTGTTGTTGCTGTTTGCAGGAAACGACCTGGACGAGCCTTATGGTAAACGTCGTTCGTTCGGTTCTGGCAAATTCACACCGCCATGGTGGAAAAAATGGCAAATTCGGCTGGAAAACCTGCAACGTCGTTGTGCGCTGGACAAGCTGATCATGATGGCCACGGTGGCGGATGAATATGGCGACCAGGTGCAATCGGTTTCGCGCGGTGGTTCCAGCCCGATCCTATTTTTCAAGCCTTACGTCGAAAGGGCTGTTCGCCAAACGTCCGATATTGAAAACCATGGCAATTTCTCCGATCTTGCCGATATCTTGCGTGCATTGGCGAATAAGGTGCGTCGCCATGGTGGGCGGTTAACGGTCGTCAATGTGCCCTCGAAGGTCGAGATCTATCCGGAATTTGTCGGTCGAGAATACCAGCCGCAGGCCTTCGGTCAGGTGCTCGCGCCAGTGGTTGCCGAGATCGGTGCGGCTTGGTTGGATATCGGGCCTGCACTGCGTCACGAAGCACAACGGCGCGGGGCGTCGGGCGATTTGTTGTGGTGGCCTGACGACACCCACTGGAACGCTGATGGTCATCAGCTGGTGGCGCAGCTAGTGGCGCAGCATCTTCAGCGGCTTGACGCGGAAAGCCAGTAGGACAAGCGCCACGGCTGCGTAGATCAAAGGCTCGCGAAGGTCGGCCTTGACCAGCCACAGGAAATGCAAAATAACCAGGCCGATGGCCAGGTAAACCAGCTTGTGCAAGCGTGCCCATTGCCGGCCAAGGCGTCGCTGCATGCCGCGGGTACTGGTCACAGCCAATGCCAGCAGGATCAACCACGCAGCAAAGCCCACCGTGATGAATGGCCGTTTGACCACGTCTTCGAGAACTTGAGGCCAGTACAGGCCAAGGTCGACGAACACATAGGTTGCCAGGTGCATGGTGGCGTAGAAGAAGGCAAACAAACCCAACATGCGCCGAAAGCGAATCGGCCAGGCGCTGCCGAGCAGCTTGCGAAGTGGCGTCATGGCCAGGCTCGCCAACAGAAATCGTAGCGCCCATGTACCGGTTTGATGCGTGATTTCGTTGGTTGGGTCCGCACCAAGGTCGTTGTTAACGGCTCCCCAGACCAATAGGCCGAATGGGGTCAGGCATAGCAGAAAAACAAAGGGCTTGCTCCATGGCACCCAGGCGTATGTCGACGTCTTCAATGTGTTGAGCCCGTTAGCTAATGCCTAAAAATGCCTGGAAAGGTCCATGCCTTTGTACATCGAAGCGACCTGTTCGGCATAGCCATTGAAGGGGTCGGTCTCACGTCGGTTGCCAAACAGGCTAAACCCTGACCCGATAACGCGTTCCGACGCCTGACTCCAGCGTGGGTGGTCGACCTCTGGGTTAACATTGGCGTAGAAGCCGTACTCACTCGGTATCGCCAGGTTCCAACTGGTGGGCGGCTGCTCCTCAGTCAGTTCAATGGAAACGATGGATTTGATGCTTTTGAATCCGTACTTCCAGGGCACAACCAGGCGTAGCGGCGCACCATTCTGATTGGGCAGCTCCCGGCCATAAATGCCGGTAGCAAGGATCGTCAGCGGATGCATCGCCTCGTCCAGTCGCAGGCCCTCAACATAGGGCCACGGCAGCACAGCACGGCGTTGCCCCGGCATTTGCTGAGGGTCATACAAGGTCTTGAAGGCGACATATTTGGCACGTGAGTTCGGCTTGAACCGTTTGATCAGCTCAGCCAACGGAAAGCCTACCCAGGGGACGACCATAGACCAGGCCTCAACGCATCGCAGTCGATAGATGCGTTCTTCCATCGGAAACGTTGACATCACATCTTCCAGACTGATCTGGCCGGGTTCATCGACCTCGCCGCTCACCGTTACTGTCCATGGCTTGGCTTGCAAGGTGTGCGCATTGCGTGCCGGATCACCTTTTCCAGTGCCGAACTCGTAAAAGTTGTTGTAGGTCGTGATGTCGTTCCAACTGTTGGGTTCAAGGTCTGACGACAATGGCGACTTGCTGGCCTTGATCGCCGAGCCTTGAGGCCCTTCCTCACTGTCAGCCATCAGGCTCGGGCTCAATGGCAACAAAGTGGCTCCAAATCCTGCAGCCTTGAGCAGTTCGCGTCGACGTTTGTAGATCGATTCTGGCGTGATTTCACTCGGCTTAGGTTGTTTGTAGCGATAGCTCATGTCTGGCTCGGAAATTTGGGTTACGTGATTAGACCGGTACTTGGCCGATTGGCTTTCAGGTCAGTAGGGCCTCTATGTGGGCGGCACAGATGAAGTCGTTTTCACTCAGTCCATTGATCGCGTGGGTCGTGTAGTGGACGCGACACTGACGATAGCTGACGGCCAATTCCGGATGGTGGTCCTGGGTATGCGCGATCCAGGCAACGGCATTGACAAAGGCCATGGTTTGATGAAAGTTCTCGAACTCAAACGTTCGCTCGATGCCATCGCTCTGCTCGGTTAGCTGCCAGCCGCTGAGCTGCTCCAAATAGACCTCACTTTTTCCGCGACTCAATGGTGATGTTCCGCCCTCGCAGGGCGCACATCGTTTTTTTGTCAGGTCATTCATGTTCAGGATTTCCTCAATCCAATGGGCTTCATTGGTAAACTGTAACGCTGTTTCCTTTGACAGGATAAGCGCATGGCATTGGCACCGCAAAAACCGCTGCGCCAGATTGGACAGTGGCCTCGGGGCGAACTGGTTACATTGACCCACCGATCCGGGGTATTGGCGAGCAATCCTTGGGGTGATCCGGCAGAGCGCGAAGTCAAGGCCTGGCTGCCGCCAGGGTGCAGGGATAGCGATCAATGGCCGGTGTTGTGGTATCTGGCTGCCTACACCAACTCGGGTGCCGGTTCGGACAACTGGAACGGCTTCAAGGAAAACCTGCCACAGCGCCTGGATCGGTTGTTCGCTCAGGGCAAGCTGCCGCCCGTTGTAGTGGTTTTTCCAGATGGTTTTACCAGCCTGGGCGGCAATCAGTACCTTGATTCGCCAGGTGTGGGCCTGTATTCGAGCTACATTCACGACGAACTGATCGGTCTGGTTGAGCAACAGTTACCGGTACGGTCCGGGCCTGAATTTCGTGGCGTTTTAGGCAAATCATCTGGTGGCTATGCCGCCCTGGTGTACGGTATGCGCAAGACCGAGCATTGGGCGGCGATCGCCAGTCATGCCGGCGACTGTGGTTTTGATTGGGTATACAAGCCCGATTTCCCGATCGCGGCCCAGGCGTTAACGCGCTATGGTGGTGATATCGAGCGCTACCTGCGCTGGTTCTGGCAGGCGAAAAAGCCGGGTGGGGCGGACTTCATGGCCTTGATGATGTGCGGACTTGCCGCCACCTATGATGGTGACGCAGCGAATCCCGGTCATATTGTCTTGCCGTTTGACCAGGAGACGCTGGAGCTCGACTCGACACGTTGGGACCGATGGTTGAGCCATGACCCGCTGCTAATGGCGGCGCGCCATGGTCATCAACTCAATCGCCTCAAGGCAGTGTTTATTGACTGCGGAACGCGAGATCAGTACCGCATTCAGTATGGCACGCGTCGCCTGATACGTTCATTGCGTGATCAGGGTGTGGAGCTCACTTACGAAGAATTTGATGGCACCCATTCCGGCATCGACTACCGCCTGGATCAGTCGTTGCCATTTTTGGCCAAAGCGCTGAGTACTGAGGACAAGCTGCAATCGTGACAACCATGGCGATCGACACGACCCCTGAGGCCGTGAATTATTTGAAGAAGCTGCTGGACGACCAGGGCATGGATGATCTGGCTTTGCGTTTGGTGGTGACTGACCCAGGCACACCATCTGCCCGTTGTTCATTGTCGTTTTGTGAGGTCTCCTCGACCCCGGAAAATGACGTCAAGCATGCCTTGGGTAACGAGCTCGATTTGTACATTGATGGCGATTGCATTGATTACTTGTCGGTCGCCAGCATCGAGTATGAGGCCACTGATACCGGGGGGCGTCTGAGTATCAAGGCACCCAACATCAAAGGCCATGCGCCCGCTTCGGACGCACCTTTGGGTGACCAAATCAACTGGATGCTGGATGCTGAAATCAACCCGGAACTGGCGGCCCATGGCGGACGGGTGTCGCTGTTGGGAATTAGCGAACAGGGCGATGTGCATTTGCAGTTTGGTGGCGGCTGCCATGGCTGCGGCATGGCCGACGTTACCCTCAAGGAGGGTATTGAAAAGCGTCTTAAGCAGGCGTTTCCAAGTGTTCGAAACGTGCTCGATGGGACCGATCACGCCACCGGCGAAAACCCATACTACTGATTCAGATTGGGCCGTGAAAAACGGTCTTCCGTCAACATCGCGTCTTGTTTTTGATTCAGGGCGACGCTGACCCTATCGCGACCTGAACGTTTCGCCTGATACATGGCCAGGTCTACTCGAGCGAACAGATGCTCGAATGTAGCGTCGTTTTCGTTTAACTGGCCGACGCCAATAGACGCCGTTACTTGATATGTCCCCGAACTGAGTACCAGCTTGTCTCGGATGCGACCGTTGATGTCTTTCGCCAGCTGGGTTGCGGCATCGACGCCCGTTCCAACCAGTAGAAAGGCAAACTCTTCGCCGCCTAGTCTGGCCACCGAGTCGCCCGAAGCCTGGACATCAAGGACGATTTGGCTCAAGTCGATCAGCACCTGGTCACCTGCCAGGTGCCCAAATTTGTCGTTAACACGCTTGAAATGATCCATGTCTATGATCAATAGGGAAAGGTCGGAACTGGCACGCCTGGCAATCTCCACCTCCGATTCGGCCCGCTGAAAAAAAGCCCGACGATTCAGCAGCCCAGTCAGCGGATCGCGGTCTGCCAATTGTTGCAGCTCGGTTCGTGATCTGCGCAGATCAAGCTCGACTCTGGAGGCGTTGAGAAAGACAAAGGCCATGGCCCAAAGGGCGATAAAGGTGGCATTGAAGGAATGGTTGATTATTGCTGCATGGTGCGGATTCATAAACGGCCCGGAGAGTGATTCTCCAACAAAAAAGCTGGCTCGCCAGAACCGCTCCACAGCCATACTGAGCATCAACAGCCCGCAGAAACCAGATCCAAGACGGAGCCCCTTAACTCGCGGCCACAAAAAGATATAAGCGGCTCGTAACGCCAACAAGCCCATCACCAAGCCGCCTAAACCTGCCCGCACCAGATCGGGGCCGGTCACCTGGACGAGCAATACCATGGACAGGCCAAAACCGAACCCGGCAGTGGTCAACAGATCGAGCGGACGATGACGCAGGAATTGGTGTGCACCCGAGGCGGCCAGGTACATGGCCAGAATGCTGGAGGTGTTGATTAGCGCTTCAGACAACCACGCCGGGAAAAACTGTGCCCAACTGATGCCGGTTAGCGCCAGCACCAGCATGCCCAAAGACAGTACCCATTGGCCAAAGCCCGGGTGGGTCTGGCGGAGCCACCAATAGACCGCATTGAGGGCCAGCAGAAACAACCCGACTATGGCCGCCGAGTAGGCTACTGACCTGGGGTCCAGCTCTACCATTACCCATTCCTGAATACCACCCTGTCGATCAGTATGGACTCAGAACCGTGTGGTCAACAAGCTCGTTGCTACCCCTGGTCGTGACGAACGGGCCTTTGGCAAGACGAGCGGTCGTTAACCGGACTTGTCACCAGGCTCATTGCTCTGGCGATCTGATTCGCCGGCTTGTGAGCCTTCGCCCTGGTAATCACCAATCAAGCCCTTGGCAGGGCAAACGGAAAAGATGGGGCACTTTTTGCACCCTACGGCTAGAGCAACGGGGCATAGAGTCACGACGGCTTCCTCTCAACATTGTCGGACAAGTCTACACCCTCAAGCAAACATTGCTCGTTGGCACGGATCGGCAGCAATAGCCGACATAACGCAGGTACTACCATAAGAGTGAGGAAAGTCGAGGCTAAAAGGCCTGAGATGATGGTCCATGCCAGCGGCGGCCAAAGCGTGCTTTCGGTTAGTGTCAATGGAAAAAGCCCAGCCACCGTGGTCGCCGTGGTCAGCATAATCGGTCGAGTTCGTCGCTCTACCGCCAGTCGAATGGCATCATTGAGTGAAGTACCGTTGGCCAGCTCGCGGTCGAGGACGTCGACCAGGACAATGGCGTTGTTGACCACGATGCCGATCAATGCAATGACACCGAGCATTGATGTGAAGCCAAACGGTGAGCCACTTAGCACCAGTCCGGGAATGACCCCGATCAGGGCCAGCGGCACGGTCGACAGGATGATGCCGACGCGGCGAAACGAATTAAATTGCAATAACAGGAAAAACAGCAGTAACAGCAGGCCGAGGGGCAGGGCACGCAGCAACGCGACATTCGCTTCGCCTGAGCCTTTTGCCTGGCCACCATAGTCAATGCTGATGCCCGGTGGTAGCTCTAGAGCAGCTATGCGCTGATCCAACTGCGACTGGACTTTGCCAAAACTGACACCCTCGTCCAGTTGTGAAAGGATGCTGACTGATCGTTGCAATTGATAGTGACGCAGGCTGGCCGGTTGCCATTCGGTCTCAATATTGACCAACGTCAGCAACGGGATCGGGCCGTGCGTCGGGGAGAACAGGGCCACCGTCTCCAAGCCTTCTGCTGGCATCGACTCACCTTGTGGCGAGCGCAGCCGAATGGGAATCGGGTCGTCGCCGGCGCGATAATCGCCGACATTTTGGCCCAAGGTACGTCCGTACAGCGCTTGGGCTACGGCCTCCCGGTTCAGGCCGAAACGCGCAGCTGTTGCATCATTGATATTGAACCTCAGCGTTGCGGTACCCCGGCCCAGCGTGCTGCGCGCATCTCGTGTTCCGGGAACCGATCGGACGATATCGAGCACGGCATTGGCGGCCGGCTCAAGTTGTTCAAGGTCGCCACCATTGACTCGTATTTCAATTGGAGCGCGCGTCGGCGGCCCCTGGCCGAGACGCCTTGGAACCAGCTGCGCATCGGGCAGCTCCGTCCTGCCGTACCGCTCAACGAAGTCGAACAGGTCGGTCATGTGGTCAACACTGTCGGTCAGGACCACGATACGCCCAATGTTGGGGCTGCGGGAGTTTTCGGTCAGGTTGTAGTAAAAACTCGGCCCGGAGTTTCCTGTAAACGTGAACACCTTCTCAACACCGACTTGCGTGCGCAGGTGTCGACTCAACGTTAGCGCGGCCTCAGTGGTCGTGCTCAAATGTGTTCCGGTGGGGTACTCGATGTCTACCACCAACTGTTGCCGTGCCGTATTTGGGAAGAAGGTACGGTCTACCCACTGCGTCATGAACACTGACACACCCAAAGCGAACAAGGCGGCGATGACCACCTTCCATGGATGGTTGACCGGGATGGCGCCAAGCCGTTGCAATGTGTCGTTGCTATCCGCTTTGCTGTTTACTCTGGCACGCAACAACAGTCGGCCAATGGTCGGTGTCACAAAAATAGCGAACAGGTAGCTGACCAGCAGGATGAGCATGATCATGGTGGGGATCATGCGAGTGAAATCGGCGGTGTTGCCGGTGGAAATCAGCATCGGTACGAAGGCGGCCAGCGTTGTGCCGGTGGCCACGCCGAGCGGGGCAAACAGCTCATGAACGGATAAATTGGCCGCGTCGTTGGGGTGCTTGCCTTGATCGAGATGCCACTGGATGTTCTCTGCCATCACAATAGCGTTGTCGACCAGCATGCCCAGAGCGACCACCATGCCGGCAATGGCAATTTGATGCAGAATGCCACCGCCGGCTGCATACAGAGCGACCGATGAGAAGGTGACCAGCGGAATGGTCACCGCGACCACCAGTCCCAGGCGCAGGCCCATCACCAGGAACAGTATTCCGGCGACGACTGCAATGCCGAATAGCAGGGAGTTGCCCAATTCGCTCAGTCGACTCTCGACATGGTCGGGTTGGAAGAACATCTCCTCAATGACCAGAGGGGCAAATTCTGGTCGTAAAGTCTCGACCATGGCACGGATTTCATGGCCCAACTCAACTGCATTGGCTTTCTCACGGGGAATGACGATCGCTAGCGCAACGGCACGCTCGCCATCGTGCCAGGCCGTTTGCCGTAAGGGCTGCTCTGTTTCGTGACGAATATCG